>JBMFXH010000010.1:0-23670 GCA_049964475.1 Vulcanimicrobiaceae bacterium
AGGCGAGTACCCCGAGCAACCACGCTGCCGTGCCGACGCGCAGCCCCGTTGCCCGCTGCGGATCGTCGCGTTCGCGCGCGAAGAGCACGACTGCGGCCCAGGGTGCGGTCCAATACGAGAGCAAGAGGAGAAAATTCGAGTACCCCTCGGCGGCCACGCGAGGATCGCTGCCGAAAAATGCGATCGCGGCGCCGATCCCTCCCACCACGAGCGCTGCGGCAAAGCGTGGGATGGCGATACGCGTGGCGACGAGCGCGGCGAGCGCGCCGGAATAGAGGTTCATGCTGTTGGCGGTAAGCGTACCCAGCACGATGGTTGCAAGCGCAACGCCCGCGACGACTCCATGCCCCAAGAGCGCGGCGATCGCATCGGTCGGCGATTGTGCCGCATCGGCACGTTGCCCGAGCGCGGTCGCGGCGAGTGCCCCCAGCAATTCGATGGCGATACACGGCAGCGCGCTTCCTAGAAAGCTATACCAGAAGAGCGAGCGTCGCGAGGTTTCACGCGGTAAGTAACGCGCGTAGTCGGCCGCACAGGGAAGCCAGCCGGTCGCGTACGAGAACGAGAGCGCGATGGCAAACGAAAAGCCGGCGATCGCTCCGCCGAGTGCGAGCGGCGCGTCGGCATGAAAGCCGCTCGACGCCGGATGCAGGGCGAGCGTCGCGATGGCGATCGCGACAAAACCGGCGGTGAGCATCGCGACCGCGATGCGCTGGAACGCGTGAATGAGATTGTGGCCGTAGGCGGCGAGCAGCACCTGCGCGAGCACCAGTGTCGCCAGGCTCGGTGCAAAGTGCCAATGCGTCAGCGTCGTGAGCGCGTACGCTCCGAAGACGCTGTTGACGGCGAACCAGCCGACGCCGGCGAGAAACGCCAGCGCCGCCGGTGCGCGATTACCGAGCGCCCCGAATGCGCGCTGCGATGCGAGCATTTGCGGCACGCCGTCGCGTGGAGCGCGCGTGCTGAGCCGGCCAAGCAATGCATAGCCTGCAAGGTTGCCGATGACGATCCCGATCGCGGCCGAACGCAGATCGGTTCCGTAGAGGGCGACGATATAGACGCCGACCATCCACGTCGCGATCTCGGCGTTCGCCGAATACCAGAGCGCGAAAAGATCCCGTGCGCGTCCATGCCGCTCGCCTTCGGGAACGGTCTGCGTTCCCAGCGGCTCGATTGCGGCGATGCGTTCTCCGTACTGCGGCGACGCCTCGCTCACGCGTGGAGCGTTGCGATCCAGCGTTCTACGTCGTCGATACGCGAGGGCAGAATCTCCGAGAGATTCTCGCTACCGGTCGCGGTAACGACGAGGTCGTCTTCGATCCGCACGCCGATCCCGCGATACTCTTCGGGGACCGTCGCATCGTCGGGCTGGAAGTAGAGCCCGGGTTCGACGGTGAGCACCATGCCTTCGCGCAGCGTTCCGTACCGATAGGTCTCCATGCGCGCGCGCGCGCAATCGTGTACGTCGATACCCAACATGTGGCTGACACCGTGGAGGGAGTAACGACGATAGAGTTGTTTCTCCGGGTCGAGCGCTTCGTCGAGCGAACAGGTGAGGATCCCGAGATCGATCAATCCCTCGGCGAGCACGCGCATCGCCCGCCGATGCGGTTCGCGGAATTCGTTCCCCGGAACGACCGCAGCCATCGCCGCGCGCTGTGCCTCCCACACCAACTCGTAGACGGCCCGTTGTTGACGGCTAAAGCGTCCGCCGACCGGTAACGTGCGCGTGACGTCGGCGGTGTAGAGCGAGTCGCACTCGACGCCGGCATCGAGCAGCAGCAACGCCCCCGATTCGAGCAACCCGGTGTTGCGATTCCAATGCAGCGTGCACGCATGATGCCCCGCTGCGGCGATCGTGAGATAGCCGACATCGTTGGCTTCGATTCGGGCGCGCGCCCAGAATGCCGCCTCGATCGCACGCTCGCCTCGCCCGGCGCGCATCACGCGAATCGCATCTTCGAAACCTCGCTTGGTGATCTCGACGGCTTTCCGTAACTCGGCGACCTCGTATTCGTCTTTGATGAGCCGCATCTCGGCGAGCACCTGACCGAGTTCTTCATCTTCGCCGAGGACGCGCACGCGCGTTCCGGAGGCGCGTATATCGCGCAGATACTCCTCCCGTTCCGCGAGGTCGGCGACGGAATCGACGGCATAGTAGGCCTGACTCTCTTCGAGCCCACGATGGCGACCCACCCACAGCTCGCCGCGGACGCGATCGGTGAAAAATGCCGCGGTGCCGCGGTTGTGCGCGGCGGTAAAGAGTCGCGCTCGGTGGCTGCTGCCGTCGGGTTCGAGAACGAGCATTTCCTCGGACTCTCCGCCGCCCATGAGATATGCAAAATCGCTATCCGGACGGAAGCGAAACTGGGTATCGTTCGCCCGCACGTGCTCGCTTCCGGCGGAAAGGACGAGGTATTCGCCCGGGAAACGGCCGGCGAGTTCGCAGCGCCGCGCCTGGAAGCGGGCGATCTCGGGGTGCGCCTTGCGGACGGGCGCCTGGTGCAGCCAGCCCGAGGACATGAAATCGATCAGGGCCTGGGGGTTATCGGGGTCGTGGCTCGCGCGTTCTTGAAGCTCGCTCATAGGGCTTTTCTTCGCGTTCTTCCTAGGAACGTCCGCCTCCGGAGCGTAACGGCCGGGCATGTTTCAAGCCTCCGATATCAAGCCCAACGACGTGCTTGCAAACGAGCGCACCTTTCTCTCCTACGTCCGCACCTCGCTCTCGTTTATCGCGTTCGGTTTCGTTATCGCGCGCTTCTCGCTCGTTCTGCGCGAGTTTTCCGGGGTATTGCACCTAAAAAGCACCGTCAACGAGGGCATGGCCTCGTGGTTCGGCGTCGTTATGGCGATCGTCGGGGTGCTTTTCGGCATCGCGGGAGCGCTCCGCTACGCGCTCACCGATCGCGCGCTGCGCCGCGGCGAGACGCTTGCACTGCCGGTCGCATGGGCGGTCGTCGGAACGGCGATGCTCGTGGGGATCGGCGCGATCGTCGCCACGCAACTCTTCGCCCTGCGATAATCTCGGCAGCGCTCGACGCACGACCGCTCGACACGGCTGTGGGATTGTCATCCCGAGTAGCGCAATGCATTGTCATCCCGAGTAGCGCAATGCATTGTCATCCCGAGTAGCGCAATGCATTGTCATCCCGAGTAGCCGCCCGCAGGGCGGCGTATCGAGGGAAAGTGCCCCTCGATACGGTTGCTTCGCAACCTACTCGGGGTGACATAATCGCAACTTCCTCGGGGTGACATAATCGCAACTTCCTCGGGGTGACATAATCGCAACTTCCTCGGGGTGACATAATCGCAACATATTTGGGCGAAGTGCCCGATACTACGAAGCGATATCGAGGCCGATATCGAGATTCGGCGCGCTATGCGTGATGCGCCCGACCGAGATGAGATCGACGCCGCTGCGGGCGATCTCGCCGACATGAGCGAGATCGACGCCGCCGCTCGCCTCGGTGACGAAACGACCACCGACGATATCGACGGCTTCGCGAAGCATTTGCGGCGACATATTGTCGAGCAACACCGCATCGATCGGCTCGGCGAGTAGCGCGCGAAGCTGATCGAGCGTATCGACCTCGACCTCGACTTTGACCATGTGTCCGATCTCGGCGCGAACCGCGACGACGGCGTTATGGATCGAACCCGCAAGCGCGATGTGGTTATCTTTAATCAGTACCGCATCGTCGAGAGCGAAGCGATGATTTTCGCCGCCGCCGCAGCGCACGGCATACTTCTCGAGCACGCGCAGCCCCGGCGTCGTTTTACGCGTGCAAACGATGCGCGCCTTGCTTCCTGCGACGGCATCGACGTACGCGCGCGTCAGCGTCGCCACGCCGCAGAGATGCCCCAGCAGGTTCAGCGCGCTGCGTTCGCCGGCGAGCAATGCGCGCGTATCGCAGAGCACGCGTGCGAGCGTTGCGCCTGCTTCGAAGGCTGCACCGTCCTCGCGTGCGTCGAGCACTTCGACGCGCGGATCGAGCAACTCGAATGCCAGCAGCGCGGCCTCGATCCCGGCGAGCGTTCCCGCCTTTCGCGCCACGATCGTGCCGGTCGCACGCCGTCCGGCCGGAAAAATCGACTCGGTCGTGAGATCGCCGCCGCGCCCGATATCTTCGAGCAGCGCAGCGCGTACGATCGGTTCGACGAGCAAGCGATGCGGCTTACGCATGGCTGCCGACTTTCGTAAACGAGCGTTTCGCAAATGCTTCGTCGGGCTGCGGAAAATCGAGCCGATAATGGCTCCCGCGGCTCTCTTCCCGGGCGAGCGCCGCCGAGGCGATCGCGTGAGCGACGACAAGCAAATTGCGGAGTTCGCCCAGCGCGTTCGGAAACTCCGAGGCGAGCGTATCGATGCGCGCGAGCGCGTTCTGCAATCCGCGTGCATCGCGCAGCAAGCCGACATCTGCATACATCACGTTGCGGAGATCGAGGACTGCCTGGGCGAGGCGCGGCGAGCTGTCGTGCGGAGGGATCGGCAACGGCGTCGCGCCGGTCGGTTCGAGCGCGGCCCCGCGAATATCGTCGGCGGCGCGCGACGCATAGACCATCGCTTCGAGCAGCGAATTGCTCGCCAGGCGATTCGCGCCGTGAACGCCGGTTGCGCTCGCTTCGCCGCAGACCCAGAGCCCGCGCAGCGAAGAACGCCCCCACTCGTCGACGGCGACGCCGCCCATGTGGTAGTGTGCGGCGGGCGCAACCGGTATGCGCGCCGTGCGCGGATCGATTCCCGCCGAGGTACAGAACGCGAAGACCGTCGGAAAGCGTTGCGGGAACTCGTCGCCGATGGCATCGCGTGCGTCGAGACCGACGCTGCGCCCGGCGCGTATCTGTTCGAAGATCGCGCGCGCGACGACATCGCGCGGTGCGAGTTCGGCATCGTCGTGAATCGCCGTCATGAACCGTTCGCCGAGATCGTTGACCAGTAGCGCGCCTTCGCCGCGGATCGCTTCGGTGACCAGCGGCATCGGGTCGCGACCGATCGCCAATGCGGTCGGATGAAATTGCACGAACTCCATGTCGGCGAGCATCGCACCGGCGCGTGCGGCCATCGCGATGCCATCGCCGCTGGCGTCGATCGGGTTGGTCGTCGCGCGATAGAGGCGGCCGATGCCGCCAGTTGCCAGCACCGTCGCACGCGCGCGCACGATAAAGCGTTCGCCGAGATCGCGCGAGCGGGCAACGACGCCGGCGACGCGCCGTTCGCCGTCGATCAGTAGATCCTCGACGATGCAGTCGGTGATAACATCGATGTGATCGGAGGCACCCACTGCGGCGATGAGCGTGCGGAGAATTTCGTGCCCGGTTGCATCGCCGCCGGCTTTGACGATGCGCCGCCGTTGATGGGCGGCTTCGCGCCCGAGCGCGAGTTCGCCGTCGGCGGTGCGGTCGAAGGCGGCGCCGAGTTCGAGGAGTTCCTCGATGCGCGCCGGAGCGTCGTTGGCAAGAATTTCGGCGATCGATTCATCGCTTAGCCCCGCACCGGCTAACTGCGTATCTTGCGCGTGTAACGCGGGCGAATCGTCGCGCCCGATCGCGGCGGCGATGCCGCCTTGCGCCCAGTCGGTCGCCGCTCCGCTGCCGAGGGGGCGTTTGCAGAGTACGGCGACACGCAACGGGGCGAGTTTATAGGCGGCCATCAAACCGGCGATACCTGCCCCGACGACGACGACGTCGTAGGTGCGTTCGCGCATTATGGTGCCTGCGGCGCGCGGCCGTAGGCGAGCATCCGGTCGACGGCGCGACGCGCGCGCAGCGCAACGGCGGGATCGACGCTGACTTCGTATTCCATCGTCTCTAAACTCCGGCGCACCTTTGCCAACGTATTGCGTTTCATATGCGGACAGAGGTTGCAGGGGCGAACGAATTCGACGTTATGGACGCTCCCGGCGACGTTATCGGCCATCGAACACTCCGTAATCATCACGATCCGCGGGGTGACGCCTTCGGCGCGCCCGCGCTGCGATTCGCGTTGGGCAAACTCCACCATACCCTGGGTCGAGCCGACGAAATCGGCCTCGGCGAGCACGCCGGGCGGGCATTCGGGATGCGCCAGCACGCGCAGGTTCGGGTCGTCGCGACGGAATGCGCGAATCTCTTCGGGGGTGAAGCGTTCGTGAACTTCGCAATGCCCCTTCCACGCAATAATCTCCACCGCCGTCTGCGAGGCGACGTACTTGGCGAGATATTCGTCGGGGAGGAAAATGACGCGCGGAACGCCGAGCGCCTCGACGACGTGAAGCGCATTGCCGCTGGTGACGCAGACGTCGGATTCCGCCTTGACTTCAGCCGAGGTGTTGACGTAGGTCACGACCGGCACTCCGGGGTAGCGCTCGCGCAACAAGCGCACGTCGGCGGCGGTAATCGATTCGGCGAGCGAGCAGCCCGCGCGAAGATCGGGCACGAGCACGCGCTTCTCGGGGTTGACTAACTTCGCCGTCTCGGCCATGAAGTGGACGCCGCAGAGTACGATCACCTCGGCATCGGTCTTCGCCGCTTCGACTGCAAGTGCGAGCGAATCGCCGACGATATCGGCGACGAGGTGGAAAATCTCGGGAACTTGGTAGTTGTGCGCTAAGACGACGGCGTTGCGCTCTCGCTTCAGGCGCTCGATGGCGACGACATCGTCGACGTAAAGCGGCCATTCGATCGCCGGCAGGACGCGCTCGGCCCGTTCGAAACGCGAGCGAAGCTCGTCGGGGATCGTCGGAGGCAGGAGTTCCGTTGCGCTCATGGTCGTCTCATCGTTACCCTTGAAGGGAGCCGGTACCTACGACCTCGGTATCGGGCGCGATGGTTTCCCTATATGAAACCGCGGCGCAGCGCGATAACCGCTGCCTGCGTACGGTCGGTTGCCGAGAGTTTGATGAGCGTGTCGCGGATGTGGCTTTTTACGGTTCCAAGGCTGACGGCGAGCCGATCGGCGATCTCGGCGTTCCCGACGCCCTCGGCGATTAGGCGAAGAATCTCGGTCTCGCGCGGGCTCAACGGCGACGCGCAACGCCCCTCGCGGTCGCTGGTGAACTGTCGCAAGACGATATGGGCGATGCGGGGATCGAAGTAGGCTCCGCCTTCGGCGGCGACGCGAACCGCTTCGACCAGCCGTTCGGGTGCCCCGGATTTGAGGCAATAGGCATCCGCGCCGGCGGCGAGGGCGGCGAGCACGTCGGGCTCTTCGTCAACCATCGTCAGGATCACGACGTGCGTCGGCGATTTCATCGCGCGCAGCGACTCGGTGAGTTCGATGCCGTCGATCCCGGGTAGGCCGATATCGACGATTGCGACGTCGGGGGACTCGCTGAGAATCAGGTCGCGCCCCGTCGGCCCATCGCCTGCCTCGCCGACGACCTCCATGCCCGCCGCGACGAGCGTCGCGCAGAGCCCCATACGCGTCAGCGCATGGTCTTCGACGACCGCCACGCGCAGCGCCCTCACGGGCGCGCTCCTTCGTCGCTGCCCGCGCGTTCGGGAATCTCGATGATGAATCGGCTACCGCTTTCGCAGGGCTCGTACCACACGCGCCCACCATGCTTTTCGACGATCAGCCGCACGACATAGAGCCCTAACCCGGTGCCGCTGCCGCGCCGTCGCCGGCCGACACCGAAGCGCTGAAAAAGCGCGCCCCGCTCCTCCGGAGCGATGCCGTAGCCACGGTCTTCAACGATTGCGCGGTGACGGCCGGCTGTCGATTCCACGGTAATGGCGACGTTGCCATGATTCGGGCTTGCCGAAACGGCATTGGCAACGAGGTTCGTCATCGCCCGCCGCAGTTCGTGAGCGTCACCGGCGACGAGCGCGGCGGCACCGTTCAACATAATGGTGACGCCGCGTTCGCTCGCCATCGGCGAAAGTTCCTCGCGCACCGAAGCGGCAACGGCGAGCAGATCGATCGTTTCATCCAGCGTTACCATATCGCCCGATTCGTAACGGGCGACCGCGAGCAACGTCTCGACGAGCCGCTGCGATTCCGCGTTCGATTCCAAACTTGCGTGCAACACCTTGCGATAAGCGTCGGGGAGCGGGCCGAAGGTTCCCCGTTCGGCTTGGCGCATGGTGACATCGGATGCGGCGAGCGGAGTTCGTAAATCGTGGGCCAGCGCATAGACGAGATCGCGTATGACGCCGCTACGTTCCTCGGCTTGTTGATTGCGGCGCGATAATTCGCCCGATTGTTCGATGTTCTTCACGAAAAGCTGCGCCTGCGCGAGTGCGTTCGAACAGCGTTCGAAATACGATTGTAGAAAGCGCGCTTCATCGCGCGTCCAGGGGCGATCGTCGCGTAAGAGCAAGAGGCGAGCCTCGCGGCCATCCCCGTTATTCCCCGGCGCGATCGTGCCGTAACGCGCACCGAGATTTTCGAGCGCGAAGCGCGCGACGATATCGGCATCGTCGAGAGGGCGTGCGGAATCGAGCCGCTTTGCCAAGAGCGATCGTAACTCCGGCGGCAGTGCTTCGCGCCGATTCTCGACGTGAGCCGACGTAGAGGAGGCAAAATACCAATCGTCGTTCGCGGCGATATCGGGGACGAGCAGCCCACGCTCGGCTGCGAAGAGTTCGAGCGATTCGTGAAGTGTCGTGCGACGAACGAGTTCGGGGTTCAGGCTCTCGCGGATGCGCTCCATCGCCAGTCGCAAGCGGCGCTCGCGCTGAACTTGTTCGGCGCGTGCCTCGGAGAGCCCGGCGCTACGCCCTAAAGCCTGGGTTTTTACCGCGAGAGAGCCGACCAGCAGAAAAGAGGCGGCAAGGAGCGCGCGGTCGCCTAAAGCGATAGCGTCGAAGCGTCCGTGGTCGTGGAGTGCATTGAGGTATGCAGCCAACGCGTTGGCGAGCTCGGCGGCGATGACGAGGCCGACGGTGAGCCGGCGCGTGAGTGCGAGGCTGCTGAGTGCGATGGGAATATTGAGAAGAATCGATGCGATAAAGAGTTGTGGTGTCAGCAGATCGAGGAGCCATACGGCGACGATGAGCAGATAGCAGAGCGCGGGCAAGGCAGGGAGCACGCCGATTCGCTTCCCGACGAAGCGGGCGCACCCTGCGGGAAGTGCGCGTCGCGCTGGGAAGAGAGGTGAATATGGAGAGCGACGGGCGCCGCGAGAACGCCGAGGCATTATTAGAGGAGTACGGCCGTCGCCCGCGCCTGGTCATCTATCTCGCTGCGGCGCCGGGGGCGGGCAAGACGCGACGGCTGATCGAAGAGATTCGGCGCATGCGTTCGCAGGGGCGCGACGCGGTGATCGGTTGGATCGATACGAAAGAACGCGCCGATCTCGACTGGCTCGCAGAGGGGCTGCCGCGCATCCCACCGCGGCGTATCGAACGCAACGGCAGGTGGTTTGAAGACTTCGATCTCGCTGCTGCGATCGAACGAAAACCTGCAGTTATCGCCCTCGATGAAGTCGCGCATGTGACGTTGCCGGGCTCGCCGTACGCCAACCGATGGGAGGAGGCACTCGCGCTTCGCGACGCGGGAATTACCGTGCTCTGCGCGCTCAATATCGCCCACCTGGAAAGCGTCGCCCCGATTGCTGAGCGCCTGACCGGGTATCCGTTGCGCGCGGTGGTGCCGGATCGTTTTCTCGCGTCGGCCGATGAAGTCGTTGCTCTCGATGTCTCCCCGCGTTTAGTGCGAAGCCGATTGCGTTCCGGGAAGATCGTTCGCGAAGCCGATGTCGATACCGCCCTCGAACGAACGTTCTCGGAACGAACGTTGCAAATTCTGCGCGAGTTGCTGCTCCATGCCGTCGACACGGTGACGGTTGCGAGCGTCTCGGCCGAACGCGTCTCGACTGCGGTTGCCTTCGTTCCGGCGATGCTTTCGGCGCAGGCCTACGTCGAGCGCGCAGCCGCCGTTGCCGACGCTCTCGACCTCGCGCTCGAAGTGCGCCCGCTCGGCGAAGCTGATATCGCCGATCTCAACGAAGCGGCACGGCGAAATAACGCCGAGCTGTTGAGCGAGCCGATCGATCCGGCGACGCTCGATCTCGACCGCGTTCGAGCATCGTTGATGATCGTTCCCCGGGGCGGCTTCGCACGCCGCTTGGTCAATCGCGCGCTCGAGCGCGACGTCTTCGTCATCGATCCGGAGCAGTCGTTTCTCGCCGATCCCGTCCAACCACGTCGCCTCGACGAACAGCTCGGCGCAGCCAGCGAACGCTACGGCCGGTTGACGGTCTATCTTGGGGCAGCGGCCGGCTCGGGGAAAACCTATGCGATGCTCGACCGTGCGCACCAACTGCTCGACGACGGCGTCGATGTCGTTGCGGCGTTCGTCGAAACGCACGGACGCCCGGAGACCCAGCGCATGCTCGAAGGGCTCGCCGTGCTTCCGCGAAAAATCGTCACCAAAGACGGGATTCGGTACGAAGAACTCGACCGCGATGCAACCATCGCCCGGCACCCACAAGTCGCGCTCGTTGACGAACTCGCGCACACCAATGCACCGAGCCTCACCACGCATAAACGGTACGAGGACGTGCTCGCTATCTTACGAGCGGGTATCGACGTCTTGACGACGCTCAACATTCAGCACCTTGAAGGGCTCAACGATACGATCTTTCGCCTGACAAAAACGCGCGTGCGCGAGACGCTCCCCGACGGTATTCTCTCGCTCGCCGATGAGGTGATTCTCATCGATGTTTCACCGCATACGCTTCGCGAACGCATGCGCGACGGGAAAATCTATTCGCTCGAACGAGCCGAGCGGGCACTCTCGGGGTTCTTCAGCGTCGAAAATCTCACGGCCCTACGCGAGATCGCGTTGCGCGAGGCGGCGCGTGCGCGCAGCCGCGAACGTCACCGCGTGCCGTTCGAACGCCTCCTGCTCTGCGTCGGGCCACGCCGTGAAGATGAGGCGCTGATCCGCCGCTGCAGCCAAATCGCGGCGCGTTTAGGGGTGGAGTTTGCAGTGGCGATGATCCTCGAACCTCGCGATGCCGCCGACCCGGAACTTATCGCCGCACTACGGCGTGAAGCGCAACGACAGAATGCAAAATGGCAGCAAGAGACGACCGCTGCCGCGCCGCGACGGATTATCGAACTCGCTCGCTTAGTGCCCGAAACCGTCGTTGCCGTGGCAACCACGCTACGAAAGCCGCGCTGGCCGCAGCGTAATGCCTTTGCACGTCGCATTCTCGATGTCGGCGCGCGCGAACTCATCGTCCTGACGCGCCGTTAACGAAGCCGGTCGAGCGCGAGGTTGAGCGCGAGGACGTTGATGCGCGGCTCGCCCAAGATGCCGAACGTGCGCGGCTGCGTCTGCCGCTCGATCAACGCCAGCACGCGTCGAAGCGGCAGCCTGCGCGCCGCCGCCACGCGCGGTGCTTGATATCGCGCGTCGGCGGGGGAGATATCGGGGTCGATTCCGCTTCCGCTCTCGGTGACCAAGTCGATCGGCGGAGCTCCGGCGGCGGGGTTCGCGCGCTTCAAGTGCGCGATCGTTTTTATCTCGCGTGTGAGTAAGGCTTTCGAATCGGGGCCGAGATTCGATCCGCCCGTCGCCGTGGGATCGTAGCCGCCCTTCCCCGCGGCCGAGGGCCGGCCGTGAAAGTAACGCGGCTGCTGCCATCGTTGCCCGACGATCGCCGAACCGACGATATGGCCGTTGACCCGCACGTACGAGCCCGCGCTCTGCCATGGGAACGCCACGCGGCCGATGCCCCAGATCGCGACGGGGTAGCAAAGGCCGAAGAGGATGACGGAGATTGTCGTCATGCGGAGGGCCGCCGATAGATGCTTCAACATATTCTTAACCCGCTAAGTGAAGGGCTTGTAAGATCAGATCGATTGCTTTTATGCCGATGAACGGAACGATAATGCCGCCCAGGCCATAGATGAGCACGTTCGTGCGCAACGCTACCGCCGCACCGCGTGGTTCGTAGCGAACGCCGCGCAACGCGAGGGGGATCAGCGCGATGATGATGAGCGCATTGAAGATCACTGCCGAGAGGATCGCGCTCTGAGGGGTAGCAAGGTGCATGATGTTGAGCGCCCCCATCGCCGGGTACGATGCTATGAAGAGCGCCGGCAAGATCGCAAAATACTTCGCGACGTCGTTGGCGATAGAAAATGTGGTGAGCGCACCGCGCGTCATGAGCAACTGTTTGCCGATCTCGACAACCTCGATGAGTTTGGTCGGATCGGAGTCGAGATCGATCATGTTCGCCGCTTCCTTTGCAGCCTGCGTACCGGAGTTCATCGCCACGCCGACATCGGCTTGTGCAAGTGCCGGCGCATCGTTGGTGCCGTCGCCGGTCATCGCGACGAGCCGCCCTGCGGATTGCTCGCGTTTAATTAAATTCATTTTCGCTTCGGGGGTCGCCTCGGCGAGGAAATCGTCAACGCCGGCCTCCTTGGCGATTGCTGCGGCGGTCAGCGGATTATCGCCGGTGATCATCACCGTGCGAATACCCATCGCTCGCAACCGAGCGAAGCGTTCGCTCATCATCGGCTTAAGAATATCTTTGAGCGCGATGAGCGCGACGATCGTACCATCGACGGCGAGGAGCAGCGGAGTCTCGCCGCGACGGGCCACGCGTTCGACCTCGGCTGCGAGCGGGTTTTGGCTTGCCCCGAATTCCTTGCACCACGTCACCACGGAATCAGGCGCACCTTTGCGGATCTTGCGACCATCGGGTAGATCGACGCCGCTCATGCGCGTGTAGGCGCTAAACGGCACGAAGATCGTACCTTGAGGCGCAGTTTCGGCGGCGTTGCCGAGCAGATTACGTGCGAGGCTTACCAACGAACGGCCCTCCGGGGTTTCGTCGGAGAGCGACGAAAGCAACGCCGCTTTTCGCGCGGCTTCAGCGTCGCAGCCTGGTGCGACGAGAATCTCGGAGGCTTGGCGATTCCCTAAGGTGATCGTGCCCGTTTTATCGAGCAAGAGCGTATCGACATCGCCCGACGCTTCGACCGCGCGGCCGCTGGTTGCCAGAACGTTCCGCTGCATGACGCGGTCCATGCCGGCGATGCCGATCGCACTCAATAAGCCGCCGATGGTCGTCGGGATGAGGCATACGAGCAACGCGACGAGCACCACAGTGCTCGCGTGCGTGCCGGCGAAGCCCAGGTACGGCGCGAGCGTTGCAACCACGAGCACGAAGACGATCGTTAACGCTGAGAGAAGAATTGAAAGTGCAATTTCGTTCGGTGTTTTTTGCCGCTGGGCTCCTTCGACTAGTGCGATCATGCGATCGAGAAAACTCTCGCCGGGGTTGGCGACGATCTGTACGACGATCGAATCGGAGAGGACGCGCGTTCCGCCGGTAACCGCACTGCGGTCGCCCCCCGCTTCGCGCACCACCGGTGCCGATTCCCCGGTGATCGCCGATTCGTCGATCGTTGCCGCCCCTTCGATAATCTCGCCGTCGCCCGGAACGATTTCGCCGGCTTCGACCAGAACGATATCGCCGCGGCGCAACCGGCTCGCCGATATCGATTCGGTCGCGCCGTCGGCGGTGCGCCGGCGGGCGAGCGTGTCGCTTTTCGTGCGACGCAAATGCTCGGCTTGCGCTTTGCCTCGCCCTTCGGCAACTGCCTCGGCGAAATTCGCAAAGAGCACGGTGAACCAGAGCCAGGCGGAGATCGCAAAATCAAAGCCTGACGCGCCCCCGTGCGTGAAGAGATCGCGCAGCCAGAACAGGCTCGTAAGCAGCGCGCCGACTTCGACGACGAACATCACCGGGTTGCGCATTTGGACGCGTGGATCGAGCTTGAACAACGAATCGAGCAACGCGCGCTTGACGATGGCGCGTTCGAAAAGCGGACGGGCGTGCGCGTGTGGCGCGTGCGAACGGCGATGGAGCATTAGAGCGTTCTCCCGGAATGGAGCAAGTAATGATCGGCGATCGGCCCGAGCGCATCGGCAGGCAGAAACGTCAGGGCACCGACGATGAGAATGGTGCCGATGAGGAGGGCGACAAATGTCCCGGAACTTGTAGAGAAGGTTCCGCCACCCGCTGCGACCGCTTTTTTCTCGGCGAGCGAGCCGGCGAGCGCAAGGAGCGGAATCGCCATAAAGAAACGACCGAAAAACATCGCGATGCCTGTGGCGATGTTATAGAAGCGGTTGTCGCCGAGGCCGGCGAAAGCGCTGCCGTTATTGGCATTCGACGAGGTGAAGGCATACAGGATTTCAGAGAAACCATGCGGCCCGCTATTCCCGAGCGTCGCGATACCCGCTGGAATTACAACCGCGAGCGCCGTCGGCACGAGCACCATCAACGGGGTCACGAGAAATGCCAGCAGCGCGAGTTGGACTTCGCGCCGTTCGATCTTTTTGCCGAGCAACTCCGGCGTCCGCCCGACCATGAGGCCGGCGATAAAAACCGTAAGTACCACAAATTCCAGCATGCCGTAGAGCCCGCTCCCGACGCCGCCGAAGACCACCTCGCCGAGCTGAAGGTTGAGCATCGCAACCAGACCGCCGATCGGCATAAACGAATCGAGCATTGCGTTCACCGCACCGCAGGACGTTGCGGTGGAGGCTTCATTGAAGAGCGCCGAGCCCGCGATCCCGAAGCGGCACTCTTTCCCTTCCATGTTTCCACCGTGGACGCCGAGACGATGCAGCAATGGATTGCCTGCCGCTTCCGCGTGGTACATGACGGCGAAGCCGACGACAAAGAGCATCGACATCGCGGCGAAGAGCGCCCAGCCCTGTCGTGTGTCGCCGGCCATCTTGCCGTAGGTATAGGTGAGGCCCGCGCCGATGAGGAGGATGGAAAGAAGTTCGAGCAGGTTGGTTAGCGGGGTCGGGTTCTCGTTCGGAGAGGCGCTATTTGCACCGACGAAGCCGCCGCCGTTGGTGCCCAAATCTTTAATCGCTTCTTGCGATGCCATCGGCCCGCCCGTGATGCTCTGTCGCGCGCCGCTTATCGTCGTAATCGTGCGATACGGCTGAAAGTTCTGCGGTACGCCTTGTGCGATATACACGACGGCTAACAACGTCGAGATCGGCAGCAAAACATACAGGCACGCACGCGTGAGATCGACCCAGAAATTGCCGATCGCCGTTACCCCTTTTGCCGTTATTCCGCGCACGATGGCGATGGCGATGGCGATACCAACGCCCGCCGAAACGAAATTGTGCCATGCGAGCCCCGCCATCTGCGAGAAGTAGCTGAGCGTGCTCTCACCGGAATAGAACTGCCAGTTGGTGTTGGTAAGAAAACTCACCGCGGTATTCCAAGCTAGGCCCGGTGATAGGTTTGGAAAGTGCTGCGGATTGAGCGGCAACCACGCTTGCACCAACAGCATGACAAAAAGGTAAAGAAAACTTAGCAACGAGAAAGCGAGCATCGCCAACGTATAGCGTTGCCACGGCATCTCATCGTCGGCGCGCACCCCACCGAGGCGATAGATCGCGCCTTCGACCGGTGCGAGCACCGGGGAGAGCAAGGTGCGTTTGCCCGAAAAGACCGCGAACATATACGAACCCAACGGTTTCGTTAGTGCGAAGAGTAACCCGAACGCGAGTGCTGCTTGGAGCCAACCGGTCACCGTCATCGCGAACTCCTAAAAGCGCTCGGGGCGCAGCATGGCGTAGGTAAGATAGGCGAGTACGGCGGCTGCGAGCAGCAGCCCGATCGTTGCGTCGATCACGATGGTGCTAGAGCCTCCCGGTCGCGCGGACGTAGAGTTCGGCGAGGCCGAAGCACGCTGCCGAGAGTGCGATGAGTGCGAGCAGATAAAGGATCACGGTTCGACTCCTATTTCTAAGCCAATGCGTGTTTGCGAGTGCCCGTTGCCGTTGCTGCCGAAGCCGAGCCCGGCGGCACCTGCCGAGAGGTTCGCGCGGGCGAGCTCCGCGCGAATGAAGAGGGCGCCGATGCGATAGCTCGGCGTGAGGGTGAACGTTTGGATCGCGCTCCCCGGGCCGTACCCGAGCAGATCTGCATTTGCCCCCACGTCGCCGATCGAGCTTGCGTTGCGCGCATTCTCGTAACGAAAACCGAACGAGAGCCGAGGGGATGCCGCATAACTTCCCAGCAGCACGGCCGCGACGGCGCGTTCGTTTCGAACGTAGCCGAGCGCGCGCGAGGCGGGCGAACGCACGAAGAGCAGATAGGGCTGCAGATTCCACTTCCGTAGTTGCGTTGCGTACATGAGATCGTATTCGGCTTTATCGGCGATGCTCGTCGTCGGGTTCGGCGCGCTGGCCGCCGGGGGAACGAATGCCGCAAACGAGAGCGTGCTCGTGGAACCGAGCGTGTAGCCGATCGAGCCGGCAAAGGTGCCGTAATGCCCCGAGTAATAGCCATCGTCATCTTCGAGTGCGAGGTTCCAGCGTCCGTTCGCGTAAGTCACGCGCGCGGCGCGCGAGATCGTCGGCTCGAGCGCCCAACCGATACCGCGCTCGATATTGAAATTTTGATAGGTAAAGACCGACTCTTGCCCGAGAAGCGTCGCAAGTTTGCCGACGCTTAGCGCGAGATGGGCGTTTGGCGCGTAGGAAATATCGAAAAGCGGGAGCGCGCCGAATAGCGCAGCATTTGCACTCGATTGGAAAGTTGGATCGAGCGCGCTTCCCAGCGTGGGAAATGCATAGGCACCGACAGTTGCTGCAGCCGAAAGTTTGTTTCTCGCCGCATTTACCGTCACGAGAAGGCTCGAGATATCTGCGCGGTTTGCCAAATCGGCGCCCGTTGCGGTGTCGAGCGCTCCGGTTGCGTTGATGCCGTAGGTATGGAATGCCGCGATACTATAGACGCCGCTCACGGTAACCGCCGGGGGCGGGGTTGGCGTCGGTGCCGGCGCCGAGGCTGCGGCGCTGCGCGTCGAGAGATCGAGAACGAGCGCGCCGACGAGCAGCGTGCACGCAAGGCTATACCGCATCGCCGTCGATAGTACTGCACGCTGCTACCCCGGCGCCATCCTCCAGGCGGCCTATCCGCTTGGCTACGGGACGTGCCGCCGTGCTATTTTAGCGGGGCACTCGCCGCGAGCGTGCGAAACATCGCTCGATGGAGTGCGAAGAACGGCGTAAGGAATCGCGTGTCGGTGCTCCTTATTCGAATGATTCCGGATCGAAGATGCGTTCCACCGGCCGATCGAAGAGTTTTGCTAGTTTGAAAGCGAGTGTCAGCGATGGTGCGTATTTTCCGGCTTCGAGCGCGACGATCGTTTGGCGCGAGACGCCGATGCGATCGGCGAGATCGGCTTGCGTGAGTTCGCGTTCGGCCCGCAACACGCGCAGGTGATTTTTCACTCGTAGCGGCGGCGGGCGTACGCCGCACCGATCGGGAGAATCGCCATAAAGCAGACGAACCAGGCCCACGAGGGCGGGCCGGCGATGCCGGCGTTTTCAACGAACGTCGCGGTGATCGCAAGCATCGCGGTGAGTGCGCCGGCGACGGCCATGCCTTCAAGAAGAATCTGCCGCTGCAGCTCGTCGATGCGGGCGACGTGGCGCGCCAGCGCACAGAAGAGCAGCATGACGCCGGGGATCGGCAGCAAGGCGGCGAGGCCCCGCTCCAGCGGCGTGAGCTGCGGGCGTCCGAGGAGCGCGAGGCTCACGAATAACCCGAGCATATAGAAGAGGAGCGCGCCGAGCAGCTCCAGGGCGTAGCGCCGCCCATTCGCACGGTCAATCATTGACAGAAAGTACGCTATTGACGACATATTGTCAACTATACGCGACATTATATACGTGACGCCACCGCCGGAGGCCGAGAGCCCGCTGCAACCCGAGGGCGCGCGCGCGCGTCATACCGAGTGGCCGAAAGCGCGGCCGCAGATACCCTCACCACCCCGCTCGCATGTAAGGAATTTTCAAGAGTATGGTTCAGGTTGGTAAAGCAGCCCCAGAGTTTTCATTGGCCAGCACCAAGGGTGCAACCAGTGCGAAAGATCTCGGAAAAGAGATCTCGCTGAGCGACTATAAGGGCAAATGGTTAGTCTTCTTCTTCTATCCGCTCGATTTCACGTTCGTCTGCCCGACGGAGATCACCGCGCTCTCCGATCGCGCCTCGGAATTTCAAGAGTTCGATTGCGAGATTCTCGGCTGCTCGACCGACTCGGTCTTCAGCCACTGGGCGTGGCTGAACACGCCGCGTGAGAAAAACGGTATCGCCGGCACGACGTTTCCACTCGTCTCCGATTTTACGAAATCGGTGGCGCGCGCGTACGGCGTGCTCGAAGAAAAGAGCGGCGTGTCACAACGCGGTCTCTTCATCATCGATCCCGAAGGCATTCTGAAATACGCCGTCGTCACCGACGATAATGTCGGTCGCAGCGTCGAAGAAACGTTGCGCGTGTTGCAGGCGCTGCAGACCGGCGGGCTCTGCCCGGCGGAATGGAAGCCCGGCAAAGCCCTGTTGCAGAAAGCATAATGGCACTCCGGATGCGCAGCCCCCTCCCGTCGTTGGAGGGGGTTGCAACCTGGTGCAACGGCGGCGCACCAAGCGCCGACGCACTCGCCGGGAAGCCCGTCGTTATCAGCTTTTGGTCGCTGAGCTGTCACCTCTGCCACGAAAGCGCGGAGGCATTCGCTCGCGTGCGCGATCGCTTTGCGCCGCTTGGCGTAACGTTCGTTGCAATCCATCAACCGCGTTCGGAGAGCGAACTCGATATCGCCGCCGTCGAGGCCGACGCACGCGGTGAGATGCAATTAACGCAGCCCTGTGCTATCGATAACGAACACACGTTAGTCGATCGATTCGAAAATCAGTTCGTGCCGGCGTTCTACGTCTTCAATCGCAACCACGAGTTGCGGCATTTCCAAGCCGGCGGCAAAGGTTTCGACCGAGTCGTCACGGCGATCGAGCGCGTCGTGGAGGAGACCCCAGTCTAGCGGAAACGCCTCGACGTCGGCGAAGACCTGGGGATGGCGAATCTGCAATACGCGGTGCTCCTTGAACCCGACGGCGATGCCGTTCAGGTCATCGTTCCGGCCTTCCCTGAGATCCACACCTTTGGCGAAAGTGTACCGGATGCGCTCGCGATGGCCCGCGACGCGATCGAGCTGTCGTTGGCGTATCGCCGTGACCAAGGCCTCGATATTCCCCAACCGGACGCCGAGACGGCGCGGTTGGAATCAGTCACTGTAAACCCCGCGGCCTAGCGACCTCCCGCAGATACGACCCGATCGCCTCGTGCGTGCATTGCAGCGAGCGGGCTTTTCGATTGTGCGCCAGGCGGGATCGCACGTTATCCTGCGCGGACCGAATGGCGCCATTGCCAATGTACCGATGCATACGCGGCGCGACGTTCCCCCGGGTACATTGCGGGCGATCTTGGCAGCCGCCAAGCTTACGCCGGACGCATTGCGTCGATTCCTATAGCGTTATCGGCGTTATCTTCGGTCGATGCACGGCTCGTTTCACAGCGAACCCACGAGCCCTCACCCCAACAGGGTTCGTTCGCTCCGTGCGCCAACGGAGCGCCGCAATGGGTGAAACGCTCGCGATTTTTTGCGGGCCCTCGCTTCCGAGCGAGGACCGCGTTGCTATTCCCGGCGCAATCTACCTGCCGCCCGCGGCACGCGGCGATGTCGAACGCGCGGCGCGCGAATTCGATGCCGTGCTACTGATCGACGGCCTCTTCCACCACGATCTCGCCCCCGCGCCTAAAGAATGTTTCGCCGCACTCGCGCATGCGCGCATGTTCGGCGCATCGAGCATGGGCGCGTTGCGCGGCATCGAGTGCGCGCCCTACGGCTTCGCAACGTTCGGTGCGATCGCGCGCTGGTACGCCGCCGAGATCATCGACGGCGACGATGAAGTCGCGTTGCTCACCCACCCGCAAACGCACGCGGCGATGACGGTTCCGCTTGTCAACGTGCGGTACGTCGCCTGGCTCGCCGTACGCCGCAAGCTCTTGCGCGCCGATGAGGCGCAGCGATTCGTCGCCGGATCCCGCGCGATCTACTACATGGAGCGCAGCTGGGAAGAGTGCGTCGCGCACGCACCGTCGAGCGCGCGCGACACCTTGCTGACGATCGCGCGCAGCGAAGGCGATTTGAAGCGACACGACGCACGTTTCGCGCTGCGCAGCGTGCAACGTGCGCTCGCGCGGCCGTGGCGCCGCGAAGAGCGCAGCGCACCGACGGCGCGCATAGCGGCGAATCTCGCCCCGCGCGACAGCTCGCCGATCGTGCTGCCTTCGGCGATGCCGAAGGCGCCGGGCACCTACGACCGCGCGGTACCGTTCGCGCAGACGCTCGCGTTGCTTCCCGAGTTGCGCCGCCGGTACGGCATCACGCGCGTCGCCGACACCACGCTGCTCGACCGTACGAGCATCCCCACCTACAGCGCCTTCGTTCCGCATTCGCCCGATCTGCTCGGCGTCTATAACGGCAAGGGCATCACGCGCGAAGGCGCGATCGCGAGTGCCGTGATGGAGGCGAGCGAACGGCAGATCGGCGCGCGCGCCGCACTCGTTCGGCGCAGCGAATCGCTGCGTACCGTCGCGGAGCGGATCGATCTTGAGGAGTGCGGATTGCGCCCGGAGGCGCGCGAACTCGCCGTCGAGTGCGTGCTCGGCACCGAACTGCTCTCCGGCGATGCGATTCCGGTGCCGCTGGCGATGGTCGAATGCCCGTGGTTCGGAGAGAAACTCTTCACCACGACCAGCACGAATGGGCTCGCATCGGGAAACAATCCGACCGAAGCGCTCTACCACGCGCTCTGCGAGCTGATCGAACGACATGCGTGGGCGCTCGCCCACGTCCGTTGCTCGCTGGCACCAAAGTTCTTTCTCGGCCCCGATGCGCCCGAACGCGCGCTCATGCCGGAGATCGCTCTTCCCGTCGGCGAGAGTAACGTCGATTGGTTGGTCGACGAACTGCGCGGCGCGGGGCTCAGCGTCCACGCCTTTGCACTCGACGAACCGCCGTTGCCGATCACCGTGCTCGCCTCGATCTCCGAGCCCGATGCGGCGATTCCGATGGCGCACATGGGACTGGGCTGCGCGCTCTCGCCCGCGCATGCGCTCACGCGCGCGCTCACCGAGGCGCTACAGAGCCGCGTCGTCGATATCCAAGCGGCCCGCGAGGATATGCTGCGCGCCGACGAACCGAAGGGCATCATGGGCGATCACGCGCGGCGCTTGAAGGAGGTGCCGAAAGGGCGCTGGTACCTCGATCTTCCCACCGAACGCATCGCACTCGCCGATCTTCCCGACCGCAGCAGCGAGGATCTTGCGACGGATCTCCGTGCAACGCTCGCGGCGCTGCGCGCGTACGGCATTCCCAGTGTCGTCGCAGTCGATCTTTCGCCGCCCGATCTTCCCATCTCGGTCGTGCGCGCCATCGTTCCCGGGTTGGAGCAATCGATGATCACACAAGTGCTCGGCAAACGCGCGCGCGCACTGCTCAACCCGTTCGCGGTGGCCTAGTGTACCGCGAACGAACCTTCATGGATGCGATCTTGCACGGCGTCGCCCCGACCAACGAACAGATCGCCGCCTACTTGCATGCCTTCCATCACCGCATGCCGGGTATCACCAGCGAGGTCATGCTCGGTTTGCGAACGAGCGACGGCCGCACGTCGTACGAGGTCGTCGCCGATCGCGTCGCCGCGACGAGGCCCGCTTCGGCGCTCGATATCGGCTGCGGCGACGGCGAACTCCTCGCCGCGATGCACACCCGGTTTCCGGCTGCGGCGCTCGCCGGCATCGATCTCTCCGCCGAGGAGCTCGCGCTCGCGGCGAAACGCCTAACCGGCGGCGAAGCCGATCTCCGCATTGCTTCGGCTGCTGCGCTGCCGTTTCCCGACGCGGCCTTCGCCGCCGTTGCCGCACACCTCGTCTTCATGCTGATCCCACACGTCGATGCGGCCCTGCGCGAGGTCAATCGCGTGCTCGCACCGGGCGGCACCTTTGCATTTTTGCTTCCACGCGCGCCGAAGCAACAGACCCACCTCACCGCGCTACTGGGAAAACTCACCCACAAGATATCCGTCCGTTATCCCGATTTTACGCCCTTTGCAATCGGCGATCGCGCGCTTTTCGAACGCTTCGGTATCGCCGATCTGCTCGTCGGCGCGGGCTTTACCGCGATGCCGAGTTTCGATGATTTCGAAGTGCATGCGACGTTCGATGGGGAGTCGCTCTGGAAGGCGATCTCCGGGCGCTACGTACTCGGCTCGCTCGATGAAGAATTGACCGCCGAGCTCCGCGCAATCGTTCTATCCGCTGCGGCGAACGGGGCATTCGAGTATCGCGAATCGCTGCGCCTCGTCGCGATCGTTCGATAGCAGCGGGAACGCGCTTCGGAGCGGAGAACGCACGGGGCGGTCGCCGTTCGTGAATCGAGCGGTGGACGACTTGCATTGTTTCCTTGATCTCTGAAAGGATCGACACGAGATGAATGACGTAGCTCACCGCGCCGTCGCTGCCGGATTTCTGCACGCGCTCCAAACCACGCCCGCACTCTTTGATGAATGGATGAAGATCGCGAAAGACGATACCGCCGCGGTCGGCGCGCTCGTTGCGCGGACGCTCGGCCTCGCGCAGGCGCCGACGGTCGACGATCTCCACGCGATGGCACACCACATCGACGCGCACTTATCGGGAATGGTCGCGCAGATTCAGGCAGCGAACGCCGGCACTCCCAAGACCGTCGGGTTTATCTATATTATGCAGCACTAAACGAGCGGACGTACCAGGCGGCGAGCTGCGCGCGCGAGCTCGCCGCCGTCTTCCCGAAGGCGTTCGCGATATGCCCTTCCACGGTGCGCTCGCTCAGCACCAAGCGCTCGGCGATCGCGCGGTTACTCAACCCCTCCGCGACGAGCGCCGCAATCTCGCGCTCGCGGCGGGAGAGCGCTTTCAGCCCGTCGGCGGCTGCATGGCCGCGCTTCGCAGCACCGAGTAAACGCTCGGCGAAGAACGGCGCGCCGAGCGCCCGCAACTCGTCGGTTAATGCTACGCGCTCGTCGTCGGCGATCCGGCGACGAAGTACCTGCGTTGCATGGAGTTGCGCCAACCGCGCCATCGCCTGCGACCAGCGCTGCCGATCCATCCGAAGAGAACCTGAGGCGAGACGTTCGAGGAGTTTCGTATCGCCGAGTCGCTGCGCGGCGATGCTCGCAACCACCGGAATTGGGAAGAGATCGAGCGGGAGCGGGCGTCGCTCCATCGCCGCAATCGCGCGCTCGAGCACCGCTCGCGCCCGGTCGCGCTGCTTCGACGCGTGGAGCGCGGCAAAGGCACAGGAGATCGGGACGAACGTGAAATTCTGCTCCTCGCTTAGAAAGCGAATGCCCTCGCTCTCGACGATCGCCTCCAGTCGACGCGGTAGTGTGCGTTCACCGATCGCCGCCGCGCTCGCGGCAAGCCCGACGAGCGCGCGCCCAGCGTAGGTCCCCGCAACGGCAAGCAGCGAATCGTGGACGTACGAAATCGCGTCGTCGATTTGGCCGGTCGCGATCACCGCGAGGGCACGGTCGCTAAGCGCCTCAAACCCACTGGCGAGAAGCGGCGGGGCATTCCGCCTTTCGTCGGGGCCGTCGGTGTATATGGCACTCAAGAACGCCACATTCGCTGACATCATCGCCGCCATCGGCGAAGAACCGCTATCGTCGGCCGCAAGTGGCGGAAAGACAACTGGCGTCTTCCCTCCGCGATTTACCAGAAGGGCATCCATCGCCCTAAGGCGACTCACTGCAAGCGGCGACGCGAGAGCCCCTTCCGGCAGCAGGGCCCGCGCGCGGAGGTACG
>JBMFXH010000011.1:0-23524 GCA_049964475.1 Vulcanimicrobiaceae bacterium
GCGCAGCAATCTCCTCGCCGTCGCACCGATCGCGCCGCAGAATCGGCAGTTGGAATCGATCGATCTCTTCGCACGTTACCTCGCCTTCGATTCGACCGCGCGGCTCTCGCTCGTCGGGCCGATCCTCGACGACGAGTACGCACGGAGCGTGCAGCAACGCATCGAAGCGCTCGCGTTAGAGCACCGCATTTTACTCCCCGGCGTCGTCTCGCAACCGGCGCTCGCGGCGTTCTATCGCACCGCACATCTCTTTATTTCGCTGCGCGATCGCTACGCAACGGGGCTGAGCCTCCTCGAAGCGATGGCCTTCGATCTCCCGATCTGCGCGCTCGCCTGCGAGGATGCGCGCGAGATTCTCTGCGGAGCGGGGATCCTCGCGACGGGCTTGGAGCGGCCGCTCGAGATCGCGGCGCTCTGGCGCCTGGCGATTGCCGATGCTTCAGTTCGCGCGCCGGTGCTCGCCGGGCAACGGCGTCGCCTCGCCGGAATCTCCGCCGAACGGATCGCCGAAGAAACGCTCGCGGCCGTCGCTGAGATGGCGGCACCGGTGCATGGCTGAGCGCGTCGCGCTCGTCGTACCGCGCTGCGCGCACGATGCGCTCGGCGGTGCGGAGGCGCTCGCGCTCTCGGTCGCGCACGAGCTCGCGGGCACCTACGATGTCGAGATGCTGACGACGTGCGCGAACGATTATTGGAGTTGGGAGAACGCCTATCCCGAAGGGCGCAGCGAGATCGAGGGCATCGCCGTCGAGCGCTTTGCGGTCGACCGGCCGCGCAACCTCGCCGAGTTCAACCGGCTCTCGCGGCGCGTGCGTTACCGCATGGGCTCGACCTCGATCGAGGAGCAAGAGCAGTGGATGCGCGCGCAGGGCCCCTACGCACCGGGGCTCTTCAACGCGCTGGCAACGCGCCGGCACGACCTCGCGATCTTTTTTACGTACCTCTACGCCACCACCTATTTCGGCTTGCCGCTCGTTGCCGAGCGCGCTATTTTGCTGCCGTTGGCACACGACGAATGGCCCTTCTATTTTCCGATGTGGCGCCCGTTCTTCGAAAAAGTCCGCGCACCGATCTTCGCATCGCCCGAGGAGCGCGAGCTCGTGCAGCGCCGGTTTCGCGAGCTGCCGATCGCCGGCCCCGTCATCCACCCGGCGATGCGCGCGCGCGGAGCGATCGTTCCGCAAGTGCCGGACGGCCTGCCCGAACGCTACCTGCTCTACGTCGGGCGCATCGACGGCGCGAAGGGTGTCACCGAACTCTGCGAACGCTTCGAGAGCTACGTGCAGCGCAACCCGGCGTCGCCGTGGCACCTGCTGCTCGCCGGGCCGGGAAGCTTCGAGCGCGCCGCGAGCGAACGCATCCGCTACCTCGGCGTCGTCGACGAGGCAACGAAAGCGGGGCTGCTGGAGCGCGCCGGCATCTTCGTGATGCCGAGTTACCACGAGAGCCTCTGCATCGCGCTGCTCGAGGCGTGGGCGCACGGCGCGCCCGCGCTGGTCAACGGCTGGAACCCGGTCTTAGTGGGGCAGTGCCGCCGCAGTAACGGCGGGGTGTGGTATCGCGACCAGGCGAGTTTCGATGCGGCGCTCGACGCACTCGACGCACCGACGCGCGCTGCGCTCGGGCGGCAGGGGGCGGCCTACGTTGCGCGCACCTATACCGGGGATGCGATTGCCGCGGTGGCACGCGCACGAACGTCGCTTGGAAAGGTGAGGCGGTGAGGTGAACGCATGACTTCTGCCCGGTACGCGCATATAACGCTCGGTAAAGCTGGAAGCCAGTGGGTGCGCGACGTTCTCAGCGATCCGGAAATTCTTTCGTTGCAACCAGGCGTACACCTTATCCCGCCATTCCGCGGCGGTGAATACGGGATCGCCGAATTTGCGAAGGAGCCACCGGGAACGTTTGCATCGCCGATCTTCCACGTACGTTACGATCACTGGAAGCAGTATGCACGCGAAGGGGATCGTTGCATCACCGTCCTGCGTGACCCGCGCGATTCCATCGTCTCGTGGGCGTTCTCGCTCGCCTATAGCCACGTTACCGAGGAGCACGTGCGTCTCATCCGGCCGACCTTGCTCGCGCTCGATTTGCGTGGAAAACTCGAGGTGTCGGCGTATACCTTTTGGGAATCAAGCGGCGCTCAGCGCTCGTGGGCCGACAAGGGCGAGACGGCGAGCGAGCTCGTCCTCCGTTACGAAGATATTCTCCGCGATCAGTATGCCGCGTTTCGAAAAGCGATCGATTTCTATGGCTGGAGCGTTCCCGACGACGTGCTGCGACGCGTTATCGATCGGCTTTCCTTCGAGAAACGCAGCGGGCGTCAACGCGGGGAGAAGCAAGAGTTTAGCCATTACCGCAACGGCGTTGCCGGGGATTGGAAGAACTATTTCGATCGCGATCTCGCGCAAAGATTTGAAGAGGCATGCCCGTCGTTGCTCTGCGAACTCGGCTACGAGACGCGAAACGACTGGTGGAAAGCCTGCCCCGAAGAGCTTGCCGTGCTCGGCAGTGGCGCGCTCGCCGGTAGCGGCAAAGCCGCCGAGTTGGCCCGGAAATGCGAGATATTAGAGCGGCAGCTGAAAGGGCTTTCGCAGGCGTTTGAAGATGCGGCGGCGATCGCCGAACGGCTAGCCGGCGGCCGCGCGTAGCGAATCGAGCTCGGCCTTGCACGCTTCGAGCGCGACCCGCAGCTCCTCGGCGGCGCGGGCGTTCGCTTCGAGTACGTGCAGGCGCTCCTCGGCGGCAGCGCTGACCACCTCAAGCTGCGCGCCTAACGAGGCTATCTCGGCTGTCGCCGCGTTGAGCGCTGCAGTCGTCTCATCGAGATTGGCGAGTCGCATCTCTGCCTCTCGCGTCGTCGCTTCGATCAGTGCGAGGCGGTCGTCGGCCTCGCGTTGGAGATCGGCCATCAAGCGGTCGCGTTCGGCGAGCGCGCCGGCAAAATCGTCGGGCGTTGCGAGCCGGAGATCGATCGCTGCAAGCTCTGCGCGCGCTTCGTCGCGTAGCGCGCGTACGCGCGCCCGGAGGGCGGCGATCTCCTCGAGTCTCGGTTGGCGCATTACCGTGGGGCCTCCGTTGCGAGATGTTGGCGATGGAGCGCTTGGAGCAGCTCGAGCCGTTCGTTCGCGAGCGATTCGAGCTCGCCGACGCGCGCTTGCAGTTGGCTGAGCTGTTGGCGGAGCGACTCGCTTTCAGCGCGGCTCTCGGTGCGCGCTGCCTCCATGCGCGCCGCAATTCCCTCGGCGACGGTGAGTTCGCGTGCGAGCCGTTCGACCACCTCGCGCCGTTCCTCTGCGGTCTTTTGCAGGAGCTCGCTGCCGGCGCGGTGGGCGTCGAGCGCCGCCTTTAACTCTAAAATCACGTGCTCTTTTTCGACGAGCTGCCCGCGGATATCGTCGATCGATACCCCCTCCGCGCGTTTTCCGGCGGCGAGCAACAGCGCGAGGCGTTCTTCGGCTGCGCTTTTGAGGCTTTTGATTTCGTCATCTTTCGCCTTGATCTCCGCCTTCAGCGGCGTCAGGAGCGCTCGCGCGCGGTTTCGCAGATAGGCGAGATCGTCAAGCTCTTCGCGTGCGATATCGGCGGCGGTTTGCGGAACCGCAAAGCCACGGCGCGGGTGGATGAACAGATAATTGTACGCTCGGTCGTCGTGCCGTTCGTAGCGCGTCACGATGCCGTTGTTGATAAGGTAGGCATCGTAACCGAGCGCGAGCAATGGGGCGATGCGTTCGTCGGCGGGCTCGCCGGAATGCGCTTCGGAGATCTCGGCAAAAATAATCGGTGCATCGCGTTCGATCGTTGCTCTGGCGCCGTCGAGCACGGCGAACTCGCCGCCTTCGACATCGATCTTGAGGAGATCGACGCGCGCGATCGAACGCGCGGCGACGAAGCTGTCGACGGAGCTGCATGCGATTTCATGGCGGGCGAGAACCGGTTCGGCATTCTCGGCACGCGCGGAGCTATAGGCGCCGTCGGCGCTCTCGAAAATCGTGATGTTCCCATCGGCTGCACCGAAGGCGACGGGGACGATCTGGACGCGGTCACCGATGCCGTTTTTAACGATATTGCGTTCGAGCAACAGGACGTTGCGCGGAACGGGCTCGGCGGCGAAGACGCGCGCGTTCGGTAGCGCCCGGCACCAGCGCACCGCGTGAAGGCCGATATTCGCGCCGATATCGAGGACGATGGGCATCGCGGTGTCGGCGAGGAGCGCCGCGACGATGGCGATCTCGCCGGCTTCGAACGAACCGCGAAAGAAGAGCGCCGAGCCGATCGCAGAGGGATAGAAGTAGTCCATCGCTATCTCGGGGCAGCGATCGGCGAGCACCGAGCCGTTCCAGAGAAAGCGCAGTTCCTCTTGCGCCTGCGGGTCGCTCAAAAAGGCGTCACCACGCTCTTCGCTTTGTGCCCGCCGCCGGGCGAGGATCTCTCGGGTCGTCATCTCCGGTACACCTTACCCTCGAAGCGGCGGGAATCATTCTCGCCGGCCGAGGAGCCCGCGCCGCGCGCGCGAACAGCGCGCACGTGTTCGCTGCACGGGTTCCGGGGCTTGTCTCCGTGGTCACGCCTTGCCTCGACGCCTCCGCCTTTCTGCGGGAGGCGGTCGAGAGCGTTCTCGGGCAGCGCTATCCGCAGGTCGAGTATATGGTCGTGGATGGAGGCTCGCGCGACGACACGGTCGCGATCGCGCGGGAATACGAACCCCGGCTAGCGGTCGTGGAGCATCGCGGCTCGTCGCAAGCCCATGCGATCAATCTCGGGTTCGCGCGGAGCCGCGGCGAATATTTCACGTTTCTCAACGCCGACGATCTCTTGGAGCCCGATGCGCTTCTCCGAGCGGTCGAGGCGCTGCAGCATGCGGAGGCGGCCCCCTACGCCTACGGCGACGCCACGTTTATTGACGAGCGCGGTGAGGAGCTCGGAGTTTACCCAACGGTGGCCTTTTCGCGCGCAGCACTCGCGCGCGCGTGTTTCATCTGCCAGCCGGCGACGCTGCTGCGCGCGACTGCGTTCGAACGCGCCGGCGGCATCGACGAACGCTATGAATCCTCGTTCGATTACGATCTCTGGGTGCGCATGGCGATGAGCGAGCCGCCGCCGGTGCGCGTGCTCAGCCGCTTAGCGCGTGCGCGGATGCACCCCGCAGCGAAGACGTTTCGTCAGCGCGACGAGGTTTTTCGGGAGGCGATCGCGGTGGTGCGCAGCCACTTTCACTACGTGCCGTTCTCGTGGTTGCACGCCTATGCGGGCTATCGCTGCGATGGGCGCGACCAATTCTTCGAGGCCTCGCCGGGTTCGTTGAAGCGCACGCTGAGCACCCTCGCAATGGGGCTGCGTGAAAACGCCGGCCGCCGGTTACGCTATGTCGGGGAATGGGCGAGCGAATCGTGGCGGCTTTGGCGCGCCGCGCGCCGAGGGAGGGTGGCATGAGCACCGAGAGTGCAGAGGCGCTGCCGCTGGTAACGATCGTCACACCCTCGTTTAACCAGGGGCGTTTTATCCGCGAGACGATCGAGAGCGTGCTCACGCAAGATTACCCGAACATCGAGTACATCGTCGTCGATGCGGCTTCGACCGATGAGACTGCGGATGTCGTGCGCGGCTATGCCGGGCGTCTAACATTTATCTCCGAGCCCGACCGCGGGCAATCGCATGCCATCAACAAGGGCTTTGCGCGAGCGCGCGGCAGCATCGTTGCGTGGCTGAACTCCGACGATGTGTTTTTGCCGGGGGCGGTAAGCGCGGCGGTGAAGGCGTTTCAAGAGCATCCGCAGGTCGGGGTGGTGTACGGCGAAGGCTACCAAATCGCTGAGGACGGAACGATTATCTCGCGCTTCCCCTACACCCAACATTTCGATCGCTGGAAGCTGGTCCACGCGTCGGATTACATTTTGCAGCAGACGGTCTTTTTCCGGAAGGCCGCGCTCGATGCCGTTGGCCCGCTCCGCGAAGATCTGCATTTCGTGATGGATTGGGAGATTCTCAATCGGCTTGCGCTGCGTTACGATTTCAAACAGCTTCCCGATTTCATGGGATCGTTACGCGAATACGGTGCGGCGAAAACCTTTACCGGCGGCGCCGTGCGAGCGAGAGAAATCTCGGCGATGCTGAAACCCTATACGGGCACCGCGCTCTCGCCGGGCTATCTCATCTACGGCTTTTCCACCTACGAACGGATCGCTGCGGCATGGTTGGATGCATGGCCGGCCTGGCTGCAGGCACCGGCGCGCTTCCTGCGGCGTATCTCCACCAAGCTCTGCCATAGCGTGGTGAACTATGCGATGCGCCGCGCCCAGGCGTGGCATCGCGACGGTTGGATGGCGCCGCGAGCGCACGTCATGCTTCCCCAAGGTGCAGGGGAGGCGGTGCTGCGCGGGCGCATTCCCGGAAATATCGCCGGCTTGGAGCGCCAGCAAGTAACCGTGCGCTACCGCGGCAGAGTACTCGCGCGGCAAGAGTTCGCACCGGGCGATTTCGAGCTTCGGTTCTTCGTCGGTAACGAACCGAATTGCGCGCCGGTGTTGAGAATCGAAGCATCGCAGGGGTTCGTTTTTTCGAAAGTGAAGGACTCGACGGATAAACGCAGGCTGAGCTTGCTCTTACACAGCGTTGAATGGGCGCAGCCCATTGGAGAGAGAAATGTTTGAAGGAAGCCGGAGGTTTTTTGCGCTCCTCGGAGCGAGTTGTGCGCTTGCGTTCACGGCGGCGTGTTCGGGCGGGCAGCACCCGGCTGCGACGAGCACGGCCTCCCCGAGCGCTGCAGCACCGATGCCCCGTTCGACCCCCGATATCGTTCCTGCCGGCGACGGCATTCGCTTGGGCTCGGGCTGGTATGCGTTCCAGCACTACAAAGGGCTTGCGTTTCGCTGGGCCGATAATAACGCGGAGTTCACCGCATGCCCGAGCGGCAGCCATCGCAGCGTCTCCATGCTGATTCAGCCGGGGCCTGGGGTCGGCTCGAAGCCGTTCAAAATGACCGTAACGGGGAACCAAGGCGATGCGCTCACGACGATGGTGAACGGCGTGCGACCGATTCGGATTCGCATTCGCAAAGGTGTTGCGGCAGAGACGTTCGTTTTGCACGCGCACAGTAAGAATCTGCCGACGCCGCACGATCCGCGCATTCTCAACTATCGCGCGCTGGTTATCGGCATCCATTCCCCGATCACTGCGTGTCGCGACGGCATTCGCTTCGATGGCTCGCCGATTGCACTCGGCAAAAATTGGTACACGCTCGAGCACTATCAGGGGCAGACCTTCCGCTGGGTGAACGACAATGCCCAGGTCGTGCTCACCAAAGCGCAGCCTTCACCGTTTACGCTGGAAGCCGAAGTTGCAGCGGGGCCGAGCCTCGCCGGCGCGCCGCTGGAGATTGCGGTGCAGGGCGCTAACGGCAAAACGCTGGTGGAGCAGGGGCCGATCGCCGGGCGCCGCTACGTGGAGTTCCACCTCCCCGCTCAACCAAAGGGCGCCGTGTTGGTGCTGCACGTTCGGAGTGCCGACGCAAAGGTGCCGCACGATCCGCGCACGCTCAACTTCCGCGTCTTTAGTTTGAAGATTAAACCGTAGCGTCGGAGCGAATGCTAAAGCCTGCTGCCTGCGCATCGCGGTAGAACATCTTCACTGTGTCGAGCGAGTACTCGTCGAGGCCCTTCCCGACGAGCGCGAGCTTGGCGAGAATATCGTTCGTCACGGTAATGATGTGGCAGCCGAGATCGTTCGCTTGAAAGATATTCAGGAGTTCGCGCGGGCTCGCCCAGATGAGCTCGACATTTGGCGTCGCGCGCAAAACCGCGAGCGATTCGGCGATCATCGGTAGCGGATCGCGCCCGGTATCGGCGATACGCCCGGCAAAAAGTGAGGCGCATGCCGCTGGGCCGCCGGCGAGCGCGGCGGAGACCTCGCGTATTTGCTCCACGGTCATCATCGCCGTGACGTTGAGTTTCACTCCGGCAGTCGCGAGACGGCGGACCAGCGGAATCGAGCTCTCACCGCGCGTGTTGGTGATGGGGATCTTGACGTAGACGTTCTCACCCCACGTAGCGATAAAACGTGCCTGCCGCTCCATTTCGTCGAAGTCGTCGGCAAACACCTCAAACGAAATCGGACGGTCCGGAATCGCCGCAAGAATATCGCGCGCAAAACCTTCGAAATCGGTGATGCCCGCCTTACGCATCAGCGTGGGGTTGGTGGTGAAACCGGAGATCATCGGATTACGGTACATCTCCAGCATGCCGGCCCGGTCGGCGCCGTCAGCAAAAATCTTTACGGAGAGTCTTTCAATATTCAACGCGGGCCTCGCTTTCAAGTGAAAATATGCAATTGAGGGCGTCGTGGAGCGAGCGAACCGTATAGGCTGCGCCGGTCTCGGCTGGGGTTTCGGCGTAACCGCGATCGATGAGGACGGTCGTGCACCCGGCTGAGAGACCTGCTTGGACATCGCCGTACCGATCGCCTATGAGATAGCTCCGCCGCACGTCAAGGCCGAGCTCGGCGGCGGCTTGGAACATGAGCCCCGGTTTGGGTTTTCGGCAATCACAATGGTCGGCATTATCGTGAAAGCACGTATAGAGCGCGTCGGCATTCGTGCGCTGCTGCACGAACGCGTTGATTTCATCGACAATTTCGCGCCGCTGGACGCCGCGTGCAACGTCGGGCTGATTGGTGATGACCACGGCGAGAAAGCCGAGGCTATGGAGCCTGGCGATGCCGTCGGCCGCCGAGGGATCGATATGCACCTCTTCGGCAGATGCGGGCGGGTGTGGGGTGCCGTTACGAATGACCGCTGCGTTTAAAACGCCGTCACGATCGAAGAACACCGCACGTTTTAAAGAATCGATTCCCATTTTGTCGGCCGCGCCTTCAGCGATGGATGGCTGACTAGCCCGTGCCAAATTACCGCTTGGAAGGCCTCGGAATGCGGCGTGATGTGATCGGGGTTGACCGTTGGAACGATGACGCACGCGTCGGCGACCTGCGCGGTATATCCACCGTCACGGCCCACGATGCCAAGGATTTTTGCGCCGACCTGCTTGGCATATTGCAACGCGAGAACGAGGTTCGGGCTGACGTTCTTTTCAACGTTCCCACCGCCGACAGAAAAAACCAACACGGCATCGTTCCCGTTGAGGCGGCTTACCTGAAGCCACGCCGCGAAGACCGTCGCCCAGCCCTCGTCGTTGGTGCGGGCGGTTAACTCGGAGACGTTATCGGTAGGTGCGTAAGTCTCGATGCCGACGAGCTTTCGGAAATCGTTGACCGCATGCGAAGCATTGCCGGCACTGCCTCCGACGCCGAGAATAAATAGCCGACCGCTCCGCTCACGCAGCGCGACGAGCTGCGCCACCAACGCCTCGGCGGCGGAGCGGTCGATGCGATCGATGACAAGCTTTGCTTCATCGAGGTAGGAAGTCCAAAAATCCGCCTCGCTCATTTCCCGCGCTACGCTCCCGGATATTGAAAGAGGCGAAAGTTCAGAATGCGCGACTCGCCTGAAACCTTCTCGCTTGGGGCATCGGCGTGAAAAATGAGATCGAGGCGGTCACCTTTGGGTAGAGGTATCTCTAAATGCTCCCTTGCGGCGACGTGAAACTCAGCGAGCAGATGCTCCGCCGCGCCGCTTTTGCGCAAGATTTTTAGGTGCAGCGGTTTTCCGCCCGCACTCGGCCCCGGCTCGATTTCAAATTCGAGGAGCTCGCGCCCATCAGGATTTGCTACGCTGACTTCAGCGTTGTTGTTGACCCAGCGAAACGAAGCGTCGCCAAGAGTTTCCAACGGGTACCAGCCCATGCCGAGTTTCATGGTTGGCGGAAGAACGTCGCGCCGGCTTTTTTCAAGTTCGATCGAGAAAACACGAAAATCGAGCGCACGGGGATCCCCCGGAGTAGTTGAGCCGCCACCGGATGCGCGCAATTCGAGGCGATACACCTTTGGGCCGGCAGGGGGCAGCGGGACCGAGATGAGTTGCTTCCCTACGATCTCTACCGTAGCGACGGGCACGCTGGCCTCAAGGATTTCTAGGGGGAAAGGCTTCAAGCCAACGCCGGGGCCAGGCTCGATGAGAAGTTTTAGGGTGTGAAGCACGGGATCGAGTGCGGCAACAAATAGTTCCGCGCCGCTGCGTGCCCAACGAAAAGGCTTGTTCCCCGTCGATTCAAGCGCCCACCAATTGCGGCCGAGCTTCCCCGGGAGCGAGCCTACGAGAATATCCGCCGGTGGTGCGGCGGTTAGCGATGTGCTCATGGTAGTGTCGTTCTTTTTACGGGGAGACTCCCCCTTCGAACCAAAAAGCCGCGCGCTTAACGGAAGCCGATTGACGTGATCTTCGCTGAAACTGGACGGCCGTCGCCGCCCGGAAGTCGCTCGAAAGAGCTAAACGAAAGCTGCACGCGGTGGTTGCCAGCCACAATGTGGATTGGGATTTTAAGGTGGAAGTAGCCTATCTTTAAGCGAATGTGGCTGACGATTTTTCCGTCGATGCTGCACGAGAGCATTTCCCTAAAGCTTGAAGTACGGATAAACGGCACTAGACCATTGATTTTGAGGAACGCCGCCGCATTACCTGACGACAGTCTTAAATATGCGTTTTGGGAAATCCACCCGTCTTCGTAAATGCCCGAATATAGCAAATTGTGGTCTATTAGCCCGGCTGCCAGATTTTTAATATAGTGGGGCGCTTTCATTGCTTGATATTGTGACGCAGAGATTACCGAAATGTTTCGAGCAAAAGCGGTCAAAAGGCGTGGATCAATCTGAATGTGCGTGCCGAAAAGGTTCATGAGCCCCGTTCGTGTTGTCTCGAAGAGGTGGCCCTTAGCCCCCATATCGAGCCCAACCACGCGATAGCCTCCGATAATTTTCGTGCTTAGCGGCGGCGATACTACACGCGCCGAACCATCGCCCACTAATGGAAAGAAAACCCGGCGGCTCCCTAAGACACTTGCTGGGGGAAGACGGTCGTCGCCGTTTTCGCTTAGCGTGTCCGTAAGACTAATAAGCATTCGGTCGCCCGGGGTGGGGTTTAGAATCGTAAAAAGAAGGTAGCGGCCGATTCCAGACATCGTTCGACCGGGTCTAAAAAAATCCGGTTCCACTTGGAACAGCGATATTTTAGAGACAGGGGCGGGGCCGGGCGCGAAACCTAGCGACGATTGCACAAAGGCAAGATCGTTTCGAATAGTGCGTGCCCCTGCGAGGTATACGATCTTTTTGCGATATCTCGCGTTGAACCTATTAAGGACAACGTCCGCACCGCCGTCATGGAATAAAGCGACGTCGCCGTATCGATCGCCGAGGTGCGGCAGCGAAAATTTTGCCACGTGGCCACCAGGAAAAACAAATGAAGCGTGCCTGAAAAATTCTGCTTCCCCTCGAAGAAGCGCTTTTGAATAGGAGTCGTATTTTGGAAATGCAGGGCGGAAGGCCGGGATTTCCGGTTTGCGAACCGCTCGAATATTTGTCCTGAAGTCATCGGTGATAAAGAAAAGGGGCTTCGATCCTACGTAGCCGGTTTCGTATTTTCCGAGGACGTAATTGCTGGTGTCTGAAATATAGGCATCGAAATGCTCTCGTTGGCGCGAAATATTCGCTAGGTCATTAAGCAAATATAATGGAGTTGCATTTCTCACCTGCACGAACCCTGACGGCGAACCGAAAGGACCGTTGACGCTTGTTTGAGCATATCTCCATTGCGTGAGAATGCCCGATGCGAATAATAGCAGGAACCCCATGCGAGCGCTAGCACGAAATTTCGACGGGGTAACGACAAAGAAAGCAAACGTCGCAATGAGGGCTGGCTGAATGTACATGGCGAGTTTAAAAAGGCCAAAATCAACCCGTTTGACGAACAAGACTACCCCTAGCCCAAGCATGATGCACAGCAAAATTGCCGCCGCATCTGCCGAACGAACGGCGCGGTAGATCGCGAAGGCCGCTGTTGCCCCGGTTAGGAGAATACCCAACGCGATGCCCACCGAAAGCAGTGTACCGCCATAGTTGTTGAGCATTGTAATTCCCCAAAGGCTAGAAAAGCCACTGGGGACGAGAAAATACGGGAAGGGGTACCATGCCTGATGTAAGGGCCCGACGGTATGAATATGGGGGGCTGCCTGCCCGAGCACCCTGCTGGCGAGCAATGTCAGCATTCGAAAGAGATTCCCTCGCGCGAACACTAGCACTGCGGCAGCCGCCGCCGCCCCGATGATCACGCCATGTTTTACTGCGAGCGTTCTGTTTGTGATAGCCAGCGCTGCCCAGATGGCATAGGTTAGCACCGCAAACGGAAGAAGCTCGGGGTAAATTAAAATCTGTGCCGTTAGCAAGACCCCTAATGCGGCTCCCGATCTAATCGACCGTTCTGGCGACGTTGCTATTTTGCTTGCGACATTTGAAAGCAACGACACTTGAGCGACGAGGAGCGAAAGGCCACAAACCTGGGCAAGTAGTTGATAAAAAGTTCCCAGAGAGGTCAACGGGGAGACGCCCATGAGCGCACCGACAACCAACGCATCCGTGCTTCGGTGCCTGAAGCCCCATCCGAGTGCCGTAGTTGCGCAAATGAGCGTCAGGTGGAACGCAATGATGCTCGGCATAAATGCCTGAAAACCACGGAGATGTGTGGTTGCGGCGACAATGGCAAGCAGCATCTCTACACCCGTGCGTTCTCCGTTGGCCACGTACATAAGCCAATAGTCCGCGTTGTATCCGCGAAATATTTCATCCGGCCGCATTGGGGGCAGTTGGTAAAAACCATGAGTCACAAGCCGATCGGCGGCAAGGGCATAATTCGTCATATCATCATTGCTGAAGCTCACCCAGTTAAAGCCGTAAATACACTGCGGCCAAGCGATGAGGACGAACGCAAATGCGACCAGGGGTACGAAAATGAGCAGCAGCTGCCAGGGAACCGCGCCTCTTCGCCAAAAAATAACGCCGAGCGCAGCGCAGATGAGGGCAAGAAATTCGGCGATGGCAAAGCGCTCGATCGGTAGCCCAAGCTGGCTGAGGAGTACCGTTGGTATAACAAATGCTGCAATCCCAAATGCTGGAGCGATGAGCGCCTCGCCGACCGAGAGCGGCCCTCGCTTCAGAAGCAAGAGCACTGCGAGCCCTACGGCGAATAGAACGAAAAATATGGAAAGTGAAAGAACGGCGGCCATCAGGGCTCTATGCCTCGCAGAGGGTCTCGGTCTCCTGCAAGGCCGCGCTACAAATCGCCGCGGGGCTTCGGGGTGAAAGCGCTTCTGCTTGCTGCCGGACGAGGAGAGCGCCTTCGGCCACTCACCGATTCCTGCCCGAAGCCAATGATTGAGATCGGTGGAAAGCCGATCCTACAACATAACGTGGAGTTGCTCGTCGAGGCGGGGATCCATGATATCGTGATCAACCTTCACCACAGCCCCGAAGCGATCGTTAAAGTTTTTGGCGACGGGCAACGGCTTAATGCGCGCATCCAATACGTCCGGGAAGAGCGCTTACTGGGCACCTCGGGTGCTCTGCGTAATGCAGCCGGGTTACTTGGCTCCGGTGACTGCCTCGTGGTCTACAGTGACAATCTTTCGACGATCGATTTGCGGAAGCTCATCGCGTTGCACAAAGAGCGAAAGGCCGATTTAACAATGGCGCTCTATCATCGCCTCGACACTGGCGCGAGCGGAATCGTGGCCGTTAACGGCGATGGCCGCGTTACCCGGTTTCTGGAAAAGCCTAGCAAGGAAGAATCCTTTAGTAACTGGGTCAACGCGGGCTACTATGTGGTGGCGCCGTCGGTGGTGCAGATGATCCCCGAAACGACCCCATCCGATTTCGCGCGTGACGTGTTTCCGAAAATGCTCAACAAAAAGGCGCGACTATTTGGGTACCGAATGACGGAAAAACTTTGGTGGATCGACTCCATGGAGGACTATCGGCGAACGCAGCGGGAGTTCTCACCGTTATTGCCAGGATAGCCCCCGGTCTTTCGGAACGATCCGCCGAAGCGTGAAGAGATCGCTGTCGCGGAGTTCCTCAAGGTGTCGCGACCAGGCTCCCCATCCGTCGTAGGGCGCGGCGACAAATTTTCCCGTAATCCCGTTCGCTGCTTCGCTAACGAGAAATGCAGCCGCCCGGCCCCCTACCGAGGCAGGCACGGCTCCCTCTTCAAGCAGCGCCTGGGTTTTTTGGTAGAATTCCGCACCGGCTTCCGCGCCTGAAGCGAGCGTTTGTTCGTGCAGGCGTGTGGCCACGAATCCGGGCGCAAGGCAGTTAATCTCGATGTTGGCACCGCTCATCTCCTGCGCAACCGTTTCGGTTAACCGTACGACGCCGACCTTACTACACGCGTAACCTGTATAATTTGGGAACGGGGTCGCGGCTCCGCCACCGCTGAGAAGAACGATGCGCCCGCCATCCCGTTCCCGCATATGCCGGCATGCCTCTCGCGTTACGAGAAACGAACCAAACAAATTGACGCGAAGGACTTCCATCCAAGCGTCGGGCTCAACATCAGCGACGGTGCCGATCGGCCCGTAGATGCCGGCCGCGTGGATGACACCGTCGATTCTCCCGAATTTGCTATCGACCTCATCGAAGAGGCGCGTTACGTTGTTGCGAAGGCTTATATCTGCGGTAATTCCGAAAGCGCGTCCCGCACCATATTTGCTTTGCAGCCGTGTGGTCGCATCCGCAAGATCGTGTGCACCGCGCGCGCAAATAAACGTGCTTCCTCCTGCGGCGAGGCACGCTTCCGCAGCAGCGAAACCGATGCCGAGGCTTCCCCCGGTTACGAGCACCACCTTGCCGGAAAGGTTGATCTCAACGTGGTCGTTATCGGAGGTCATTCGGGCCTTTCTTTATCGCTTTATAGTTTGTTTTGGCGCAGGGCGGGAAGGGCGAGCTATTTTTGGAATAGATGCTTGGCGTTGTTAGGCTCCGGAGAGGAAACCGTTGAAGATTTGTGTTGTCGGGTTATGGCACCTTGGGCTCGTAGCGGCTGCCTGTACGTCGAGTCGATACCAGACCACCGCCCTGGACTTCGACGAGCCTTTGGTCGAGAACATCAAGCGCGGTAAGCTCCCGATCTTCGAGCCGGGTTTGAGTGAACTCCTTTTCGAGGGCATCGGTCGCGGAAGTCTTCATGTCACTTCCAACGCATCGGAGGCGCTCTCGAGCGCCGACATTGTCTGGGTTACCTACGATACCCCTGTAAATGAGGCAGACGAAGCTGATTTTGAATTCGTGCGGAACCGCATTAGAGATCTCTTTCCGTTTCTTCAACCGGGGGCGTTGCTGCTGATCTCGTCGCAGGTCCCGGTTGGGTTCTGCTCCCAGGTCGAAGCTGAGATGACGAAGGCTACGCGCGGGCAAAATACTGCGGTCGTGTACTCACCCGAAAATTTGCGCTTGGGAACGGCACTCAAAGCATTTTTGGAAGCTGACCGGGTGGTGATTGGAAGCCGGAATCGGGCGGATGGAACGCGCGTCGAGGAACTCTTTGCGCCATTCGCAGCCTCATCGATTCACATGTCCGTCGAGTCCGCCGAGATGACGAAGCACGCCCTGAATGCATTTTTGGCGACCTCGGTATCTTTTATGAATGAAATCGCCGCCCTCTGCGAGCCGACCGGTGCGGACGCCATCGACGTTGCGCGAGGTCTTCGCAGCGACCGTCGCATTGGGCCATCCGCGTATCTCGATCCCGGCCCTGGATTTGCGGGTGGAACGCTCGGACGCGACGTCCAAGCACTCGCGGGGCTCGCACGACGAAACGGCCTTCCTTCACCGCTCCTTTCATCGATAAGCGCGAGCAACGAATACAGTCGACGTTGGCCCGAGAGGACATTATTGGGCTTATTGGACCCGGCGCGTGCAACCATTGCGATTTTGGGGCTCACCTATAAACCAGGTACCGACACCCTTCGCCGCTCCCATGCTATGGAATTAGCGAGCGCTCTTCAGAAACGAGGAGCCAAAATCAGAGCTTACGATCCCGCAGTAAAAGCGTTCCCAGTTGGGGTGGGGGCGGAGATAACGCTGGGCGCAACCATCGAAGATGCGCTAGGTGGCGCTGACGCCGTCGTTATCGCGACGCCATGGCCGGATTTTAAGAACCTCGAAAGTGAGACGTTCTTACAAACGATGCGGAAAGCGATCGTTCTCGATCCACATCGCGCTCTCGGCGAGAATGTTCGGCGCGATCCTCGCGTACAGTATCGCACTGTTGGGCTACCGCCGAAAGGGCAAGGGGGAAGAATTCGGTGACGCCGCGGCCAAATAAGGTTGCGGTGGTCGGCTGCGGGCTGATCGGGCGGCGGCGCACCGTGTGCGCTTCGCAGCACGCCGATTCGCGAGTCGCGCTCCTCGTTGATGCGAACTGTGCTGCTGCGGAGAACATCGCCAGCGAGTATTCCGCCCGAGCCGCAACGGACTGGCGCGATGTGATCGCCGACCCGAAGATCGATATCGTCGTCGTCGCGACGCCGAACGGTTACCTCGCGGAGATAGCCATTGCGGCGCTCGACGCGGGGAAGCACGTGCTCGTTGAAAAGCCGATGGGGCGAAATATGGTGGAAGCCACCGCGATGGCCGAAGCAGCGCGCAAATCGGGGAAAATATTAAAAATCGGCTTCAACCATCGATATCATCCCGCGCTTGCGCGTGCACACGAACGGTTTTGCGCTGGCGAGATCGGCGAACTCATCAACCTCAGGGCCCGCTACGGGCATGGCGGCAGGCCGGGGTACGAAAGCGAATGGCGTGGCAACGCGGAGCTTGCCGGTGGCGGCGAACTAACGGACCAAGGCGTCCATGTTGCCGATCTCATTCATTGGTTTGCCGGGCCTCCAAATGAGGCGTTTGCCTATACGCAGACGGCGATCTGGCCGATCGCTCCGTTAGAAGATAATGCGTTTGGCCTCTTCCGCTTCGAAGGCGGCGCGGTCGCGAGTTTTCACACGAGCTGGACACAGTGGAAGAACATGTTTTCCTTCGAGATCTTCGGGACGGAGGGCTCGCTTTCAATTGAAGGCCTTGGCAAGAGCTACGGAATCGAACGCTTGATTTGCGCGAAGCGTCGCCCTGAAGGCGGCGTTCCTGAGATCGCCGAGGAAAGCTTCGAGGGCGACGATCTATCGTGGCAACACGAATGGAACGATTTTATGAATGCCGTGCAAACGGGGGGAGCATACTGGGGATCGCCTGCGGATGGCCTCGCCGCGATGCGGATGCTCGCGGCTCTCTACGGCTCGGTAGAGCAGGGCAGGCCCGTACCGATAAGCGGCCTTTAGTCTGTAGCAAGTACCTCGCGCTGAATATAATCAATCGACCGTCGTAACCCTTCACGCAAATTGACGCTGGGCTTCCATCCGAGGGCGCTCGCGGCGGAGATGTCCGCAAGCGTGTTGAGCGCTTCTCCGGGCTGATCGGGCCGATGGATCGGCTCGATCGGCGACTCAAGAAGTTCGGCGACGGCGCGATATATTTCGTTTACGCTATTATTGGTTCCGCTCCCAAGATTATAGGTTCCGCCGTCGGTGCGATCGTCAGAGATGCAGCGCAGATGGAAATCGTTAACATCATCCACGAAGATAAAGTCGCGCCGCTTTTCACCGGTACCGTAGATGGTCGGTTGTTCGCCGCGCAAGAGCTTGAGGATGAATGCGCTCATTACGGGCGGGATGCTGCGACGATAGTCTTGGCGCGGCCCGTAGACGCAAAAATAACGTAACGCGGTCATGCGCAGCCCGAAGAAGCGCCGATACGCCTCGGCAAAAGCCATGCCGGCCAATTTGCTCACGGCATACATACTTTGGGGCGAAACCTCGCTCTCCGGGGTTGGTAGCAGCGAAGAACCCTCGTAGAGGGCGGATGACTCCGCGTACACGATTTTCTTCACTCCGGCACGTCGCGCGCTTTCGAAAACATTCACCGTTCCCGTAACGTTGATGTCGCTGGTCTCGACGGGATCGTCTTGGCAGTCGGCGATGCAATTTTTCGCGGCTAAGTGAAATAGGACGTCTACACCCGATAGGATCTCTCGCAAATCTTTGTCGCGAATGTCGCGTTGGTGGAACTCTACCCCCAGCGGTATCTGCTCGCGTACGCCATAGGCGAGGTTATCGATTCCCAGCACGCGATATCCCTCGGCGATCAGGCGATCTGCGAGATTGCTGCCGATAAACCCGGCGACGCCGGTAACGGCGATCGTTTTAGGTAACGGTGGCATCTTCACGTTGCCCGGAGCGTTCCTTTAAAAGCACCGCCCGGTCGCGCGCCTCCGTTGCAAGCGCCCAGCGTATGCGAATCAGCTCTTTGAAGTTCCGAACGGTGCCCCAGATAGGATCGTACCTCGTGTCGGCATCATTGCTCCATAGTACGGGGAACTCCAGGATTCGCTTTTTGCGCCTGAGTGCGCGAAGAATCACTTCAATATCAAACATAAAACCGTCGGTAACAACTTCTGAGTACAGTTCTCGCGCAACCTCGCCACGGTAAAGTTTAAATCCGCACTGTGTGTCGGAGATATGCCACGGGACGCCAAAAAGCGTGTGAATCACCACGGCGTATACGCGCGACCCAACTCTACGATAAAGGGGCTGCGGGCGAAGAATGCTCCCCCTCATCCTTCGGGATCCATGCGCGATATCGCACATCCCCATCTCGAGGATCGTCATGCCGATAGTAGCAATGTCGTAGGGAACGCAGAGCCCCGCGTCGGCAAACATGATGAACTCACCGCCGGCCTGCGCGACACCCTGCGCGACCGCATGCCCCTTGCCGCGATTGTTTTCGTAGCTGACTACGCGTAGCTCGGAATACTTTGCCTGGAGTGCGCGTGCGATCTGTGCCGTATCGTCGGGCGATCCATCGTCGACGACGATAATCTCTCCCCCGATTCCGTGCCCTTCCAAAAACGTATGCGCCGCCTCGATATCGCGCTCGATCTTTTGGCGCTCCTTGAAGGCCGGGATGATGATGCTCAGTTTTAAACTCATCGCATGACTCCGAGGCGGCGAAGAGCGGCAAGAAATCCATTTCCAAACGTCAGGAAGCGGTGGCCCAGAAAGCCAATCGGCAGATTGATGACCACGGCGCCGAGCTTAGCCGCTAATGGTGCCAAGCCAAAGCGGTGCGTGCCGAGCTCGACGACGATGAGCGTAATAATCCAGCCCACAAACGCGATCCATAAGTAGTTCGCAGCTTGATGGTGGACCGGGCGATCGTGGGCACGAAAATTCACGAACTTGTTCAACGTAAAATGGGTAGTGATTGCCAAAGCATAGGCGATGGTGGTGACGAAGAAAAGAGCGATCTTTGTGCCGAGGAGGATCTTGAACGACCCGACGTCGACAACAAAAACGATGCCGCCGATCGTAATATATCGGAGGAACTGAAAGCGCCAACCTTGGTCGAAGGCGAGCCGCGTCACGCTAGACATAGTGTTGCGCCGTGGCCTTATGCCGGTGGCTGCTGCGCGATGCGAGCGTGTTGCTCACCACGCGGCTGCCGCTGAAATCCATCATCCAATTGAGACGTGTGAACCCTTGTCCAGCCATATACTCGGTCAACGTCTTTCCTTCGGTCGGGCAGTAGAGCATAAGGAATCCACCGCCGCCGGCACCGACGACCTTTCCGCCGGTCACGCCGTAATCGCGGCGAAGAAATTCGTAGAGACGCTCCATCGGGTCAACGGTGATCTTCGTCGACATGCGCTTTTTCGCTATCCAGTGGTCGTGCATAAGCGTTCCGAAGCGGTCGAAATCACAGCGGCGAAAAGCCGAGCCGATGTCGTGCCCGATTGTTTGAATTTCGAGCAGACTCTCTTCGACCGTCGAATGCACTGCCGCGGTGCGCATCGATGAATCCTGATGCGCGAGAATTTCGGTGGCATCCCGTTGAATATCGGTATAATAGAGGTGCGTCTTTGAGACGAACTCCGCGAGGGCGTGCGCCGGAAGATCGAGCCGCTCCACTTCAACGGTCCCATCACGCGCGATGCGCAACTCGGTAAGGCCACCGAACGCGGCCATATATTGATCCTGTTTGCCGATCGGTTTCTTCAAACGGTCGAGTTCGATCGTGCAGGCTTCTTCGGCGAGCGCTTGTGCATCGGCGGGCTGCTCGACGTAGGCTTGTAGCGCATTGAGCAGCCCGACGAGATAACAACTCGAGGATCCGAGCCCGGTCCCCGCCGGCAGGTCGGCGAGGGAAGCGATTTCGACCGAGTGGTCGATGCCGTATCGCAGGAGCGCCTCGCGCGCGAGCTCGTGCTTGAGCAGCCGCGCGTCGGCGACCGTTTCGCTCTGCGTGTAATGCAAACGAACGAGGCGATCTGCCTCGGGGACGTTGAGCGCGATGTACATATACTTATCGATGCCGGTGGCGAGAATATAGCCGCCGTGCTTTTCGTAGAAGCTCGGCAGGTCGGTGCCGCCGCCACCGAGCGTTACGCGAAACGGCGTGCGTGTGAGAATCACGAAATCGCCGCCTTCACTCCGCTGCCGGTGCCTTCTCGGTTCGCTTCGTACCATTCGATCGCTTCGCGTAAGCCATCCTCGAACGAGGTCTCGGCGACGAAGCCGAAACGTTCGCGGGCGCGGGCGACATCGAGTTGACGGCGGGGCTGGCCGTTGGGTTGGCTTGGGTCCCAGCGGATCTCGCCTTGGAAGCCGCAGAGCTTCGCGACAAGTTCGGTGAGCTCGCGAATCGATATCTCGCGCCCGCTGCCGAGGTTGACCGGCTCGGGGCCGTCGTAGCGCTCCGCCGCGAGCACGATGCCGCGCGCGGCGTCGGGTGCGTAGAGAAACTCGCGCGTCGGCGATCCGTCGCCCCAGGCGACGATCTCGCGGTCGCCGCGCTCGCGTGCCTCAACGCATTTTTTTATAAGTGCGGGAATAACGTGCGAACTCGCGGGGTCGAAGTTATCGCGTGGCCCATAGAGATTGACGGGCAGCAGGTAGATCGCGTTCATGCCGTACTCTTCGCGGTAGGCTTGGCATTGCACGAGCAGCGCCTTCTTCGCGATGCCGTAGGGCGCGTTGGTCTCTTCGGGGTAGCCGTTCCAGAGCTCGTCCTCACGAAAGGGCGTCGGCGTGAATTTCGGGTAGGCGCAAATCGTCCCGACAACGACGGTTTTTTCGACGTTATTCCGCCGCGCGTGCTCGATGAGTTGAATCCCCATCATCGCGTTGGCGTAGAAGAACGATCCGGGATGCGCGCGGTTTGCGCCGATCCCGCCGACGACGGCGGCGAGGTGGATCAGCACGTCGGGGCGCGCGTCGGTGAAAAGCCGTTCGACATCGCGCTCGTGGGTGAGATCGTATTGGGCGCTGCGCGGAACGAAAATCTCGCTCGCACCACGCGCACGCAGCTCCTCCACCACGAAGGAGCCGAGAAAACCCGCGCCGCCGGTTACACAAACCCGCTTTGAAGCCCAGTCCATGCAGGCGCCTTCCGCGCTCTCGCACCCGGCCCCTTTGCGCGAGGGATTGCGGCGTTAGCCGTTCTCGGCGTTTACCACATCTAAGTAGAAACGGACGGCGAGCCGCGGTGCCCCGAGAAAGGCGATGCGGCCGCGATCGAGGCAGAGCACGCGGCTGCAGGCGCGCACGATGAAATCGAGATCGTGCGAGACGATGACGCTGGTGATGCCGCGCTCCCAGAACGCGGCGATGCGCCCCTGGCTCTTTTTGCGGAAGCGTTCGTCGCCGACCGAGAGCACCTCGTCGATCAGCAACGTGTCGGCCTCCACGTCGGTGGCAACCGCGAAACCGAGCCGAGCCAGCATGCCCGAGGAGAGCGTTTTCACCAGCGTGGTGCGGTAGGCTTCGAGTTCGGCGAAGGCGAGGATCTCGTCCATGCGCGCGAGCATCACCTCGCGCGAGAGGCCGAGCAGCACGCCGTAGGTGACGACGTTATCGAAGACCGAGAGATCGGGGTCGAAGCCGGCGCCGAGCTCGATGAGCGGGGCGACGACGCCGGGCACCTCCACGCTGCCCTGGGTCGGGCTCAGGATGCCGGCGATCACTTTGAGCAGCGTCGATTTACCCGCGCCGTTCGCGCCGATGATCCCCAAGCGTTCGCCGACGCCGATCTCTAAGGAAACGTCGCGCAGCACGCTCCGCCGCTCCGGTGCGCGGTACTCGCCTTTGAGCAGTGCGAAGAGGCTGCGCTTGAGATCGAGCGAGTGCTCGTGCTGCACGTGCCGATCGAGCGAGACATTCCTCAGACGAATCATAGGTAATCCATGAAACGCGGGCTCAGCCGCGCGAAGAGCGCACCACCGGCGACGAGCGCGATGAGGCCGAGCGCGAGCGTGCCGAGCAGGCTCTCCACCGATGGTATCCCGCCGCGTACCACGATGAAGCGCAACTCGCCGATGATCGTGGTGAGCGGGTTGAGCCGAAAATAGGGCTGAAAGCGCGGGCTGATGATGGAGAGCGGGTAGAAGACCGGCGTCGCCACGAAGACGACGAAGACAAACAATTCGTAGAGATACGGAATATCGCGGAAGAAGACGTAGAGCGCGCTCACTGCAAGCGCCGCGCCGAGCGCGAGCAGCACGAGCGAGAGCAGCGGCACGAGGATCAACGGCGCGCCGAGCGGGTTGTGCCCGAGGACGATCGCGACGATCAACAAAATCGGCACGATGCCGAAGGCGAGTTGCAACGTGTTGGAGAGAATCGTCGCGACCGGGAAGGCCGCGGCGGGCAGGCGCATTTTGTTGAGCAGCAGGCCGTTGGAGACGACGCTCTGCAGCGCCTGCGAGGTCGAACTCGAGAAATAGTTCATCGACGAGAGGCCGACAAAGACCGCGAAGAGATAATCGACCATCGAGCCGCCGAACGCGCCGCGAAACGCATGCCCGAAAATCACCGTATAGAGGCAGGTCATAATCAGCGGATTCAGCACCGACCAAAAGATGCCGAGCGCGGAGCCGCGGTAGCGCACTTTCACGTAGCGCGCCGCCAACACCGTGACGATCTCGAAATAACGTCGCGGCGAAGCGCCGAGCATGCGGGTTAGCACGAGGCGCTCTTCGCCCTCGCTTCGCGAATCGCTGCAAACGCGCATGCGAGCAGCACCCAAAAGAAGACGCCGACCTTCGGATAGATCAGCACGCCGTCGTAGGTGAGGTGCAGCAGCATGCCGGCGAGCGCTGCGAATGCGGCCACCGCGATCGGCTGCGTGGCGGCCGCTGCGAACGCACGCATTAGCGCAGCGCCGAGCCAGCTAAACGCGAGCAGCCCCAGCGCGCCCCCTTCGGCGAGCAGCTCGAGGAAGTAGCTATTCGGGTGCGTGCGCACGCCGGGCAAAACGTGCCCGACTGCATCTTCGAAGTTGCCCGGGCCGATGCCGAGGATCGGGTGCTGCGCCCAGAGATGCAACGCGATGGGCCAGATCCCCGTGCGCGTTCCGAGCCCGCCGTTAAAGTTGCTCGGGTCGCCGAAGAAGCGGTGGAACGGCGCGAAGCCGGGATGGAGCGCAACCGCGAGCACCACCGCGCACGCAAGCACGATCGCGCCGCCGGTGAGCCATGCGAGCGCAC
>JBMFXH010000012.1:0-22772 GCA_049964475.1 Vulcanimicrobiaceae bacterium
AAGGTTGCCGGCGTAGAGCGCGACGACGAGGAGGAAGACGCCGAGGAGGACGGCGAGCGTTATTGCGGTTCGTCGGAGCAGCAGCATGGCGCGCGCCTTCGACGCCCGGGCGCCGGTTACACTTTACGACCGGGTGCGGGGCTCCACAGGAGTCCGAGATCGCTAGCGGCGGCGGAGAGCTTGCGGTCGCGCGTGATCAGCGGTAAACCCGTTCGAAAACTGAGTTCCAGATAGGCGGCGTCGTAAGCGCTCATGTCGTATCGTCGCGCAAACGTCAATTCGGCGGCTGCCAAGGCGAGGTGAGACGGGTCGGCGACAGCGATCGGCAGGCGGTCCAGATCGGCGAGTAGGGCATTGACGATCTCGATATCGATCCGCCCGCGCCGCTCGGCGACGAGGAGCGCATTTTGAATCTCCCAGCGCCACAAGCCGGGGACGATCGCTTCGAACCTCCGGATCGCGTGCAGGGTAGCGACGGCGAGGTCGTCGCGTTCGTCATCGAGGAGCCATGAGAGCGTGGCGGAAGCGTCCAGAACGAGGGGCACGATTAGTAGCGCCGGCCTTCTTCGATGAGTTCCTCCGCGGTAGCCCCGACCCGAATCTTGCGCGCGAGGATGCGTTCGACGACCCGATCCATGTCGTCGGGGCAGGTGGCCTGCAGCGGTCCGAGTTGCGCGACCGGGCGGCCATTCTTCGTGATAACGATCGTTTCGCCGTGCTCCGCTTCGTTGATGAACGCCGAAAAATGCGTTTTGCCCTCGAAGGCTCCGACGGTTTTCATAATACAACTAGTTTAGCGGACTAGTTGATTCGATACAAGGGTAGAGCCTCCGTGAAAGGGTCGAGCCTGGCGAGCTACACCTCGACGACGACCTCGTCGCCCTCGCGCCGGACGGGGAAGCTCGGCACGGGCATCACCGCCGGGAGGGCGAGCGCCTCGCCGGTGGTGACGTCGAAGACTGCGCCGTGGCGGGGGCAGGTGATGCGGCAACCGTCGAGCGTTCCCGCGTCGAGCGGGGCGCCGTCATGGGTGCAGTAATCTTCGATCGCATAGAACTCGCCGCCCACGTTGCAGAGTAAGATGTCGACGCCGTCGAGTTTATAGGTGCGCGTCGTTCCGGGAGCGATCGAGGATGCATCGGTGATGCGTTGGCTGGACATGAGGAGTGCGACGAAGCCTTACCCGACCGCGCCTTCCATCTCCATCTTGACCAATCGATTGAGTTCGACGGCGTACTCCATTGGGAGTTCCTTGATGAAGAAATCGAAGAAGCCGTTGACGATCATCGCGGTCGCGTCGGCCTCGGCGAGCCCGCGGCTCATCGCGTAGAAGAGTTGGTCTTCGCCGATTTTGCTGACGCTGGCTTCATGCTCGACGGTCGCAAATTGCTCGTCGATCTTCATCGTCGGTTTCGTATCGCTGCTCGAGATATCGTCCATCAGCAACGCATCGCACTTCACGCGCGTCTTGGAATGGTGGGCGTTGGGATAGACCTCGACGAGACCGCGATAGGTGGTTTTCCCGCCGTGGGCGGTCACCGACTTATTCGTTACGACCGAGGTGGTGTGCGGAGCGCCGTGGATGATTTTCGAGCCGGCATCCTGGTGCTGTCCTTCGCCCGCGAACGCCATCGAAAGGATCTCGCCGCGAGCGCCTTCGCCCATCAGATAGATCGCCGGATACTTCATCGTCAGGCGGGAGCCGATATTGCCGTCCACCCATTCGACGGTCGCGTTCTTGCGCGCAATCGCGCGTTTCGTCACGAGATTAAAGATATTGCGATACCAGTTTTGGATCGTCGTGTAACGGATCGAGGCACCGTCGAGGGCGATCAATTCGACGACCGCGGAATGCAGCGAACTCGTCGAAAATTTCGGTGCGGTGCAACCCTCGATATAATGAACCTTCGAGCCTTCGTCGGCGATAATCAGCGTGCGCTCGAACTGCCCCATGTTCTCGGTATTGATCCGGAAGTAGGCTTGCAGCGGCATCGCCACCGTGATGCCCTTGGGCACGTAAACGAACGAACCGCCCGACCAAACCGCGGAGTTGAGCGCGGCGAACTTATTATCGTTGATCGGAATGACGGTGGAGAGATATTTCTGCACGATCTCCGGGTATTGCTTTACCGCCGTATCCATGTCGCAAAACAGCACGCCGTCGCGCTCAAGCTCGGCCTTGACCGAGTGATAGACGACCTCGGATTCATACTGTGCGCTCACCCCGGAGAGAAACTTCCGCTCGGCCTCGGGGATACCGAGGCGGTCGAAGGTGCGTTTGATATCGTCGGGGACGTCCTCCCACGATTGCTCGGCGCGATCGGTGGAGCGGACGAAATAATGGATGTTGGCGAAATCGATCTCCGAGAGCAGGGCCGTATCGCCCCACGTCGGCATCGGCTTGCTTTCGAAAATCTCGAAGGCGCGTAGCCGGAACTCGCGCATCCACGCCGGTTCGTCTTTCATCGCGCTGATGCGCTCGACCATCTCGCGGGTGAGCCCCTTGCCCGATTTAAAGACGTAATGCTCTTCGGTGTCGTGAAAGCCGTGCCGGTACTCCTCAAGGAGCCCCTGGGGGGAGTTCTCGGGCTTCAGTTCGGTCGCCATAGCCCCACGATAGGCCCCGAACCCTGGTTAGTCAAGATAATGAAGTCGGAACTTCATAATCTCTGGCGAGCCGTACTCCCTCTTTACAGGGGGTGCTGCAGGGGGTATCATGCTGGCCGACCCTTCGGAGCCGAGGGGTCACGGTTGAGGGTGGGCGCGCCCTAACGCGCCATCGCGACGAGTCGCCCGTGCACCGCATAACAGCGCCGGCAAGAGCTCGTCGAAAGGTCGGGGACGTGACTGCATTCTACAGACGCCAGCCGACGAAGTCCGGAGGTGGGATTCCCCCAGAGAAATCGTAGGAGACGCGTAGAAATTGAAGGCACTTGGGACGCACATCGTGTGCGAACTGTCTGGGTGTGACTTCGGTATATTAACCGACGTCGACGCCGTCCGCGAGATGATGATCGGTGCGGCGAACGCTTCACGAGCAACTGTCATGGAGGTTGCTTTTCATAGATTTCAGCCTCAGGGCGTCTCGGGAGTCGTCGTTCTCGCCGAGTCACATATTTCAATTCACACCTGGCCCGAACTCGGTTACGCCGCGATGGATTTTTACACGTGCGGCGACCACACCGATCCCTGGCTCGCCTGCGAACATGCGGCCCGGGTTCTCGGCGCCGGCTCGATGCTGACCACCGAGGTCAAGCGCGGCATCCTCCAATCGGGGGACGCGCAGTTCACCCACGTCGTCACGCGCGATCACGAAGCGGTCTCCCTATCGGCATAGTCCGGCGGCCGAACCGATCTCGGCCGAGCATCTCTCGAACGATACCCTCGCCTCGCGGCGGGGGTGTTTTCTTCCTCCGAGGGGTGGGCGCGCGCGGAGCGAACCCGCGCCGCTATGCCCAAGACCGATCGTTGGAACTGGTACGTCGAGGAATTTGCTCCGACCGAACAACACCAGCACGCCGTTTCGAAACTCTTCTATTCCGGTGAATCGCCGTTTCAGCAGATCGCCGTGCTCGAGACGCCGGTCTTCGGGAAGATGTTGGTTCTCGACGGCGACACGCAGAGTTCGCAGGGCGACGAAAAGATCTATCACGAGGCGCTCGTCCATCCCGCGCTCGCCGCGGCGAGCGATCGCCGCGAGGTGCTCATTCTCGGCGGCGGCGAGGGCGCGACGTTACGCGAAGTATTGCGTTGCCCCGACGTCGAGCGCGTAACGATGGTTGACATCGACGGGCTTGTCGTCGAACTCTCGAAAAAGTATCTGCCGGAATGGGCGGACGGAGCCTTCGAGAATCCGCGTGCGCGCGTCATCGTCGGCGATGCGCTCGCGTTCATGCGCGAGAGCGGCGAGCGCTTCGGCCTCATTATCTCCGACCTTACCGAACCGCTCGAAGATAGCCCGAGCAATCTGCTCTTTAACGACGACGTGTTCGCGCTGATCAAAGCGCGCCTCGCCGACGGCGGTATCTACGTGCTGCAAGCGAGCACGAGCGCCTTTCACAATGCCTCCCTGCATGCGAAAATGGCGCGCACGTTACGCCGCCGTTATCGACACGTCACCAGTTTTTCGCATCACGTTCCGGCCTTCGATACCGAATGGGCGTTCTTGGCCTGTAGCGATCGCGTCGATCTTGCGGAGCTCGATTCGGCGAGCATCGCTGCGTACTGCGCGAAACTTCGCGGTGAGAGCTTTTTTTACGACGAACAAACGCATCGTCGCCTTTTCTCGCTTCCACTCTATCTGCGGCGCATGCTCGCCGCGCAAGGAGATACATTTTCGTGAGCCAGCGTCGATATGAAGGTAAAGTTGCGGTCGTTACCGGGGGCGGCAGCGGCCTCGGGCGCGATATGGCCGAGTCTTTTGCGCGCGAGGGCGCGCAGGTCTGCGTGATCGGTCGCCGTCAGGAGAAGCTCGACGAAGTCGTGCGTGCTATCGAAGCCGCCGGCGGGCGAGCCTTCGGGCTCTCCGCTGACGTTCGCGATGCCGCGCGCATCGAGGCGGTGATGAACGAGATCCGGCAACGCGCGGGGCGGATCGACGTGCTGGTCAATAATGCGGCTGGGAACTTCATCGCACCCGCCGAGCAACTCTCGCCGAACGGCTTTAAATCGGTCGTCGATATCGTATTGCTCGGCACGTTTAACTGCACGCGTCTGGCGTTCGATATGCTCAAAGAATCGAAGGGTGCGATTCTTAACATCATCGCGGCGTACGCGTGGAGCGGCGAACCCGGCGCGATCCATTCCGCAAGCGCGAAAGCCGGCGTTCTCGCGATGACGCGGACGCTCGCTTCGGAGTGGGGGCGTTACGGAATTCGGGCCAACTGCATCGCGCCCGGGCCGATTCACACCGAAGGTACCGATAAGAACCTGTGGAGCGTCGCCGACATCGAAGAGCGAGCCCGCAAGGCGGTGCCGCTCGGGCGACTCGGAGAGCCTGCCGACATCTCGCGCGCCGCGCTCTGGCTCTGCGGCGACGAAGCGCAGTGGATCAGCGGCGCCACGCTCGCCGTCGACGGTGCGCAGTGGCTCCACGGCGGCGCGTTCAACTTCCGCGGCGCGTACGAGGAGGCGATGGCGGCATTGGGCGGGGCACAAAAGCCATAGCGGAGGAGCCGCGCCCGGAGTACACTCCGCCCGTGTCTAGCGAGTCGTCGCGCTACCACTCCCACACCTGGGAGAAGGAGAAGTCGCGCTTCGTAGCCGTTCTCGATCTCAAGCTCGACTCCGTCGAACGCGGGCGTGCGGTGTTGCGTATGCCGTTCCGGGAAGAGGTTACCAACGGCACCGGTGCGGTACACGGCGGCGCGATCGTCTCGCTCTGCGACACCGCTTTCTACGTGGCGCTCGCCTCAATCTACGGGCGCGAACAGAATACGACGACCGTCTCCCTGCAATGTAACTTCCTCGCCCCTGCGCTCGCCCCGCACGATCTGATCGCCGAGGCGAGCGTGATTCGTGCCGGACGACGGATCTGTTACGGCGAGGTTTTCGTGCGGAGCGGCGAGTCCGTCGTCGCTCATGCGACGCTGAATTTCCTCAATACCGATCCTAAGGAGAAACAAAAGGCATGACCTCGGAACGGCGGACCGCGCTCTACGACGAGCATCTCGCTCTGCACGCACGCATGGTTCCCTTCGGCGGTTTCAGTATGCCGGTGCAATACGCCGGGATCCTCAAGGAGCACGACGCCGTTCGGCATCGCGCGGGCCTCTTCGATCTCTCGCATATGGGGCAATTCATCCTCGAGGGAAATGACGTCGCGGCGTGGGCCGACGGCTTGACGATCAACGAAGTTGCGACGATGAAGCCGTTCCAAGCTCGGTACAATATTTTCTGTAACGCCGAAGGCGGCGCCCACGACGACGTCATCTTCTATCGCCTCCCCGATCGGTGGCTGCTCGTCGTCAATGCGAGTAACGCCGATAAAATGTGGGCACATCTCAACGCGCACCGCAGCGGCGACGTCCGCTTGCGCAGCCTTCACGGCGAGGCGGCGTTGATCGCCATCCAAGGCCCGTCGGCGGTCGCGATGCTGCAGAAGCACGTCGATATCGATCTCTCGGCGATCAAATATTATTTCTGTGCCGAGGCGAAGGTTGACGGCGTACCGGTGACGCTTGCGCGCACCGGCTATACCGGCGAGGACGGGTTCGAACTCTTTCTCCCCGGCGAGCAGGCCGCCGCGATTTGGCGCGGGTTGCTCGCGCAACACGCGGGGGATGGCCTGGTTCCGTGCGGTCTCGGAGCGCGCGACGTGCTGCGACTCGAGGCCGGCATGCCGCTCTACGGGCACGAAATGACCGAGGAGATCACCCCGGTTCAAGCCGGTCTTACCTGGGCGCTGAAGCTTGCGAAGCCGGAGTTTATCGGCAAAGGTGCGCTTGCGAAGCAGCTCGAGGGTGACGCCTACCCCCGCATCGTCGGCTTGAAGATGGCAGGGCGCGTGGGTGCGCGCGGGGGCTATCCGGTCTTTGCCGGCGAGGCGCGCGTCGGAGAGATTCGCAGCGGGTCGATCGCCCCTGCGGTCGGGAATGCGAACATTGCGACGGCGTTGGTCGAGAAGAACGCTGCAACCATCGGCACGAATCTCCAGGTCGAAGTGCGCGGCGAGCGCCACGACGCCCTGGTGGTCGCGATGCCGTTTTATAAACGCCAAAAAGCCGAACGAAAGGGAGACCGGTGAATATTCCAAGCGACCTGCTCTACAGCAAAGAGCACGAATGGGCAAAAGTGGATGGTGGGATTGCGACGATCGGGATAACGGATTTCGCGCAGGGCTCGCTCGGCGATATCACCTTCGTCGAATTGCCGAAAGTCGGTACGAAGGTCGAACAATTTGCCAATGTCGGCGTCATCGAATCGGTGAAGACCGTCTCCGATCTCTACACGCCGTTAGGCGGAGAGATCGTCGAAGTGAACGCGGCGATCGATGCCGATCCCGCCGCCCTCAATAGCGATCCCTACGGATCGGGCTGGCTCATAAAAATCAAACTGAGCGACACGGCACAGACACAGCAGCTACTCGACGCCGCCGCCTACACCGATATCGCGCACGACTGATGGGCGCCTATACCCCGCACACGCCGCATGAGATCTCGCAGATGCTCGAACGCATCGGCGTGGGTTCGCTTGAAGAACTGCTTGCCGTTTCAGCGGAGATCGCGCCGAAAGCTCCACTCGATGTCGTTCCTGCGCTCCCCGAATACCAGATCGAACGCCGTATGAAGGCGTTGGCCGCGCGCAACCGGGGCGACGAGTACACCTCGTTTCTCGGCGCCGGAGCGTACCGTCACTATGCGCCGCCGGCGATCGCGGCGTTAGCGATGCGCGGAGAATTTCTCACGGCGTACACACCGTATCAGGCGGAGGTGTCGCAGGGGTATTTACAGGCGATCTACGAGTGGCAGAGCTATATCTGCCTGCTCACCGGAATGGAGATTGCCAACGCGTCGGTCTACGACGGTGCGACCGCACTCGCCGAAGGTTCGATCATGGCGATCAATGCGACGGGCCGGACGCGACTCTTGGTTTCGCGCGCCGTCGATCCGCGCTATCGCGCGGTGCTGCACACTTATTGCGGCGGTCTCGATATCGAGATCGACGAAATCACGATCGGCGCGGACGGGCGTACCGATGCTGCCTCCGTGCTTTCGGCAATCGAGGCGAAGAACTATGCGGCGGTCGTGCTGCAGAGCCCGAATTTCTTCGGCGTCATCGACGAACTCGATCCGCACGTGCGCGCTTCGATCGAGTCGAGCGGCACCGTTCCCATCGCGGTGATCTCCGAAGCGATATCGCTCGGTGCGTTGCGCCCTCCCGCAGAGTGGGGCGCGCAGATCGTCGTCGGTGAGGCGCAGTCGTTCGGCGTCGCACTCGCCTACGGCGGCCCGTACGTCGGCTTTATCGCCTCGACCGCCGAACACATGCGCCGTATTCCCGGCCGCTTGGTCGGTCGCAGCCTCGACAATCGCGGGCAAGCGGCGTTCACGCTGACGTTGCAGGCGCGCGAACAACATATCCGGCGCGAAAAAGCGACCTCGAACATCTGCACGAATCAGGCGCATTGCGCGTTGATCGCGACGATTTATCTCGCGTTGATGGGGGCAAGCGGCTTGCGCGATGTCGCGGGGCTCAACCTCGAACGATCGCGCGAGTTGGCGACCGCCGTCAGCAGCGTCCCCGGCGTGAGTCTGAGGTTCGAGGCACCGTTCTTTAACGAGATCGTCGTGCGGGTTGGGAACGGAGCCGAAGTTTTGGCGGCGTTGCAGAAGCGCGGCGTCCTCGGCGGCGTCGACCTCGGGCGTTTCTATCCCGAGTATGCCGATTCGATTCTTATGACCGCAACCGAACTTACTTCCACCGGCGATATCGCCAAACTTACCGCCGCTCTTCGCGAGGTCGTTCATGTCGCAGCCCTCCGCTAATCGCCCCGCACCCGCGCTGATCTTCGAGACCGGTGCGCCCGGCCGCGCGACGGAATACGTCGAGCGCTCGCGGCCACACGCCGATTTCCTACCGCAGGAGTTTCTGCGTTCGGAGCTTCCGCTTCCCGATAACAGCGAACTCGACGTGGTCCGGCATTTCACCCAGCTCTCGCAGCGCACGTTCGGTATCGACTTGGGTTTCTATCCGTTGGGCAGCTGTACGATGAAGTACAACCCGCGTATCAACGATGCGATGGCGAATCTTCCCGGGTTTCGCGACCTTCACCCGTATACGCCCGACGACCTCGCGCAGGGATCGCTCGCGGTGATGTACGAGCTCGAACGCAGCTTGAGCTCGATTTTCGGCATGGCGGCCTTCAGCCTGAACCCGTCGGCGGGCGCGCATGCCGAACTCGCCGCGCTCTTAGTCGCCAAGAAATATTTTCGCGATCGTGGCGAGAGCAAGCGCACGAAAGTAATCGTTCCCGATACGGCGCACGGAACCAATCCGGCGTCGGCGGCGATGTGCGGCTTTAAGGTGATCTCGCTCCCTTCCGACGCGCGCGGCCGCGTCAGCCTCGGAGAGATCGAAAAAGTTCTGGGCGACGATACCGCCGTCTGCATGATGACCAACCCCAACACGTTGGGTCTGTTCGAGGATCATATCGCCGAGATCGCGGCTGCGGTGCACCGGGTCGGCGGCCTCATGTATTACGACGGAGCGAATGCGAACGCGATCATGGGCAACGTTCGCCCGGGCGACATGGGCTTCGATCTCATGCATCTCAACACGCATAAGACCTTTACGATTCCGCACGGCGGCGGCGGCGCGGGGCACGGTCCGCTCGGCGTTGCAGCGCACTTAGTCGATTATCTCCCTACCCCCGTCGTGCGTGCGATTCCCGATGGGAAAGGCGATCTACGTCGTGCACCCTCCGACGGCATGCGTTTCGAACTCGATTTCGATCGTCCGAAATCGATCGGACCGATGCGCTCCTTCTGGTCGAATTTCGCCCACGCCGTCCGGGCCTTGAGCTACCTCTATGCCAACGGCGCCGAGGGCCTAAAATCGGTCTCGCAACTGGCGGTGCTCAACGCGAATTATCTCCGCGTCGGCGTTTCGGAGTTTCTCGCGACTCCGTATCCGGAGATCTGCCGACACGAATTCGTTGCATCGGCCCAAGAACTCAAAAAAGAGACCGGCGTTCGCGCGCTCGATATCGCCAAGGCCTTACTCGACCGCGGCTTCATGGCCCCGACGGTATACTTCCCGCTGATCGTTCCCGAGTGTCTGATGATGGAACCGACCGAGACGGAATCGAAGGAGACGCTCGACCTCTTCATCGAGGCGTTGCGCGAAATCGTCGAAACCGCGAAGCGCGATCCGCAGAGCGTGATGGCGGCACCGGTCAATACGGTGGTCGGTCGGATCGACGAGACGCGAGCAGCCCGTCAACCCGACCTTCGCTGGCGTCAGTCGGGTTGATGCTTGGCGATGGCGTACATTTTCGCGTTCATGCGAATGAATCGCCAGATTTGGTAGGGCCAGAAGTTCCGTAAGAAGTGGTTCATGCGCGTATTACTCCGGTATCATCGCCCAGCCGGACTTGGCTTGTAGTTTCCACATAAAGGCTTCGTGGAGCATCCGTTTGGTCCACGCGCCGGATAGGCCGACATCGAGCTCGCAGAGGTCGATGTCGCGCCCGTATTCGGGGTATCGCTCGTAGTCGCGAGCGACCGGCATCATCACGATCGAAGCGGCCGATCCATTCCAGATCGAATGCCCCATCGAGGCGATGCACGCCGCCGGCATCTCGCTCATGCTTTCGTGATGGATCGCCGGGCGGCCGGCGACCTGTTCGGCGATGTTCAGCGCGACCGTGCGCCCCATAATCCCTGAAGCCATGCCGGTGCGCGGCGGTGTCGCGACGATCGTCGTTCCCGAGGCGGTTTTGAGCGTCTTCGAGAGCGGGTGAGGCGGGGCGAATGCGATCCCCGCGGCATAGAGATTCTCGTAGAGGGGCGAGCGGTAGATCGAGGGCCAGTCGGCGGCGCGATACGCATCGTAGCTCTTGGCCGTGTAATCGGCATCGACGCGCATAAAGCCGCTTGGAACCGTCATTTTTTCGGTAATATCGCTGCCGTCGGCCGCGATGTATTTCATCGGGATGCCGCGGAACTGCGGGATGAGCATCGCAAAATCATATTCTAACGTCGCGGGGTCGTAGCCGACGCGATCGTAGGATATGCCGTCCTTCCCGACACCGGTCACGCCGGCGGCGAGAATCGGTTTGATGCCGCGCTCGTTGAAGAGTTCGTCAATGACGGTCGAGCCCGTGACGACTTTTCCCCCGATGCGCGCCTCGACGCCATCGACTCCGAAATCGCCCGCTGCCGGTTCGTTCGAGAGCCAGACGAGCTCGGCGCGATCGCGAAGGCCGCGTCGCCGCAGATCGGCATCGACGTTCATGATATATTCGAAGGCGGCGCCTTGGCAGGTCGCTCCGGGATGGCCGACACCGATCACAAAACGACGGCGGCTTCCCTTTTTGAGCTGGGCGACATTTTCGAGGTAGGCATCGCGCGCGCCGAGCGCGTGCTCGACCGAGCAGACGCTCTGCGTGCTGCCCTCTTTGGGGCCCAATCCCGGCGTGCCCTCGAAATTGAGATATGGCCCGGTGGCGTTGAGCAGAAAATCGTAGGGAATCTTTTCGCCGCTGCCATCGGCGCGACGAACCTCGACGAACCGATCGTCGGGGTGGATGCTCTCCGCTCGGCCGTCGATATAATCGAAGCCGAGTTTTTCATAGACCGGCGCGAGCGGGAACCAAACTTTCTCCGGTGACATCGTGCCCGTGCCGACCCAAATGAGACTAGGAAACCACGTGAATCGATTGCGTGGAGCGACGACGGTGACGCGAGCGTGCGATTGCACGAGTCGCGAAAGATGGAGTGCGGCGGTATGTCCGGCGAAGCCGGCGCCGAGGATGACGATGCTTGGCAACCCCGTACGGGGGGCGCTCGATGCATTCATGGGGATACCTCCCTGCCTATCGGCATGCGAGTATCATACTCCTACCCCTAGGGGTATGGCAATACGAGCGAGCCTCCCTCTTTTTGCGGCCGAAAGCAACCCCGAGCGGGTTTTTCTTAAAAAGAGGGCATGCCTTTCGGCAGGCTCTTCTTGGAGCCGGGGGCTATACTGAGAGGTGAAAGGGGCTGTTCCGCGGCTCCTCATGAGTCTCCCGAATCGTCAAAAAATGAGGGCAGCGATGCGCATCAAGTACGAGGTCTCCGCAGGTGGGGTTCTCCTTCGTCGTCGCGACGCAGGCTTCGATGCAATGCTCATCGGTCGCGGTTCGCCGCGCGTCTGGACGCTGCCGAAGGGGCACGTCGAACATCGGGAGTCCAACGAACAGGCGGCGATTCGCGAAGTCCGCGAGGAGACCGGGTGCTGGGGTGAGATCCTCGGGCGGCTCAACGAGATTTCGTACTGGTTCTACGTCGGCAAAGCCAAACACAAGAAGAGCGTGACGTTCTTTTCGATGCGCTACCTCTCGGGGGATCCGCAGAACCACGACCATGAAGTCGATGAAGCGCGCTGGTTCGATGCCGCCGCGGCACGGAAGATGCTCAAATACGTCAATGAAAAGCGCTTGATCGATTTGGCGCTCGAATCGGCGACGCAGCATATCGGTAGTTTCGAAGTCGAGCCCGCACTCGCACCGGCCATGGAGCAGCGTAGCTCTTGAACCAGAGTGCGCTCGCGGAGCGCTCCGACCCATGCCTCGTGCGGCTCGACGTCTTCGACGGGCCGCTTGATTTGTTGCTCGGCCTCATTAAAGAGCAGCAACTCGATATTGCCACCGTATCGCTCTCCAGCGTCGCCGAGCAGTATCTCGCCTACGTTCGCGTCATGGAATCGCTCGACGTCGAGGTGGCCGCGGAGTATTTGGTCATCGCAGCGACGCTCGTCTTCCTGAAATCGCGCTCCCTGCTGCCGGCGATTCCCGCCGAACTCGCCGAGGTCGGCGAAGAGTCGCCTGAAGAGGTTGAAGAGCGGTTGCGCCGCCGGTTGATCGCCTACTCGAAATACCGCGAGCTCGGCGATGCTCTGCGTTCGCGGCAGGCTGAGGCAAGCTCGGTCTTCTATCGCGAGGGCGGCGATGCGACCGGAAACTTCGAGCAACGCTACCGCATCGATGCCGATCGCCTCGCACGCGCATTCGTTACGATGCTGCAGAACGCGCGTCCGGAGAAACGGACGATCGCGCGCGAGCGGATATCTCTTCTCGCGCAGATGGATTACATCGTTCGGAGCCTGCGCGAACACGGCGAGACGACATTTTCCGCACTCTGCAACGAACTCGGGATGACGCGCGAGATTATCATCGCCACGTTTCTCGCCGTGCTCGAACTTATGCGTCGCAATCGCATCCGCATCGAGCAACCATCCGCCTTCGAAGATATCACCATCGCCCTCCATCACGGACAAACGACACCTGTATGAGTACCGACACCGTTATCGCCGAAGCCCTTGCCGAGGCTGCCACCGAGCGCGAAGAGCTGAGCACCATTGCCGAGCGGATCGAACCGTTGGTCGAAGCCCTGCTTTTCGTAGCAGGTGAGGCGCTCGATCAACGTCGCATCGCAAAATTCGTCGATGCCGATGAAAAAGCCGTCGATATCGCGCTTGCCAGACTTGCCGAACGCTACGATGGGCGCGGCATCATTCTGCGCAATGTTGCGGGCGGATTCAGATTCGGCACGGCGCCGTTTGCAAGAGAGGTCGTCGAGAAATATTTACTTCCCCCGAAGACGACGCTCTCTTCGCCGGCTCTGGAAACCTTGGCCATCGTCGCGCAGATGCAGCCGGTGACGAAGGGTGAAATCGAATCGATTCGCGGCGTCAATTCCGACAGCGTCGTCAACACGCTATTGGATCGTTCGCTGATCTGTGAAGCGGGCCGCAAAGAAGTCGTCGGGCGGCCGATGCAATATAAAACGACCTCGCTCTTCCTCGAATCGTTCGGCCTGAACTCGCTGGAGGATCTGCCCGATGTCGATGTCGAGATCGAGCGCCCACGCGAACTCGCGCTGCCGCTTATAGCCGGAGACGCCGAGCCGAGCGCAGAGCCGATCCCTGCCGAACCCACGTCGGAAAACGAAACGGTGTCATGACGGTCGAGAACGACGCCCCGGCGCGGCCGCTAGCCTATTCGACCTCGCTCTACGATGCCTTAGTGGAATTCGGTCTGTCGATTCGAGGAAAAATACTCGATGCCGCCTGCGGTGAGGGCGATGCGAGCGCTCCCCTGATCGACAACGGCGCCGCGGTCACCGGGATCGACCTCCATGCCGAGGCGCTCGATCGGGCTCGCAGGTTGCATCCCGCGGCGACCTGGCGCCTCGGCGACGTTACCGCGTTGCCGTTTGAGGCCGCCGGCTTCGATGCCTATCTTTGCGCGCAGAGCTTCCACTTGTTCGATCGCGCCAAGGCGCTCGCCGAAGCGTATCGCGTTCTCAAGCCTGGTGGAAAGATTGCGATCTGGTGGAAGCACGCGCTTTCGGGCTCTCCGGTGCGCCCGCTCTGCGACGAGGCGGCACGAGAGATCGATATTCATCCGCTCGCCGGCACGCTCGTCGGCGGATTCCGCGAATTTTATGCCGCGCCGTTCGTCGGCCAGTCCTTACGCGTGTTGCAGTGGCGGTTGGTAACAACGCGATCGGCATTTTTCGAAGAGGAGCGCGTTCGCCTAGAGCATGCCGGTATAGCCGATGAGCAAGTCCGTCGTTATATCGCGACCTTAGAGCGGCTCTTTAAGGAGCAACTCGGCCCCGATATCGGTAGCTTTCAGCACGCCTACATGCAGTATCTCTACCTCGCGCGCAAGGAGGGATAGCATGCGTTTCGGCCTTCACATGCGGCTTGCCGACGGCTACGAAGCTGCGGTGAATCGCTCGGTCGCGCTGGGGTGCACGACGATGCAGGTCTTTACGAGCAACCCGCGTGCATATCGTCAGGCGACGCCGAAAATAGAAGCCCTAGCAGCCTTCGCCGCGTTGCGGGCACGCAATAATCTCGACCCCGCCGTCACCCACACGCCCTATCTCATCAATCTCGCAAGCGAAGATCCGAAAATTTTCAGCGGTTCGCTCAACTTGCTCAAGCACGATCTCCATGTCGCTGCGCTTGCGGGCATTGCGTTGGTCAACACGCATCTCGGTTCGTACGGCAAACGCGACCGTGACGCGGGATTTGCCGCAATCGTTGCGGCGCTGGAAGAGGCGTTGCGTGAGATTCCGCCGTCGGTCACCTTGGTGCTCGAAAATTCCGCGGGCGCCGGTGCGCTTGCTGGCGGTACGCTTGACGAACTCGGTTCCTTCCTGCGCGCGGTCGATCACCCGCAGTTAGGTGTTTGCATCGATACGGCGCACGCGTGGGCTGCGGGGTACAAAATCGATACGAGCGACGACGTGGCGCGCTTCGTCGAGGCGATCGAGAAAACGATCGGCTTCGATCGATTGCGGATGTTTCATCTCAACGACACGCAGATTCCGCTCGGTGGTAATCGCGATCGACATTGGCACATCGGCGACGGCCTGATCGGGGAGAATGGCTTTCGCGCGCTGCTCGGCGTCGCCGAACTGCGGGAGAAGGTGGCGATTCTCGAAACACCGGGAGAGGACGCCGACGATGCCCGCAACATGGCCACGATTCTGCGCCTATATGGAGAGGCCGCCTAAGGGCTCTCATGCCGATCGCGCACCTCGACGTCGATGCCTTTTATGCAAGCGTCGCCGTGCGGGATCGACCCGAATTGCGTGGGCGTCCGCTGGTCGTTGCCGGCTCGCATCGTCGCTCGGTCGTGCTTACAGCCTCGTACGAAGCGCGCCCCTTCGGGATTCGCTCGGCGATGCCGCTCCATCAAGCACTCGAACGTTGCGCGGAACTCGTTGTCGTACCCCCGGATATGGAACGCTATCGGGCCGAATCGAAGGAGATCTTCACGCTGCTGCGCTCGCGCGGCCACGTGCTCGAGCCGCTCTCGTACGATGAGGCTTTTCTCGATCTCGGCGAGATCCCGTTCGACGAAGCGAAGACGCTCGTTGCACAACTTCGTGTCGAGGTTCGGCGCGAGCGCGACCTGAGCATCAGTGCCGGGCTCGCATGCGGGAAAATGATCGCCAAGATTGCGTCAGACCTCGCCAAACCCGACGGTCTGCTCGCTGTGGAACCCGGTGATGAACGAGCATTTTTAGCGCCGCTCTCGGTCGGTCGCCTCTGGGGTGTCGGGCCGAAAACGCAAGCGCGCTTAAACGAGCGCGGCGTCGTTGCAATCGCCGATATTCTTTCGCTCGACGAGCCGACGCTCGTCGAGCTCTTCGGCTCGTCGTGGCAACGCATGCGCGACTTTGCGATGGGCATCGATCGGCGGACCGTCAGCGCAGCGAGCGAGACGAAATCGATCTCGACCGAGGAGACGTTTGAGTACGACGTAAGCGACGAACGTCGCTTGCTCGAGCTTCTCCTCGCGCAGGCGCGGGAGCTTGCCGAGGACCTTCATCGGGAGAGCCTTTGGGCGCGCACCGTCGGCATCAAGGTGAAATTCGCCGATTTCTCGTTGCGCGTTCGGCAAACGAGCCTTCGCGAACCCACGCAGTCGGTAAAAGCCATCTATCATGCCGCTCGCAGTTGTCTGGAGCGCGCGCGAATCGACGGTGCGCCGATCCGGTTGCTCGGGATGCGCGTAGCTGCGCTCGACGATCGCGCGTCGAATCAACTCTCGCTCTTCGCTCCGCGCCAGTAGGCGCAAGGTATATCGTCGCGCCGAGTGGCGCATCTTGCCGCGCCGAGTAACTCATTGTCACGCCGAGTAGGCTGCGGAGCAGCCGTATCGAGGCGTCGGGGCATCCCGATACACGCTCTCAGTTTACCCTGAGCGAGCGAAGCGAGACGAAGGGCGCTACTCGGGATGACAATCGATCTTCGCGCTACTCGGGATGACATCGGGTTAGCCGCGCGTCGGCGCGCCTTTAGATGTGATCGGTGCTCCAGACCGGGTCGCCGGTGGTGGGCGCGTTCGAGGAACGCACCCACACGTGCCCGGCTTTCGAAAGCGGAGCGACCATAAAGATCGCGTCTTTTCGGCGTCGGATACTGCCGCGCGGCAGCATCCGACGAATCGGTTCGGGCGGCAACCACCCGACGATTCGGCGAAGATCGCCCGCGGCCGAGCGCAAGAACGGAGCGATGATATCTTGCTCTCGTTCGTCGCGAATGCCGAGTTCGTCAACGATAAACGAATCGTGGGCCGGGCTTCGAACTCCCGTAACGTACGCATCGACGCGGCTGCCTTCGCGAAGGACGAAAGTCAGCGCGTCACCGTCGGGATGCTCGGAGCCATGCCGCGTCCGAAGATAGAGCCACTCCCAAAAAAGCGGCGTGCGCTTGAAACTCCAGGGGCGCATACGTTCGTGTCGCGTAAACAAGCGGCGAATCGACGCTCGGTCCTCCGGTGTCGCTTGTACGATCCTCATGCGCGCGTGCGGAAGATCGTCGGCACGAAGCGAGAATGCTCGCGACGGAAACGAAACGAAGCCGAGGGCTTCGTAAAATGCCGGAGCGATGTCGCTGAAAAGATAGAGGGCATCGCTCCCCGCTGCGTGCTCTCGATCCATGAGTGCGGCGAGCATCGCACTCCCGTATCCGCGTCCGCGCAGCTCCTTCGGGGTAAATACCGCGCCGATGCCGACGGCCTTTAAGGTTCTGTCGCCGACGCGTATCTCGCGTTCGTAGCATTTACAGCTCGCGCAGAGCGTCGCACCGTCGTAGAGTCCGACGGTTGAATAGTGGTTTCGTCCGTACCCGCTGCGCGCTAATTCGAGCGTATGCCGTGCGTAGGTCTCGAAGTCGCGGCCGGCGGCCCACAACGGCGCAGTGAGGGGGAGAACGATGCGTGCGTAGGTCGCCGCATCGATGGAGCGAAGCACGGGCGTCAACGTCTGAGCTCCTCGAGAAACTCCGGCGTATTGATTCCGCGCGTCGGGCGTCCGGAAGCCGTGAGCAAGAGCGCCGCGTTCGCGCGCGAGCGGGCGAACGCAAAGAGCCTGCGTTCCTGTTCGATATGGCGTTCTCGTAATTTGTAGCGATAGTTGACGTAGGCGTGCTTGGCCGCCCGCGTGCTTTTCGTACCACCGGCGTTTTCACGGGCGGCGAGACCGTAGGTCGGAGTAAAAAGAAAGGCCGGGGGCACGAAATACGTCGGAAACGCGCCCGCCTGTAACGACGGGATTGCGACGGCATCGAACGAGACGCCGATCGCTGCATCGATCTCGGCGATCGTGACGAAACCTTCGCGGCGACGATAGGCGATCTCGGTTCGTTCGCGCTCGGCAACGTCGCGGAGGTGCTCGCAGAGCGAGAAGAGAGCGGCGGGCCCGTTTCCCGCGTCGCACTCCTCGATACGCAGGCGGAGCGCTTCGAGGTATACCTGCCGCGAGCGTTCGCGCGAGTCGCCCTCGGGCCCGGAGGCCGCGAGCGCTTCGCTCCAGATGCTCTCGATTGCGTCGGAAAGCGGAGCCGTCGCGACGATCTCTCGGCTACGGGCGTGGAACGCGCGCAGCCACGCGATGCGTTCGCGTGCGATATCGCCGAGCAGCGGGTCGACTGCACCAGATAAGACGTTATCGCCGAGGCGGAGCGCTTTCGGGCGATCGTCGTCGTTCGTTCGTTCGGCGCCGCTAAAGAGCGAGCCCTGATTGCTTGCGGCCTTGCCGCAGAGCACCGCGATACTCGCATCGGCGAGCGCGAGCCGCGGGCTCTCCAGAATACGCAGCAATGCGTCATGCGCGTACGGATCGGCGACCCAACAAAGGAGCGCGAAAGCGTCGAGGATCTCGGCGATCCGGAAGAGGTTGCATCGTCCGGCGCGCGATGTGGCGATGCCGCGCTCGTGCAGCGCCTGCTCGAAACGCGCGCCGTCGTCGAGATCCCGTAAGAGGATCGCCGTATCTTCAGCGGGCGTTCCAGTAGCGATACGCTCGGCGATCCAGGTCGAAACGCGCTGCGCCTCGCTTTCGCGATTCGGTGCACGCTCGACCGTCGGGCGAACCTCGCTGCGAACGATTTCGGGGAGCTGCTCGCTCTCTCCATCGGCGAGGCGTTCGATGCGAGCGCCCTGCATGGGGCGGTGAGCGCCATTCTCGTCGCAGGCGAGCGTGAGGCAGCGCGATTCACCTTCGACGAGGGCGGAAAGAAAATCGTGCATTCGCTCGTCGCAGTGCTCTGCATCGTCGACGAAGACGGCATCGAACGCGTACGTGCCGCGCATTGCCGATTCGCGATTGCCCTGTAGCCATGCAGTTGCCAGGGAGAACGCGGCACAGCGGTCGGCGAGGTGTTCCGCTTGGAGAGATGCTTCGAAGCGTGCGTAGAGTTCGGCGACGATTTTTGCCAGATCGATTTCGCGCCGATGCTGGCGAAGCAGTTCCTCGGTATCGACTTCAAGGGATCCCCGCGCGGTATCGTTGAGATAGGCGAGCAGTGACGGAGAACCGAGATTCGGCGGATGTGCGTAAAATGCGGTCGCTCCGCGTGCGGCGCGCTCGACGACATCGCGCGGAGCGATGGCGGCGCGACGGAGGCGTTCGACCAAGCTGCGAGCGTGTTCGAGAAAGCGCTCCGGCGACCGTAGCTCGGCGACCTCGATATCGATCGTTGCGTCGGCGGGCGGCCACGTCCCCGCGAAGAGCTCTTCGGCTGCGCGCTCGAAGATGCGGTACGCCGCGGTGTCGTCGATGCAGCGCAACGCGGGATCGGCAACCTGCGCGATATCGCCGGCAAGCTCACCGATCTCGGCGACCGTCACTGCATGTACCGGGTGGGAGAGCACGCGCGAACGAAGATTTGCGGTACTGCTACCCCCGATGCCCAGCAAGAGGACGCGTGAGTGCGCCGCCGCTTCAATCGCACGCTCGACCAGCCGCGTGCTCTTTCCGCTCCGCGCGCCGCCGCGTACGACCAGCATCTCGCTCATCGGGAGAAACGCTCCGGTTCGGGTTGCGGGCGGGCTCTGCAGGCAAGAGTATAGATGCAGTACGCGCACGATTCCGGGTCGGTGCTGGCGGTAAACGCGGCGATCCGTTCGCTGCGGATCTCGTCGGCGAGATCCACCATACGATCGCGCGCGCGTTCGAGATCGAGAAGAGAGATCGTGCCCCGCGCACCGTTATCTCTCGATGGAGCCGCAGCGGAGACGACCTCGAGTTCGATCGGCATGACGGGAATCGTGTGGTCCTTCAAGGGAACGAGAGCGAGACGCGATACCGTCTCTCCGGCGAGTTGCTGCGACCAGTAGTAAAACGGCAGTTGAAAGTCTTCAAATCGTCGCACGCGTTCGCGATACTCTTTCGCGCTCTCGGCGATCGATCCGGTCTTATAGTCGATGACCGCGAGACTTCCGTCACGGTCGAAGCGGTCGATCCGATCGATGAATCCAACGAACTGCCGCTCGCCGATCGTCGGCGAGACCCGTCGTTCGATGCCGATAACTTCAAACGGCAAGTGCTCGGCGCGTTCGCAGAGCCAATCGATATAACGAAGCGCGGTGCGGCGTGCTCGCTGCTTCTGTAACTCGACCTCAACGACGGTATCGAAGGTCGGCCGCGCGCGCTCGAACGCTTCGACGACGAGCGCGTCGAGCCGTTGTTGCATTTCGGCGCGAAGCGCCTCCGACGGACGGGCAAACTCGGCATGGAAGTGCTCGAGTGCGGCATGGAATGCCGTGCCGTAACTCGCGGCCGCAGCGTTGGGCTCGTCGATCGGGTCGCAAACGTAGCGATAAAACCAGCGCCGTCGGCAATCGACGAACATGTTGAGCGCCGAGGCGCTCAACGGGCGGTTCGGGGTCGGTACGGGCCGCGGCGCTTCGGGAGGAAGCGCGCTCGGCGCGGTAGCGTTGCCGAGCGCCGCTGCGGCGACCTTCGGTGCGCTGCTCGCGGGGGATTCAAGCAGTCGTTGAAGCGGACGCGGCTCGCGGTTCGCTCGCGCTTCCCGCGCCGCGGATCGCCAGAGGAGGAAGGCCTCGCTTTCGTGGGGATCGCGGGAAAGTGGGAGTCCCGGAGCCTCGTCGAGCGAGCTGCGGGTCGCGCGCGCCAGCGCGATCGCGGCGGTCGCGGAGATCGACGAGATCGCCGGATAGGCGAGAAGCAATCGCTCCAGCGCGGACCGGTCGCCACGGTTCGACCACGCGAGCGCGTCCTGCGCGATCGTCGGGCGGAGCATTGCAAACTTCACGTCGCGCTATGGTTTCAGGAAGAGGCTTCGTCCCCTCCCGCGAAGTCCGCTAAAAAGTGAGGTCTTCTCGCATGAAACGCATTATCGTCGGCATAAGCGGCGCAAGTGGAAGCGCGTACGGCTACATGGCGCTCCAAGCACTTCGCGCGATCGGCGGAGTCGAAACGCATCTCGTAATGAGTTCTGCGGCGCGGCGAACGATCGAGCTGGAGACCGACCTCACCGTCGACGATTTTCACGCGCTTGCCGATGTCGTCTATCGCGACGACGATCTCGCCGCGGCGATTTCGAGCGGTTCGTTTTTAACCGACGGAATGATGGTCGTGCCGTGTTCGATGAAGAGCGCGAGTGCGATAGCCTATTCGCTGAACGATAATTTACTCGCACGTGCCGCCGATGTCTGTCTCAAGGAGCGCCGGCGTGTCGTCCTCGTCGTTCGCGAGACACCCTTGCATCTCGGGCATTTACGCACGCTCGCGCAACTCGCCGAGATCGGGGCAACGATTCTTCCGCCGGTTCCCGCGCTCTACGCCAACCCGCGCAGCGTCGACGATATCGTCGCGCACACCGTGGGTAAGGTGCTCGACCAATTCGGCATCCCCAACGAGCTCTTCAGGCGTTGGCGGAGCCCAGAAGTCGTTCCGCCAGCGCCACATCGCTGAGCCGATCGACGTTCACGGCGAATTCCGGGAACGGAGAAGGAATCGCGCGTACCGTCGCACCGACGATCGCACTCGCGCGTGCCTCCGCGCGTTCGATACTGAGTTGACCGAGCGCATAGCGCGCGAGTAGGCCCCAACCGAAGAGGCCGGCAAGACGGAGCGGGGATTTGCGCGCCGCGCCGAGCCGCTCGATAAAGGCATCGAGCCGTGGGAGCGCTCGCGGCTTTATCGCAATTGCGCCGCCGCCGCAGAAGCGTCCCTCGCGCATGCGCGCCCAGGTGTGCGGAACCTCGGGAAAGCGTCGCACGTGCACGCCGTACTCGACGCACCCATAACCGATATCTGCGTCGGTCTCGAGCGCGCGCGCAACAAAATCGTCGACGGCGGCGGTGGAGAGCATCGGCAGATCGCTGGTCCAGACGGTAACGATTTCATCGGGCGGGAGCCCCGCGAGCCCGGAGCGCAACGAATCGCGAATTTTCGCACCATCGGGAACGATCTCGTCGGCGAGCGCGAACGCTGCGTGACCGCGCGCGCTCGCCGGAGCGACGACGCGGATCGTCGCGATCCGCGCAGATGCGCGCAGCGGCGCGAGCGTGCGTTCCAGGAGCGTGCGCCCGGCAATCAGCGCAAAGGCCTTATTCGGCGCGCCCGGCGTTCCGGCGGCAATCGCATCGTGCGGCCCGCCGGCGAGGACGACGCACCTCACGCCGAGCCTCCCCGCCAGGCGAGCTCGGAGCGAAATGCCGCGACGTAGCGGCGGTACTCCGGCGGCAGCGCGATGCGTTCGGCCGCTGCGGCGGCATCCTCGAGCCGTTCGTAAAGCGCGAAGAGGCTCGAACCCGATCCGGCGAGGAGTGCGCGCGATGGGCCGGCCGCTTCGATCGCTGCCGCCGCTCGCGCGACCTCCACATGCCGCGCGAGCGCGTCCGCGTGAAAATCGTTGTCGAGTAGTTGCGTGAGTTCCTGAAAGTCGGCCCGCTGGAGCGCCTCGAGCGCTCGCAGCCCGAGGCTCTCGTTCCGGGGACGTTGCGGGCGCGCGCGCTCGTCGAGGAGCCGGAACGCCTCCGCCGTGGAGATCGAGATCGGCGGCTTCACGACCAGCGTCGCCCACGTCGGCGCCGCACCGGCCGGAGTGACGCGCTCGCCGGTTCCTTCGACCAGCGCAGCTCCCTCGGCAAGAAAGAACGGGACGTCGGAGCCGAGCGAGCGCGCAATCGCAAGGTCGTCGCGCTCGGGGAGCGCGCCAAAGTGCCCGGCTCGCGCTGCGAGCAAGAGCGCGGCAGCGTCACTCGAACCGCCCCCGAGCCCCGCTTGCACCGGAAT
>JBMFXH010000013.1:0-22207 GCA_049964475.1 Vulcanimicrobiaceae bacterium
ACGAGCAGAGAAAGACGATCTTGCGCCGGTCGAAGCGATCGGCAAGGACGCCGGCCGGCACCGCGAGCGCGACCTGCGGCACGAAGAGCAGCAACCCAACGAAACCCAAGGCGAGTGCGGCATGCGTGATCGCATAGATCTGCCAGCCGACCGCCACCGCTTCGATCGAGTAGGCGAGCACGCTGAGTTGGCGCGCGAGAAAATATCGGGTGAAGAACGGCTGTGCGAAGAGCGTGCGCACGGTGCGATTAGAGAACGGGAAAGATCGCGAAGAACGTGCCTAAGAGCGCGATGAAAAGCCCGCTGATCACCTCGCCGTAACGTTCGAAGCGACCGAATTGCAGCCGCGCAAGCCCGGCGCTCGAGAGCAAACAGAGCACGACGTAGGTCAGCATCGTACTCGCTGCAAAGACGACCGACATCGCGACGAGTTGCGCCACGCCGTAGCGCGCTGCGGCGAAGAACGCCGGAATGCCTTCGATCATCGGCGAGGAGCCGAGGATCACGAGCAGCGCGCTGCGCGAAGCGCCATCATCGTGGACATGTTCGTGGCCCTCCGCGCTCGCCCGATCGTGTTCGCGTAATTCCCGCCAACCGGCAATCGCGATCCAGAGGCCGAACGCGACGAGCGCGATGCTCGAAAGAATGCCCAGCAGATGCCCGAAGCGCTGCGCGACGTAGATGCCGCCCGCCCACACGAGCACCGCGATCGCCAGCGTCGAGAGCGTGTGCCCGAGCCCGGCGAGCAGCGCCGCCTTCCCCACCTGCAGCTGCGACCATTTACGACGCCGCGCGAGCAACGCGATCGGCGCCCAGTGGTCGGGAACCATCGTGTGCAAGATGCCGACGGCGCCGACGGCGAGCACGAGCAAGAACTGCGGCGAGAGCATCGGCACGCGCGAATTAGCGCCGCTTCTTCTGCTTCGGGGTAACGCAGGTGCCGCTCGCGCGGCAAACGACGACCGGTTCGTCGAGCACGTCGGCGGCGCTCTCGCTGATATCGCTGCGAACGGCGATCACTTTGCGCGCTTCGAAGCGCATCTTGCGCGAGGTGTTGCCGACGGTGACGATCTCGCCGCTCGCTTCGATATAGTCGCCGGCATAGACCGGAGCGAGAAACTCGACGCTGTCGTAGGCCACGAAGAGCCCCTCGTCGCCGTCGAGTGCGATGAGCAGCTCCGTCGCGACATCACCGAAGAGCGCGAGCATGCGCGCGCCGTCGACGAGATTGCCGCCGTAATGGGCGTCGTGCGCGCTCATGCGCAGGCGAATCAGGCTACGCCGCCCTTGGCTCTCTTCCACAGTTCCTCCAGTTCATCGAGCGTGAGATCGGCGAGCGCAACGCCGCGTTCGGCGGCGGCGCGCTCCATAAACGTGAACCGACGATAGAATTTTTCGTTCGCATCGCGGACCGCGCTCTCGGCGTCGATGCCCAACGCGCGCGCAAGATTGACCAGCGTAAAGAAGACATCGCCGAGCTCTTCGCGGACGTGAGCGTCGTCGTTTTTGGCGCGTTGCGCCTCCGCGAGTTCGCCGAGCTCCTCGACGAGCTTCTCGAGAATCCCTGAAACGCCGGGCCAATCAAAGCCGACGCGCGCCGCTTTTTCCTGCATGCGCTGTCCGCGCTGCAGCGCACCAAGATGCTGCGGAATGCCGTCGAGCCGGCTCGCGCGCGCAAGCCCGGTCTTTTCCTGCGCTTTGAGTTTCTCCCAACTCCGCCATTGCGCGTCGACATCTTCGATAATCGCGTCGGCAAAGACGTGCGGGTGTCGGCGCACCATTTTATTTGCCAGCGCGTCGATGACGTCGGCGACGGTAAAGGCGCCGTTTTCGCTTGCGATCTGGGCGTGAAAGACGATCTGCAACAAGAGATCGCCGAGCTCTTCGCAGAGCCCGTCGAGCCCGCCCTGCTCGATCGCTTCGACGACTTCGTAGGTCTCCTCGATTAGATAGGGCACCAACGTGCGATGCGTCTGCTCGCGATCCCACGGACAACCGTAGCGCAGCCGCGCCATCACCTCGACGAGTTCGGCGAAGGTATACCGCTGGGCTTGCGGCGGTAACGGCACGAGCGCGACTTCGAGCGACGCGGCCAATGTTGCACGCGCCATTCCCGGAACGATCTCGGTTCGCGCACCGCGTGCGTCGAGCGCGCGCTGGAGCTGCGCGAGGCCGGGAAAATCGGAGAACGGGTTGCCGAGAACGCCGATGCCGAGATCGCTGCCGTCGAGCGCATCGACGAAACGATCGATCGCATCGCTGCTGCCGCGAACGATTGCGGCGGCATCGCGAAGCGGCTCGGTATCGAGCGCGATCTTGCGTTCGGCGAGTGCTTCGCGCAACGCCGGCGGCACCGAAAGCAGCACGACGCGCGGGAGGCCGATCGACGCTTCGATCGCGCCGACGGTCAGCAATGACGGGTCGCCGGGGCCAAGCCCGATGATACGAACGAGCATAGGGTTAAAAGGCTTCGCCGCAACACAAGACGAGGCCCCGGTACCAGCCCGGAGCCTCGTCGAGGTGCGATCGCTGCGCTGCGATCAGTTTTTCGACGGCGGGGCCGACGGCGCGGTTGACGGCGCTGCCGACGGCGCTTCCGTAGCCGTGCCGGCGGTCGCTGCGGGAGCGGCCGAAGGCGGCGGCGTCGGGAAGAGGCCGGTGAAGCGCGGGTCGTTGATCTGAATCGTGGCCTTGCTCTGCAGACCGGCGATGAACGGCTGCACCAACGGTGCCTCCGCTTGTTCGCGCAGCTGGTCTTCGATGCGCTGATGCACCGATGCGAGCGTCGCCTTCACCGCAGGCTTGCGTGCCTGCACCTGAATGATGTGCCAACCGAACGGCGAGTGCACCGGCGGGCTGATCGCGCCGATCTTCCCGGTCAATGCGTACGCTTCGAACGGCTTCACCATTTGGTTCGGGCCGAACCAACCGAGTTCGCCGCCCTTATCGCGGCTGCCGGGATCCTGCGAGTACTGCTTGGCGAGCGCCGAGAAGTGCTGGCCGGCTTTGAGATCGGCTTCGATCTTCTGCGCGGTTGCAAGATCGCTGACGAGAATGTGACGTGCTTTAATTTGCTCCGGCGTATCGAACTGCGCGTGATTCTTGTTGAAGAACGCTGCAATTTGCCCTTCGGAGATCTGCACGTTCTTGCCGACCGCCGCATCGATGATGAGCTGCTGACGGATGATCTGGTGCAGGTCGTGCTCGGTCAGGCCGTTCGCCGCCAATTGGCGCTGGAACGATCCCGGCGGATAGTTTGCCGCAATCTCCGCTTCACGCGCAGCGATCTGCGCTTTCGTGATGTGAATGCCGTGGCGTTGACCGTACTGATCGAGCAACGTCTGCAGAACGAGTTGCTGCAACACGCCGCGTGCCGTTGGGCTGGCTTCGAGTTTTTTATCGAAGGTTTGGCGGCTGATCGATTGGCCGTTTACGGTCGCGACCGATCCGCCCGCGCAGGCCACGAGCGAGAGAGCTGCGACAACCGCAGCGGCGCCGGTGACAAGGCGACGAAAAACGAGCATAGTGGGCTCCAGTAGGATGACGGGTGAGAAAGCACACGGAGCCGACGGCTCCGAAAGCCTCACCCGGTTAGGGTTTTCGCCCCGATGCTCCTTCCGATAGAGGGCTTCCCTGGTGAAGCCGCTCGAAGCGCGCCGTGAAATGGCGCAGCGGCGGCGCCTGCCAGAGCATCTTCAGCCCGGCGATCCTCTCGCGCCGACGATAGAGATCCTCGAAGACCTCGCCGACGTAATCGATGTGGCTCTGCGTGTAGACCCGGCGCGGAATCGCGAGGCGCACCAGCTCCAGCGGGGCGGTCCGCTCCTCGCCGGTGAGCGGATCGGTCGCGCCGAACATCACCGTGCCGATCTCGACCGCCCGAATGCCGCCCTCGAGATAGAGCTCGCCGACGAGCGCCTGCCCGGGGTATTCGCGCGGCGCGAGATGCGCGAGCATCGCTCCCGCGTCGATATAGACGGCGTGGCCGCCGGGCGGTTGCACGATAGGAACGCCGATCTCGGTGAGCCGGCGCCCCAAGTACGCCGTCGAGGCGATGCGGTAGTGGAGATAATCCTCGTCGAGCGCCTCGGCGAGCCCGGTCGCCATCGCCTCTAAATCGCGCCCGGCAAGGCCGCCGTAGGTGGTGAAGCCTTCGGTGAGGATCAGCAGGCGCGATTCTGCGCTCGCGAGCGCCGCGTCGTTCCCGGCGAGAAAGCCGCCGATATTGACCAAGCCGTCTTTCTTCGCCGACATCGTGCAGCCGTCGGCATACGAGAAGAGCTCGCGCGCGATCTCGCGCGGCGAACGCCCGGCGAATTCCGGCTCGCGTTCGCGGATGAACCAGCAGTTCTCCGCGTAACGACAGGCATCGATGTAGAGCGGAATCCCATGTTCGCGACAGATCGCGTGAACCGCGCGCACGTTCGCCATCGAGACCGGCTGGCCGCCGCCGGAATTATTCGTAACGGTCAGCATCACCAGCGGTACGCGCGCCGCACCGACCTCGGCGATGCACGCGCGCAGCGCGTCGAGATCCATATTGCCTTTGAATGGATGCTGCGCGGCGGGAATGCGCCCTTCGGGGATCGGCAGATCGACGGCGCGCGCGCCGACGCTCTCGACATGCGCGCGCGTGGTGTCGAAGTGCGTGTTGTTCGGCACCACGTCGCCGGGCTTACAGAGCGTCGAGAAGAGAATGCGCTCCGCCGCGCGCCCTTGATGCGTCGGCAGCACGTGCTGGAAGCCGAAGATCTCGCGCACGCGTTCGGCGAAACGATAGAACGAACGCGCCCCGGCGTAGGATTCATCGCCGCGCATGATCGAGGCCCACTGATCGGCGCTCATCGCTCCGGTCCCGCTATCGGTGAGCAGATCGATGAGGACGTCTTCGGCACGCAGCAAGAACGGATTGAACGCCGCCTCGCGCAGATAGCCCTCGCGCTCCTCGCGCGTGGTCATGCGAATCGGCTCGACCGATTTAATGCGGAAAGGTTCGATAATCGACCGAGGCATCGGGGCTCCTTCTGCGAAGAGAGATCGGGAGATGGCAACGAAAATCGTGCAGGGTTTCGCCGGCCTCCGCGCGCTCGAGGGCAGCGAACTGCTCTCCGCGCCGTGGCTGCGCATCGACCAGCGACGGATCGACGCCTTTGCGGCCTGCACCGGGGACCGGCAATGGATTCACACCGATCCGCGCCGCGCGGCAAAGGGGCCCTACGGCGGCACGATCGCGCACGGATATCTCGTGCTCTCGCTGCTCCCGGTGCTCTGGCACCGCAGTTGCAGCATCCGCGGAATCGGCGCGGCGATCAATTACGGGCTCGACCGCGTGCGTTTTCTCGCTCCCGTGCACTGCGGGGCGCGGGTTCGCGCGCGTTTCTCGATCGCAAGCGTGCGCGCCGTCGCATCGGGTCTGCGCGTCGCCCTGCACGTGACGGTCGAAGCCTTCGGCAGCGAGGAACCGCTCTGCATCGCCGACGCGATCTTTCTCTACCGCGCCCCTGCGCCTACGCCCCGGCAAGCAGCGCATCCCAGCGACGCAGATCGCCGATCTCTCGGCGCTCCTCGCCGGGCTCGGCGATCTTCCAACGCGCGATAACCTCGCGTTCGATCTCGGCGAAACGTTCGAGGAGTGCTGCGTTCGAGTTTTCGTCGAGCGCTTGTTCGATCGAAACGAAGATCGCTTCGTTCTCGCGCGTTATGTGCTCGCGCAGAAATGCCACGAACGCCCGCAGCTCGGGAAACCCCGATTCTCCGCGGCCGCGCGCACACCGAACGGCGCGCACGAGCATCCGCCCTTCGGTGTGCTGTTCGTTTAAGAGCAGGGCAAAGCTGCTGAGCCACGGGTGTTCGTCGGTCGTCCCGAAGAGCGCACGCTCCTCTTTCCCGTGATGGTTGGCGTCGATGAAGATCTCGATAAACGCCAGCAACGCTTCGATGTACTCCGCCGAAAGCTCGTCGGGTTCACGGCTGCGCCGCTCGAACCGATCGAAGACCTCGAGAATACGGCGATGCTCGTAGCGAAGAACGGCGATCGCTTCGCTCACGCGGCGCTCTTCTCCAGGCGTCGTTTCGAGAGTAAGGCCGCGCCGAGCGCCCCGGCCATCTCGGGCTGCGCCGCGCACTGAATCTGCACGCCGAGCGCCTCTTGTAACGCGCGGATCATGCCCGCCTGGTAACCCATGCCGCCGACGAGCGTGACCGCTTCTTCGATGCCGATGCGTTTGACGAGCAGTACCGCGCGCTCTGCGAGCGACTGGTGTACGCCGCGTAAGATGTTCTCGCGCGTCTCGCCGCGGCTGACGTGATTGATGATCTCCGATTCGGCGAGCACCGCACAGACGCTCGAGATCGCGACGGGATTCTCTCCGTTCATCGAGAGCTCGCCGACCTCGCCGAGCTCCGTCTCGAGATATTTCGCGGCGCGCTCGACGAAGCCGCCGGCCCCGGCGGCGCATTTTTCGTTCGATTTGAATTCGCGCACGCGTCCTCCGGGCGCGATTTTTACCGCTCGCGAACTCTGCGCGCCGATATCGAGCACGCAGCGCGTCTCGGGAAAGAGCGCCGCCGCCCCGTAGGCCGCCGCCGTGACTTCGGTGAGTTGGAGATCGCGTTCGGGATAGCTCGAACGGCCGAAGCCGGTCGTCGCGATATAGCGGAGATCGCCGCGTTGCGCGCCGATGCTCGCCAGCGCTTCGTCGACCGCGCGATCGACGAGTTCGACCAGCGGCGGGCGCGTCCGCGTGGCGCGTGCGACGAGTTCGCGCCCTTGGAGATCGATGAGGACGACCTTCGTGCTGCGCGAGCCGAGATCGACGCCGGCGATAATATCCATCTATTTGCTCCTTTACGGTGCGACTACGGTGCGACGACCGCCGACATGGCGTGTTCGAGTGCGAAGACCGCAGCGCCGATCGCGCCCATATAATGCGAATCGGGGCTGACGTTGAGTTTGGCGCCGAGTTTCTCCTCAAGCATCTGCACCATGCCGACGTTGAGCGAGACGCCGCCGGTGAAGGTGTAGCTCGGCTTTAAGCCGACGCGCCGAACCAGGGCGATCGTTCGTGCGGCGATCGCGCTGTGAATGCCGCCGAGAATATCCTCGGTCTTCTTCCCTTGCGCGACGTACGACATGATATCGGACTCGACGAAGACCGTGCAAACCGTCGAGAGACGGACCGGGTTGCGCGCTTGCAGCGAGATCGCGCCGATCTCGTCGAGCGAGAGCCCCAACGTCTCGGCGGCGGTCGAAAGAAAGCGCCCCGTTCCCGCCGCACATTTATCGTTCATCACGAAATCGACGACCTCGCCGTTCTGAACGCTGATGCCCTTCGCGTCCTGTCCGCCCATATCGATCACCGTCGCGGTGTCGGGGAAGAGCATGCTTGCCCCCTTGGCGTGGCAGGTGATCTCGGTGATCTGCAGGTCGCCGAAGGAGACTTTGAAGCGGCCGTAGCCGGTTCCCACGACGCAGAGCACGTCTTCGCGCGCGATGCCGCCCGCTGCGAGCACCGCTTCGTAGCCGCGTTCGCCGGCACGCGTGATGTTCGCGCCGGTATCGGTGAGCGCGCGCGCGACGATCTTCTTGTTTTCGTCGATGATGATGCATTTGGTCTGGGTCGATCCGACATCGATCCCCGCTGCGTATTTCATACCGTTGCTCCCTCTCTCGTCGGACGATGGGCGATCGATTCGAAGAACGCGTCGATGCGATTGCGCATCTGCGCCTCCGAGAAATAGCGCGGATCTTCGAGATCGGATTCCACTAAGAGCGTCGGGATGCCGCGTTTGGTGAAGTATTCGCGCATGTCACCCTGACCAGCCGAGAAGAGCCGACAGCTCTTGACCGAGTGAATGACCAACGCGTTGGCGTTCCACTCTTCGAGATAGCGTTCGATCTGTTCGTAGCGCTGGAGGAAATTGCGATTGGTGAGGTTCCACTCCAGCAGGTGACGCGCGATCGATTCCAACGGATGGTCGGGATCGTGCGTGAAGCCGAACTCCCAGAGCCCACCGACGGTGGAGTAGGTCGAGGCGACCGCGACGGCATCCCAACGCGAGAACATATCGCGAAACGCGCGCAGGTGCGGCCACGGCGGCGGCCCTTCGATGACGTAGCGAAAGCGCTCTTTCTCCAGCGGCCCGACGCCGGCATCGGCTTTCGCGAGCAACTCGGCGTAGGCGGTCTCGAAGAACTCCAACCCTTGCGGCGTTCCGCGCAGGCAATAGAGCGGCGCCATCATCGTCACCGAATCGAAGTACGCATCGTAGGGTGCGGGTGTCCGCTTGGTGAGATGTTTGATCTTCGACCAGAGGTCGCCCGTGAGCGATGAGAGGCGCACCGCTTCGCGCAGCCGATCTTCGTCGAGTTTGCGCCCGGTGATCTCCTCGCAGCGGCCGATGAGATGGTGCAGCTGCCGTAAGACGTACTCGATATCTTCTTTCGACGGTTTTCCCGAGGCCGAACGAATGAACGGGATATCGAGCTGGAAGGCGGGCTTCCCCGTGAACTCCGCGAGATGCCCGAACCAATCGAGATAGACGTTACACCCGACGTAATTGCAGAGCAGCAGCGACGGTTCGGGAATCGTCGCAAACGGCGTCTCCCGTCCGCCGAAGTACATGCCGATATCGGCCTTCACGTAGGCGCAGTTGTCCGAAGAATACCCCATGAACTCCGCGGATTGAATGAACGGCAACGACTGCTTGCGCACCGCGAGTTGCAGCGCGTTGACCTCGGGAAAGACGGGGAGAATATCGAATGCGCGCAGCAACTCGACCGGGTTCCCGCCGATCAGGAGGTAGGCAGCCGGAACGCCGCTGCCGTTCGCCGCGGCGGTGAGCGCCGCGTAATACTCCGACATCAGCTCTTTTTGCAGATGGTGGAGCTTGCCTTGATAATGCGTTTCGGTCACCGTAGATACTCCTAATCGAAGAGAAGAGACTCGACGAACGTTTCGATCTCGCTTTTGATACGGTCGAACATCCACATTTTTTCTTCGAACTCGAGGAAAAGATGCGGGATGCCGGCCTCTTGCAAGGCTTTGCGGTAGAGCGGATAGGCGAAGAGCGATGGTTCGCAAAATTTCGCGCAGAGCACGATGACGGCATCGGCCCGGTGCGAGCGAGCGCGTTCGACGAGCAACGCCGAGGGCGAGACGCGCATATCGTGTTTTACCGGCGTCGGCAACGAGGCGTTGATGTAGGCGTCGGCGAGCGCGAGCAGCGGATCGGGCGCGTCGGCGGGGACGTTGCCGGTAAACCACCGGCGGCCGAGGAGAAAATCGTCGTCGACGAGATAGCAGCCGGCATCTTCGATCGCCGCGATGAGATCGATCGGCGGCTGCTCGCAGAACGATCCGGTGAGAACGACGCGAATGCGGTCGCGCGCGCGCCCTTCGCGCGTTGCGGCGGCATGCAGGGCATCGGCGAGCAGTTCGGCGTGCTCCTCGGGCGGGATGAGGTGCCCGACGCGCACGAGCGGATAGAGTTCGCGGGTGCGCAGTTGATGCGGAGCATCGCAGCGCAAGGCGTAGAGGCGCCGGATCGTCTCGCGCACGCGATTGTAGAGCACGATTGCAGCGCGCAGATCCGCCGTCGTCATCTCCCGGCCGCTGAGACCGCCGGCAAACGTCGCGACCCGCGCGTACTCGTCGCGCAGATAGCGCGGAGACTCTTCGGCATCGAAGTTCTGCGGGAAATGGATGTACTCGACCGGCGTCTCGGGGAAGTTCCGCGCATAGACGCTCGCGAGATTGCGAGCGGGGTCGCAGATGGAATGGAAGACGAGCCCGTCGAGCGGCTCGAGCAACCCGGTCATCCCCTGTTCGAGGGTGCTTTTCACGATCGAGCAGATGAACGATTGAAAGCGCGAATCGGCGTGCGCGATCTCCATCCGGTTACCGCCGCCGGCGAGCCCGACCGGCAAAACCCCCGACGCGTAGAAGATCTCGGCGGGCGTATAGACGGGAAAGCAACCGATGGCGGCGCGATTCGGGGCGGCGTTCTTCCAAGCAACGGCAGAGGCGAAGCCCGGCTCTTCGATGATGCGGTCGCAATATTCGACGAGCGACTCGATGCTCTGCGCGGCGATCTGCGTACTCATAGGGCTCCCTTCTTAGCGGGCGGGAACGACGATCGTACGCAAGCCGATGCCCGCGCGCAAAAAATCGAGGCCGCGATTGATATCTTGGAGCGAGACGCGCTCGCTGACTAATTCGGCGACGCGAATCTCTCCGCGACGCGCGAGATCGATGATGCGCGGATAATCGACCGGGCGACAGCCCAGCGATCCGCGGATCTCTAATTCGTTGAACATGATCTTGCCGGCGGGAAGCTCGGCGGGTTCGGAGCAGAAGCCGACGACGACGACGCGCCCGCCGCGACGGACGCTGTCGATCGCGCTGCGCACGGTCTTCGGGTTGCCGATCGCTTCGAAGGCGATATCGGCACCACCGTCGGTGGCGCGACGGATCGCACGCACGACATCGGGGGCGTTGCTTGCATCGATGACGTGCGAGGCACCGAACTGCAGTGCGAACTCGAGGCGTTCGGGTTTCATATCGACCGCCCAGACCTCGCCGCCGGCGGCGACGGCGATCTGAATGACGTTGATGCCGACGCCGCCGCAACCGAAGACGACGACACGATCGCCCGGTCGCACCTCACCGCGATTGACGACGGCGTGATAGGGCGTCGACACGGCATCGGCGATGAGGCACGCTTCCTCGAGCGGCAGCTCCGGCGGAAGCGGCAGCACATCTTTTGCCGGTACCTTGAGATACTCGGCGTACGCACCGTCGATATGATTGCCGAGCATGACGCCGTTCGCGCAGATATTCTCGCGCCCGCGCCGACAGGCTTCGCAGTATCCGCACGAGAGCACCGCGGGAACCAACACATGCTCGCCGACTTGACGGTCGCGCACGCCCTCGCCGACGGCGAAGACCGTCCCCGAGGCTTCGTGGCCGAGAATCAACGGCGGCGGTGCGAAGGTGGGAACGCCGTGATCGATATAGTGCAGATCGGTGTGGCAGAGCCCGCACGCCGCAACTTTGATGACGATCTCGCCGTGCCCCGGCACCGGTACCGGCCGCGATTCGATTTCCAGCGGTCGATTCGGCCCGAGAAAGATCGCGGCGTTCATCGACGCGCGCGCCGGATCGCGGCGTAATCGGGTTCGCGTTTCTCAACGAACGCCCGCATGCCCTCGGCGGTCTCCGCACCGGCGAAGTGCGAAGCGAGCCACTCGCGCGCGTGCCCGATCGTCGCATACCACGACTGATCCTTCCAGTAATTTACCTGGCACTGCGTGTAACTCAGGCACTGCGGGAACTTGTCGAGTAATTTGTTGCAGAGATCGCGCACGGTGGTATCGAGCTCGTCGTACGGCGCGACGCGGTTGACCAGCCCCCAGTCGAGCGCTTGCGCCGCTGTAATCGGTTCGCAGAGGAAGAGCATCTCGCGCGCGCGCCGATCCCCGACGATGATCGGCAGCCACTGCGTGCCGCCGCCGGCGGCGACGCTGCCGACGCGCGTTCCGACCTGGCGAATCGTCGCGTGCTCGGCGGCGACTGCGAGATCGCAGGCCATATTCATTTCGTTTCCGCCGCCGACGGCCATGCCGTTGATGCGCGCGATCGTCGGCTTGCCCATGTTGCGAATGCTGTCGAGGCAATCTTGGAAGAGCACCATATATTTCCAGAACTGTTCGGGGTGCTGTACGTAACGCTCGGCATACTCTTTCACGTCGCCGCCGGTACAGAACGCTTTGCGCCCCGCGCCGGTGAGCACGACGACGCCGACTTCGTCATCCCACATCGCGCGGCGAAGTGCATCGTGCAGTCGCCCCAACGTCTCGGTGGTGTAGGCGTTATAGGCGTTCGGACGATTGAACGTAATCGTCGCCACGCGATCCTCGACGGAGTAGAGGATATCTTCCTGCGCGGTGCTTGCTTCGGTGGTCGCGGTCATCGGTAATCTTCTCCTTTGGAAAGGGTATGCGCCCAAACGGGAGAGCGCTTTTCAAGGAATGCCGCTATGCCTTCGGCCCCGTCGCGGCTTGGTAAGACATCCTCGCGATACGCGCGCATCGCGAGCGCAAGGTCGTCGAGACGGATCGCGCGCTTGCAGGCGCGCACCGCGACTGCAGAAAACCCGAGCAGCCGTTCGCAGAGCGCTTCGGTTGCAGCGGAGAGCTCCTCGGGTGCATGCACGCTGCCCACCAACCCCCACGCAAGTGCGCTCTGCGCGTCGATCTTGCGCCCGGTAAGGATCGCGTCGAACGCGCGCTGCGTGCCGATCGCGCGCGGCAACAGCGCGCAGGCAATCGGCGGAATCGCCGCGAGCTGCACTTCGGGAAGCGAGAAGAACGCGCGCGTCGAGCAGAGCGCGAGATCGGCGAGCAACAGCAGTTCGAAACCGCCGCCCATCGCCGGCGCGCCGGCGGCGCAAACGATCGCCGGAGCGGCGCCGAGAAAGGTGCGCGCCATCTCTTCGAAGGCGGCCAACATCGCGGGCGCCTTCTCGGGAGTATGGTCGCCGACTTCAACGCCCGCGCAGAACGCGCGCTCGCCCGCCGCTTCGATGCTGACGACGGTGCAGTTCTCGCTCGCGCGCATCGCATCGGTTAGCGCGCGAATATCGTCGATGCCGAGCACGTTGAGGGGGCCGGCATGCAGCATAATGCGCGCGCGACGCCCGTCGCGCTCGAGGGAAATGCGCTCGCTCATGCCGTCGCCCGTGCGACGAGGGCGTCGCTGTAAAAACCGGCGAGAAAGAGCTCGGTGAGCCGCGCGGCGAGCGCTTCAACGTTCCCGTCACGCTCTTCTCGGTACCACGTCGGCACCCAGTTGAGCATGCCGAAGAGCGCGCCCGCGGCCATCCGCGAGCGGTGCCGTTCACGCGGTTCGAGTTCGGCGAGTAGTTCGACGAGCGAATGAAAGTAGCGCCGCCGCCGCGCGCGCGCTCCCTGGCTCGATTCGCCCTCGAGCGCCTGCATATCGTGCAACAGCACGCGGTAGGAGAGATTGTTGGTTAAGAGATAGCCGAGATGCCCGCGGATGAAGGCGGCAAGCCGTTCGCGCGGGCTGCCGACGGCGGCACTCGCGGCGCTGCCGTTTTCAAGGCGATCGAAGATGCGTTCGCAGATCAACGAGAGCGCGGCCTGTTTGCTCGGCAGATAGTAATAGAGCCCCGCGACGCTCATACAGGCGGCACGCGCGATATCGCGCATGCTCGTGGCGTGGAAGCCTTGCCGAGCGAAGAGCGATTCGGCGCAATCGAGAACCTCTTGGAACCGTTGATCGTAGGCCTGCACCGCTCGCGCTCCCCCTCTTTTGCGGATCGGAGCGTTCTATCGAACGCTCATTCGATTCGAATGTACGGGATCGACGGGCGAGCGACCAGAGACGAGAATACCGAATCTACTAGGTCAAATGCACTAGTCCGCGCTGGAGTCCGAGCACGACCGCCTCGGCGCGCGAGTGGGCGCCGAGCTTCTGCAGCAGGTTGCCGATATGATTGCGGACGGTCGCCGGCGCGAGTTGGAGCTCCTCGGCGATTCCGGCGGTGCGCAGCCCCCGCGCGAGCAGGCGCAGCACGTCGCGCTCGCGCCCCGTCAGCGCAACGGCGGGGAGCGTTGGTTGCTGCGGGCTCGGCGCCCGGTCGCGTTTCATGCCATCGGCGATGCGTTTGAGGTGGCGCGCGGCGACGCTCTCGCAGAGCAGGTGCAGGGCGACCGGCCGCCCGCGTTCGTCGGCGACGACGCAGGTGACGGCGTCGAGCCAGAGATCGGTTCCGTCGGGGTGGGCGATGACGATCTCGAAGCGGCGCGGTGCGCGAAACTGCGCGCAGCTTTTCTGAATCGCGCAGCCCGGCATGCAGAGATGCGAACCCGAGGGCGTTCGCCCGGCGAGCACTTCGTGGCACGGACGCCCGAGCGCGTCGGCCTCCGAGCGACCGAGCAGCGCGACCGCGGCGCTATTCCAGAGAACGACCGTCCCGTTTTCGTCGATGCCGACGAGCGCGTCGCCGCTCTGCCCGAAGCGCAGCGACATCGCTTACCGCGCCGATGCGAAGAGCCGGTTGCGCTCGCGCTCGAGCCGATCCGCGGTCTCGATCGCCTCGGAGCACTCGTTGGCGTATTCGTGAATGAGTTCGGCCATCTGCATGTAGTCGCCGTACATCGCATACGCGCGTTGCGCCGCGGCGCGCGATTCGCGTTCGGCATCGCCGAGCGTGGTGTTCGCGGCGGCGACGAAACCGCCGATTTTTTCAAACGCCGCTTGCGCCGCGCGCGCGTGTCGGCCGCTCGCCTCGGCTTTGCTGACGTCAGACGCGATCGCGCCGGCGGTCGCTTTGCTGCGCTTATCGAGATCGGCGAGCACCGCGCGAATCTCTTGGGTCGAGGATTTCGTCTTATCGGCGAGTTTCCGCACTTCGGTTGCGACGACGGAGAAACCGCGCCCGTGTTCGCCGGCGCGCGCCGCTTCGATCGCGGCGTTGAGCGCGAGCAGATTGGTTTTATCGGAGACCGCGCGCACCAGCCCGACGATATCGACGATCTGGTTCATCGACTTCGCGAACTTCCCAAGCGCGTCGCGGCTCTGCATCGCCATCGTCGCCAGCGCATCGATCGTTGCGAAGAGTCGTTCGACGATGCGATCGGCATCGCCGAGCTGCGCTTGCGCCTGCGCGCAGCGTTCGCCGAGCGACGCGAAGCGATCGGCGAGGCCGTTGCTCGTCTCGGACATGCCGTGCGACTGCCCGGCGAGGCTGCGCAGCGAACTGACGATCTCGGTCTGCGCGTTCTTGCCGATCCGGCCGGCGGAGTTGCGCACCACCGCCACCGAGGTGTCGATCGCGTGAATCACTTCGTCGACAGAGAACGCGCGCGTATGCCGTGCGTCGATCGTCACGCGCGGATTGCTCCACGTGTGGAGTTCGCGCGAGAGCAGCGCCTGGTAGATATCGGGCGGGAAGAGCGGCTCCATGCGCTCCCACACGAAGGTCGCGGTCTCGATGAATTGCTCGCGTTCGATATCGGAGAAACGGTGGACTTCGAGGTGGCGCTGTAATTCCGCGAGCGCGTCGGCTTCCTGCTCGGCGGCGATGCTGCGATGCATGCTGCGCGCCTCGTCGAAGGCCTGCGAGAGCGCCTTGCGATCTTCGGGCGCGAGTTGGCGCAACCGTTCGGAGTTACCGAGCACGATCTGCGTGTTGTAGGCGTGCGCGGTGAGCGTGAGATAGCGCTGCCCTTCGTAGAGCCTTGCGCCGACGATATTCGCGAGCGGATTCTCCTGCGCGTCGATCTCTTTGGCGACGAGCGCATCGTGAACGCGACCGAACGGAATCACTTTGGGAATCGCCCCGAAGGCGTGCATGAGCGCGAGATAGACGACCGAATCTTGAATGCGCACGCGCATGCGCTTGAGATCCTCGGGCTGTACGACGGGGTGCAACGAATTCGTGAAGTGGCGCATGCCGTTTTCGAGGAAGCCGAGCCCGGTGAGCCCGAACGGCCCGAACGATTGCAGCACGTGGCGCCCCAACGGCCCGTCGATAACGGCGTGCGCTTCGGCGGGCGTGCCGAAGACGAACGGCAGATCGAAGAGCTGCACCAACGGCGAGATCGAGCCGGCAACGAAGGTGGTGACGCTGACGATATCGAGTTCGCCCGACCGCACGCGCAGCAACTCTTCTTGCTCGGTGCCGCCTTCGAAGGGAATGTGCAACTCGATACGCAGGCGCCCAGCGGTGAGCTCTTCGATGCGCCGCTGCACGTATTGCAGCGCGCGCGCCGGCGGATACTCCGGCGGCAGCAGCGTCGCGCAGCGCAGCGTCGCGCCTTCGGAGCGTTTCACCGCCGACGAGCGCGAGAGATAGGCCATCTCCGCGCCGTAATACGAGAGCCGCTGAGTTGCGAAGGCGGCTTCGAGCGCCTCGCGCCCTTCTTCGGCCATCATCGTTGAAAGCGAGGCGGTGCGCTCGATCATTTTGTTCGATTGATCGCTCTGTTGCCCGCTCGCTTGCACCGCGCCGTCGATGGCGTGCGAGAGATCGGTGGAGAGCGAGGCAACGAGCTGGATCGCTTCTTGCGCTTCGCGCGCGAGCGGCGCCGATTCCGCCGATTGCTCGGCACTCGCGCGGACGGCAGAGATCGTCGCTTCGGCTTCGCGTCGCACTTCGACGACGAGCCCGGTGATCACCGAGGTCGATTCGCCGGTGGTTTTCGCGAGCCGGCCGACCTCGCCGGCGACGACGGCGAAACCGAGGCCATGCTTGCCGGCGCGCGCCGCTTCGATCGCGGCGTTGAGCGCGAGCAGCTGCGTCTCGTCGGAGACATCTTCGACGAACGCCGCCATTCGCCCGATCTCGCTCATCAGGCGGCCGAATTCATCCATCGCGGCGGCGGTCTGCCCGGAGAGCTCGGCGAGTTGCTGGACCGAGGTGAGGAGCTCGCCGACCACCTGCACCGATGCGGCGAGCGCGCTGGTGGTAGCGTGCGCTTGCGTCTGCGCCTGTTGAAGGCGCGTGGCGGTGGTCCAGGAGTCGCGCGAGAGCAGATCGGCGGTCTCGGCGAGGGCGACCATAAGGGTGGTCTGCTCCTGCGCCGTCGCGGCGATCGATTCCGAGATACTGCGGACCGATTCGACGGCATGGGAGATCGATTCCGAGAATTGCTCGAACGAAGGGTCGAGCGCGGGGGACGCGGACGCATCGATCATCAGAGGGCGGGAGTTAGCAGCGCCGCAGCGCGAGGCCTGCCGCAGCAAGCTGTCAGCCCGAGTAGCGCGCGCTCTGTCAGCCCGAGTGGCGCGAAGCGCGTATCGAGGGCGAGGGCGAGGGCGAGGGCGGCGCCTCGATACGGGCGCTAAAGCGCCCTACTCGGCGTGACAGTGTTTGTCACATCGAGTAGCTGCCGAAGGCAGCGTATCGAGATGCGCGCGCGGCGCCTCGATACGGGCGCTAAAGCGCCCTACTCGGCGTGACAACATCGAACCCTACTCGGCGTGACAACAGCGCCTCTGCGCGACGCAGAGCGCTAATTGAGCATCGAGACGGTTTCGCCCTTATCGTCGAACGTAAAGCGCGTTTCGAAGAGCTCCGAACCTTCGGGCCCGACAACCTTCGATTGAATCGTGAGACGATGCAGAAGTTTGTCGCCCTGACGCGCGAGACCGGAGTAAAAATACTGCACCAGCGGCGTCACGTTCTCTTGCAACGGCGCAAGACGACGGCGCTCCACGAGCATTTGCAACAGACGTTTCTGCAGCGCGACGGGAATCATGCGGCTGGTTTCGTCGGGCGTTAAACGCACCGTGACGAGCTCTTCTTGCGCTTTGTTAACTTCGTCGACCGGCTTATCGGTGGTGTAGCGAATGATCGCATCCCAATCGTCGGCGGCGATGCCGGTGAAACGCATGCCGTAGCGCCAAACCGATTTGCCCTGGTGCGTGACGGTATCTTTCCACACCGCGATCGCGCGCATGCGAATCAACCGCGATTCGATCGATGCGTAAACTTCGAATTCATCGCGACCGACCGGTTCTTGCGTGATCAAGCAGAGCCCACCGCCGCTGATATCCAAACCGATGGCGGCCTTTCTGGTAGTGCCGCCGTCTGCCGATACCTGTGCTTTGTAGCCCTTCCGCTTACGCGGATAGCGCCGGCGGTTCGCTTCCTTGCCGGTAAACCACGCGAGTAGGTCGCCTAACATCGTGAAGCCCCTTTACGACGCGGGGGCCGCCTGCTACCTCTGCCTTTGCGCTTTTTCTATGCGCTCGGTGAGACGGGTCGCGATAAAGCCCGCGACCTCGCTGGGAAGCGTGCCGCGGCCGAAGCCGGCATCGTAGCCCATCTCGGCGGCCATAAGGTTCGTTACACGGGGTCCACCACAAATTAAGACTACCTGGTCGCGCAGCTCTTCGGCCTCGAGCAATTCGACCAGCGCGGTGAAATTCTTGACGTCGCTGCCCTTCTGCGTGACGACCTGCGAGGCGAGCAGCGCATCGATCTGCCGCTCCTTGGCGATGCGCACGAACTCTTCGACCGCGACCTGGCTGCCGAGGTTGAAGGTCTCGAACATCTGGTAGCGTTCGAGCCCGTAATCGCCTTTATAGCCCTTCATGTTGAGAATCGCGTCGATGCCGACGGTGTGGGCGTCGGTGCCGATGCAGGCGCCGGCGACGCGCACTTTGCGCCCGAGCCGCTCGCGCAGCAGCGCGTCGATCTCTTCCATCGACATCGCGTGCGCCTTCGCCGACGGCGCGGCGATTTTGCTTGCGTCGATGCTCTGCGTGGTGCTGCCGTAAACGACGAAGAACGAAAAGCCGGTCGCGATGCGGCGCCCTTCCACCACTTGCACGTCGGCGAAACCCATCTTCGCAACGAGTTGGCGCGCCGCTTCGTCGGCGGCTTCACTCCACTCGATGGGCAGCGTAAACGAAAGCTGCACCTTGCCGTCATCGAGCGTGTCGCCGTAGGGTTTCACCAGCCCGCTCTGCCCCATACTCATGCGCGTAAGGCCTCCTCGAACGGATTGTAGTAGCCATCGGCGCGCGCGAAGACGCCGTCGAAACCGCGGCCGCCATCGGGCGGGCGTTTCACGTCGGCGAAGACGCCGGCGGCGATGGAATCCATCAGTCCGCGCGCTTCGACTTTTTCGAGCAGCGCGCGACAATCGCGCAATACGTCGCGCGCGCGCGTCTCGATGCGCCCGTCGGGCTTGAACGAAATCTCGTCGCCGAAATGTCGCGCCGTGTTCATCACGTAACGCGCGTTTTCGATCGCGAGCGCGCGATCGCCCAGGAACGGCGTGTGAATCGCTTCGGTGAGCATGCCGCAGAGATGGATGGTTTGTTTGGTCATCACCGAGGTGAGGTTGAACATCGCATCGATGAGGTGCCCTTTGAAGATATCGCCGGTCATGTGCTTGGTCGGCGGCATATATTTTAACGGCGCTTCGGGGAAGACTTGCCGCGCAAGTTGTGCCTGCGCGACTTGGAAGAGAAAGCCGTCTTGTAGCGCGGGGTCGATTTCGTAGGCATCGCCGAGGCCGATCTGTTTATCGGGCATTCCGGCGCGATGCGCGAACTCTTCGTTGATGAACTGCGATGCGAGCACCGCGGGCGCTTGTTCGACTGCGTCGGCGGTAGTGAGATAGTTATCTTCGCCGGTGTTGATGATGATGCCGGAATAGGCGTTGAGCATGCGGCTGAAATGCTGATCGACGAAGGTGCGCTTCATGTTGATATCGCGGAAGAGAATGCCGTACATCGAATCGTTGAGCAGCATGTCGAGCCGTTCCAACGCCGCCATGCTGGCGATCTCGGGCATGCAGAGGCCGCTGGCGTAATTGGTGAGCATGATGTAGCGCCCGAGTTTTTCGCCGATCGCATCGAGCGCTTCGCGCATGATCGCGAAGTTCGCTTGCGTGGCGTAGGTGCCGCCGAAACCTTCGGTAGTGGGGCCGTAGGGAACGAAATCGAGCAGCGACTGCCCGGTCGAGCGGATGACCGCGATGATCTGCGCGCCGGCCTCGGCGGCGGCGACCGCGGCGGTGCGGTCTTCGTAGATGTTGCCGCTGGCGACGATGACGTAGAGCAGCGGCGGCTCGCCCTGCGGCATGCGTTCCAGCGCGCTGCGCCGCTCCTCGCGGCGGCCGGCGATGCGTTCCATCGCGCGGGCGACGTACGGCGCGAGCGCCCCACGGGCAGCGGCGGCGGGGGTGGAGGCGTAGGCGCCCAGCGTCGTCTCCCCGGCGGCGATCGCGGTGGCGAGGGCGGCGGGTTCGAGCCCGGTCTCGGCGAGCGCGCGCCCGAACGCGAGCGCGACGCCCTGCGCCCGCTGCTCGGGGCTGAGGCTATCGACGAGCAGGTTGGGGAGCGGAACCTCCTCGGCGTTCACGCCGTCGACGCCGAGCAGGCGCAGCACCGAGCGCTCGACCGCCACGGTCGAGTGCGCGGCGATAAAATCCTCGACCGGGCGGGCGATGCGAGCGGCGAGCGCGCGGCACGCCGCGACGACGGAGGGATCGATCCGCAGTTCCATACCCCGCCATCGTACCTGGGCCGAGCAACCGCCGCCACCCCCTCGGTCACCCGAGTAGCCTCCCTCTGTCACCCCGAGTAGGAGGTTGTGTCACCCCGAGTAGGAGGTTGTGTCACCCCGAGTAGGAGGTTGTGTCACCCCGAGTAGGGCGCGCAGCGCCCGTATCGAGGGGGCCGCCGCTGCGCCAATGGGCGGGCGCTCTCCGCACCGAAGCTGCCCGCATGAGCTACCGCGGGACGCCTCTCCTCATATCCGGCAGCGCAACCGAGGGGGGCGGGCTCTTCTCGCTCGTCGATGGGCACGTCGCGCAAATCGATCGCCTGACGACGATGGGCCTCTGCATCGCCGACGGGCGGGTCGCTCGCCTGCTCAAGTCCCCGGACCCCACCGAAACCGTCACCGAACTGCTCACCTACGACGAACGCGGCGTCGACCGGTATTACCGACTCGATGGCCTTGGCGACCCTCACGATGTCGCGTGGACAGGAACCCACTACCTCATCGTTTCCTCGATACAGAACCGCGTCTCGTGGGTGCGTCGCGACGGATCGATCGAACGAACGTGGGAGGCCCCGGGCGAGAACGATTCGTGGCATATCAATTGCCTGCATCAACACGCCGGGCTCTGGTATCTCTCGGTCTTCGGAAAATTTGCGACGCATCGCGGATGGTCGAACGACACCGCCGGCACCTCCGGCTTTCTGCTACGCCTCGACGACAACGAAGAGATCGTTACCGGGCTTTCGCAGCCGCATACTCCACGATTCATCGACGGCGGCTGGGTAATCTGCAACTCTGTCGCGCACGAGTTGCTGAAAATCGAACCGGGCTCGCAGCATGTCGAACGCCGCTTGCAACTCGACGGGTACACGCGTGGCATCGCCGTCGTCGACGACGTACTTTTCGTTGGGATCAGCGCCGGGAGGTACGCACAGGAACGCTCCAACGCCGCGATCTGCGCGATCGACCGCGATACGTGGCAGGTCATCGAGCGCTTCGAAATCCCCACGAAAGAGATTTACGATCTGCTTCCGGTCACGCGCGCACAGCTCGACGGCCTCTCCGCAGGATTTCGCACGAGTCGCTTTCGCACGAACGAACATGATCAGTACTATCTTTTCCAACGCGCCGGCGTCGAACCAACCCGTCTATGGGCGACCGGCGAACCGCTTCCGCGCGACGCGTGCGCGGTCGCCATTGAAGCGCTCTTCCCGAGAACCGTCATCGCCGAACAAACCATCGAGGTGCCCGTCAAAGTCACCAATACCGGTACCGCTATCTACGTTACCGCACCTCCCCACCCGGTCTATATCTGCTACCGCTGGCACCGTGTGGACGACGGAAGCCCCGCCGGGGAGGGGCAATGGCTACACACGCCGTTGCCGCGCGCACTTCCGCCCGCTGCGGCGATCGAGATGACGATCCCCATTGCTGCGCCCGATAGCGCGGGCGCCTACACCCTAACGATAACGCTGCTCCAAGAAGGCATCGCCTGGTTCGACGATGTGCGCGCGAGCAACGCGTCGCGTCACGACGTTTTGGTTCGGGTTGCTGCCGTTGTTTAGCCGCCTCGTTGCAGCCGCGAAGCGGTGCCTGTGGCCCTGCCTCGCGCTGCCGCTGCTGCTCGGCGTCGCCGCAGCACCGAGCGTCTACCCCGCGGGCATCCTCGCGCCGGGAAGCGCCGGCGTCTATGCAGCGCTCAACACCGATGCATGCTGCTGGCTCGCGCGCCGCGCGACGCTGCTCGTCCCGGCCCCGCCCCAACCCGTCGACACGCTGCTGCTGACCGTCGAGATTCCACCCTACGCGCTCGCGGCAGAGCCGGCGGCGTTCGCGGTGCGCGTCGGCCGCGCGAAACCCGTGCAGCTCTGCTGCTTCGGCCCCGGGCAGCACGAACTCGCCATCCACCTCTCGCCCGGAGCGCCGCCGAGGAGCACGCTGCGCGTGCGCGTGCGCCCGAGCACCTTCTTCGTTCCCGCTGCGCGTGGCATCAATAACGACACCCGCGAACTCACCGTGCTGCTCCAGCGCGTTACGCTGCTCGATAGCGCGACCGGCGCCGATCCGGTTCCGGAACGGGTTTCCAGGGATGCTGTCCGGGATAACAGTTATGAAAACTTTGTCAGCAGAGCGCCGACATTGTCTGAACACCTGC
>JBMFXH010000014.1:0-21929 GCA_049964475.1 Vulcanimicrobiaceae bacterium
GGCGCGGGGCTCGCCGCCGGCGTCGACGACGAACGCATTCTCATAATGGGAACGCTCTCGAAATCCTTCGGCTGTTTCGGCGGTTTCGTTGCCGGGCCAAGCGATGCAATCGACCTGCTCGTCAATCGCGCCCGGAGTTTTATCTTCGACACGGCGATGCCGCCGGCGCTTGCAACGGCGGCGCGCGTTGCGTTGATGTTGCTCGCGGGTGAACTTGGCGAACGACGGCGCGCCCATCTACGCGAGGTTTACGCGCATCTCCATGCCGGGCTTGCCTCGCTTGGCCTACCGAGCTCGGCGGAGTTCTCGCCGATCGTACCGATCGTGCTGGGCAGCGAGGAACGCGCGCTTGCCGTCGCGGCGAAACTGCGCGAAGGGCGCATCGAGGCGCCGGCGATTCGACCGCCGACCGTGCCGCGCGGTTCCTCGCGGTTGCGCCTCTCGCTCCGGGCCGATCATCGCAAAGAGCACGTCGATCTGCTGATCGAACGATTAGGTCGCGCGATAACGCCGTGAGCGCCGTCCGCATTTTTGTAACCGGCACCGATACCGGTGTTGGGAAAACGCGTGCCACGGCGACGATCGCGCGTGCCCTCGTCAGCCTTGGGCGCTCGCCGCGCGTGCTGAAGGCGGTGCAGACGGGGTTGCCGCCCGGCGTTCCCGGAGATGCCGCCGAAGTCGGTGCGCTCGCGGGGATCGAGGCTGCAGAGCTGGTTCGGTTTCCCCTGCCCGCCGATCCGTTCTCGGCGGCGCTCGCTGCCGGAGCGAGCCCGTTGGGGGCGGGCGAGCTCGCGCGACGGATCGGCGGCATTGCAGGCGACGTCGTGGTCGAGGGAGCCGGCGGGCTGCTCGTCCCGCTCAACGCCGATGAAACGTTCGCCGATTTTGCGAGCGCCGCTCGACTCGATGTGGTGCTGGTGGTCGGGCTGCGTTTAGGCTGCATGAACCACGCGCTGCTGACGCTCGAGGCCGCGGCGCGGCGCTCGCTTCGGGTGCTCGGTGCGATCTTGGTCGCCTGCGACGCGCCGCTTGAAGCGGCCTATCTCGCCGATGTCGAGCGCGTCTTGCAGGGAAAGACGAAGATTCTTGGCATTCTGCCCCATGAATCGCCGAGCGCGAGCGCCGTAGAGCGCGACGCGGCGGCGCTTCGAGCCAACATCGCTCCTTTGTTGTAGAGAGGACCCGTGCCGCACCCTGCAATCGAACGCGCTCGCGAGCGCGTCATTCACGGTCGAATCCCGGCAGATGCCGCGTTACTGCGCGAACTCGCGGAGATTCCCGCAGAGGAAGTTCCCGCATTGCTCGAACTCGCCGACGCCGTGCGCACGGAGTATTGCGGTAATGGAATCGCCGTCGAAGTGCTCTATAACGCGAAGCGTGGCGGCTGCTCCGAAGACTGTAATTTCTGTTCGCAGAGCGCACGCTTCGCGACCGATGTCGAACCGGAGCCGCTCTCGGATGTCGAAGGCTTTCTTTCGGCGGCGCGCGATGCCCATCGGCGAGGTGCGACGGAATTTTGTATCGTCGTCGCGGTCCGCGGCCCCTCGAGACGCGTTCTCGAACGCGTCTGCGAAGCGACGCAACGCATCAAAGCCGAGCTCCCGCTCACCGTTGCCGTTTCGCTGGGGATCCTCACCGAAGAGCATCTCGCGGCGCTCGCAGCCGCAGGCGTCGATAAAGTCAACCACAACCTCGAGAGCTCCGAGCGGTATTTCCCGAAGGTCTGCACCACGCACACCTTTGCCGAACGCTTGAAGACCGCGCACCTGGTGAAGGCCCATCACCTCGAACTCTGTTGCGGCGGCATTATCGGTATGGGCGAGAGTGTGGAGGACCGGATCGATTTTCTGATGACGTTACAGGAACTTCGCCCCGAGGAAGTACCGATCAATTTTCTCAATCCGCGCCCCGGTACGCCGTTTGGATCCTATTCGCTGCTCGAACCGAGCGAGGCGTTGCGTTTTGTAGCGATGGCGCGCCTCGCGCTTCCGCAGTCCCTGATTCGCTTCGCCGGCGGTCGCGAGGTAACGCTTGCCGGGCTGCAAGATCTCGGCATGCGCAGCGGTGCGAGCGGCATCGTCTTGGGAGATTATCTCACGACGGGCGGACGCGCCGATGCGGAGGATTTCGCCATGCTCGATCGCTTGGGCTTCGAAGTTCTCGCCTAATGCGTCGCGCCGTAGGTTCCACGACATCCCCATCGGATATCTTCCGTCGGACGCTTCGTTGCTTATCGGGCACGACGCTGTGGCGTTGCTCCCTCGTCGGATCGGATAGCGCGACCGACGGTGCCGCGCGCTAGCGGCCCGTCGACAACAAACCGAAGATGGATCAACAGCAGACGCCATATTTTCAGGTGTTGATGGATTACGTCGACGCCGGCGTGATTCCGTTTCATACGCCCGGGCATAAGCAAGGGCTCGGGATGGACGCGGCGTTCCGCGAATTCGTCGGCGACAACGTGCTGGCGATCGATCTCACGCAGATTCGCGGTCTCGACGACCTCCTACAGCCGACCGAGGCGCTCGTAACGGCGCAAGAGCTCGCCGCCGAGGCATACGGCGCCGATCAATCGTTTTTCCTGATTAACGGTTCGACGAGCGGCAATCAGTGCATGATGATGGCCGCGCTCAATCCCGGCGAAAAGATCGCGTTGCCGCGCAACGCGCACAAGAGCGCGATGGGCGGCTTGATCATGAGCGGCGCGCAACCGATCTGGATGCAGCCGGAGGTCGACCAGACGCTCCATATGGATCACACCGTTACGCCCGAGACCGTGCGCGCGACCCTCGATGCGCACCCCGACACGCGTGCAGTGTATATCGTTAGCCCAACCTACTATGGCGTTGCTGCGGATATCGAAGGGATCGCGGCGGTCGCCCACGAGCGCGGAATACCCTTGCTCGTCGATGAAGCGTGGGGACCGCACTTTCACTTTCATCCCGCGCTACCGCTCTCGGCGATGCAGGCCGGGGCCGATATGTGTATCAACTCGACGCACAAAATGCTCGGCTCGCTCTCGCAAACGGCGATGTTGCACGTACAGGGAAACCGCATTCGGCTCGATCGTCTCAAAGCGGTCTATAAGCTCTTCCTTTCGACATCTCCGAATCTCGTGCTCGTCGCTTCGCTCGACGTCGCGCGGCGACAGATGGCGACCGAAGGGAGCGCGCTGCTCTCGCGAACGATCGAGATCGCCAACGACGCCCGCGCGCGGCTGAACGAGATCGATAAAGTCTATTGCTTCGGCGAGGAACTCCAGGGACGGCCGGGTGTCTTCGATCTCGATCCGACGAAGGTAACGGTGACCGTGAAGGATCTCGGTTACACCGGCTACGAAGCCGAAGAGATTTTGCGCCGTCGCTACAACGTGCAAGTCGAGCTCGCCGATCTGTTTAATATGCTCGCGCTCTTTACCATCGGAACCTCGCAAGAGGCCGCCGATGCGCTCGTCAGCGGCGTAAGCGAGTTGGCGCGCGAAGACCGGCCGCTCGATATTTTCTCTCCGTCGGGGGTCTTAGAACGGCGCCTGAAGAGTTCGAGCTACTTATTGCCCTCGATTCCGCCGACGCGGATGCTGCCCCGCGATGCCTTTCTCGCCGAGACCGAGTTCGTACCATTTCGCACGAGCAAGGGCCGCGTTTGCGCCGAGGTCATCACGCCCTATCCGCCCGGTATTCCGGTAATCTCACCGGGAGAAGAGTTGACGACCGAGATTATCGAATACCTGTTATTGGAAAAACGGGCCGGCACGAAAATGCAAGGCCCCTACGATGACGAGCTAAAGTTTATTCGCGTCGTTCGCTAAGGATCGTTGGAGGATCGGAATGCCTTTTTGTACGCAGTGCGGTTCGGGTGTCAGCGGCGAACGCTGCACGAATTGCGGAGCCGAGAACCCGCACTTTCGCGATCCCAACGCCGAACCGGAGATTGCCCCCGCGCAGATTTCGGCCGAGCCGGCTCAAAGCGAACGCGCCCGCCCCTGGCCGCTGCTCGAGCGTTCGCTGGCTCTTGCGTGGCCGCGCCTGCGCAAGTATCCGCTCTGGTTCGTCATTCTCGCGGCAATCGATGTGCTGGCGATGGCCTACATGCTGCCGATGAACGCAGCGCTCGCGAAGACTCCGAGCTCGCCTGCGGCGATCGGGCATTTCTACGAACAAATCGCGCTTCCGATGCTGCTCGCTATCGTCGCCTCGTTTGTTATCCGGTTGCTGAGCTTGGGAGAGGCGGCCCGCGCGCGGATGCCGGAGTTCCGCTGGACGCCGCGGAGCATCGCGGCACTCGTGGGCTGGCTGATCCTCGCGTTCCTGGGGCTCTCGTTCGCGATGGGGGCCGTATCGATGATCGTTCTTATCCCCGTCATTCTTGCGATGCTCCCGCATGGCGGCGGGGGCGCGGCGCCGGCGGCGGTGAGCCCGGCGATCGTTGTCGCAGCAATGCTCACGATGACCGTGACGATGATTCCGATGATGATGTGGTTGGGCACGAAAATTGTGTTGCTCGAACCATCGTACGTGTTCGGCGAACGTTCGAATCCGATCGGCGCATCGTGGAAATTGACCGACGGGTATTTCTGGGAGACCCTCGGCTTCTATCTACTCTACCTTTTCGTCGGTCTCGGTATCCTGGTCGTCTGCCTGGGTATCGGCAAGCTCTTTGCCTCGCTCTCCCCGACCCTCGCGCTCGTCGGCGACTTCTTTGAGTTTGCCGGGGCGATGTGGCTGCAGTTTGCCATCGCCGAGGGGATGATCGCGTGGACCTTGATGCTCCGCGAATCGAAGGCCCCCGGACGGCAGGGGTGAGGATGACCTGTGGATAACCGATAAAAAACGTCTTCTGGAGGAAGTGAGGGCTCGCCACTTGGCGCTGAAAGCCGAATCCGTTTCCCCAAACTGGGAACTGACCCAACTCCTCGACATCTTCCCGCTGCCCATCCGGCAATCACTCGTGCGGCTCCCGCACCTGGAAACGATCATCGAAGTCGTTCTCGACCTAGGCCGCGCCCCCGAGGCGCGCTTCGAGAGCGACTTTGTTTATCTCTCCGAAACGCCGGTCTCGCCGGAGGATATCGCACACGTCTGCTCGCGCATCTCCGGGTTCGGCGCCGATAATCGTGCCGGCATCGAGCAGACCTTGCATCGCATCAGCGCCATTCGGAACCGCACCGGCAAGATCGTCGGACTTACCTGTCGCGTCGGCCGGGCGGTCTATGGAACGATCGATATCATCCTCGACGTCCTGCGAAGCGGCAAATCGATCTGCTTGCTCGGTCGTCCCGGCGTCGGGAAAACGACGATGCTCCGCGAATGCGCGCGCGTGCTTGCCTCGGATCGCAAACGCGTGGTGATCGTCGACAGTTCGAACGAAATTGCCGGCGACAGCGATATTCCGCACCCGGGTATCGGGACCGCGCGGCGTATGCAGGTTCCCGACCCGGCGCTCCAGCATGCCGTCATGATCGAAGCGGTGGAAAACCACATGCCGGAGGTCGTCGTTATCGACGAGATCGGTACGGAGGCCGAAGCTGCCGCCGCACGCACGATCGCCGAACGCGGCGTCACGCTGATCGCTACCGCGCACGGGCAGACGCTTGAGAACCTCCTCATGAATCCGACGCTCTCCGACCTGCTCGGCGGGATTAGTGCGGTGACGCTCTCCGATGAAGAGGCGCGCCGCCGCGGGACGCGCAAGACCGTCCTCGAGCGCAAACAGCCGCCGACCTTCGATATGCTCGTCGAGATACACGACCGAGATCGATTGGCGATTCATAAAAGCGTCGCCGATGTCGTCGATGCGACGCTGCGCGGTTACCAGCCGCAACCGGAGATTCGCCAGCGCGGCGCCTCGGGCGAAGTGGCGATTCTCCAGGAAGCCGAACCGGAATCGATGCCTCAAGTCGTCGAGAGCATCGAAGGCGTTGCATTCGATCGCGAAGAGGGACAGCGTCCGCTCTCGATTTTTCCATACGGTGTTTCGCGCAGTAAGATCGAACGCGCGATCCATAACCTTCGCGTAGGGGCATCGATCGCAAGAACCTGGGATGACGCCGACGTGGTTTTCGCGCTGAAATCATTGGAGCGCAAGGGCCAACCGAAGCTCAAACAGATCGCCGCCGAGAACGTACCGATCTACGCGATTAAAACCAACACGACGACGCAGATCCAATTGGCGCTGCGCGACGTCTTTCGCTTAGGTTCGATCGACCACGAAGAGATCGCGATGCGCGAGGCCGAGGAAGCGATCTATCAGGTGATGTTGACGAGCCAGGCGATCGAACTCTCGCCGCAGACATCGTACGTCAGGCGCATGCAACACCAGATGGCCGAAAAACATCGCCTCCACTCGCGTTCGACCGGTTTGGAACCGAACCGGCGCGTGCGCATCTATCGCGGCGGAGAGTAGCGCCGGGAGCGCTCTCTCCGAGACCGCGAGTAGCCGCTGCGCGTTGTCACCCCGAGTAGGCGCTGCAAGCGCTCTCTGTCACCCCGAGTAGGCGCTGCAAGCGCTCTCTGTCACCCCGAGTAGGCGCTGCAAGCGCCGTATCGAGGGGTGACCAGCTTCCTACGCTTGTTTGACGTCGCCTTCTTCGCTGACGAGAAAGCGCGTATCGTACGCCAGCATTTCGTCCTTCACCTTAACGCGACTATGCACGTTAAAGCGGTGCGCTTTCTTGCCGCCTGAATTGACGAGCCCACCATAGAATATTTTAATCAGCGGCGTTTGCCCCGGCTTTGGTTCGTCGAGTTTTTTCGTAGCGACCAGCGTCGCGACGATTTTATTCTGAATGGCGACCGGCAACAGACGATAGGCGTCATCGGTCTGAGTCGCCGCGGGGTTCTCCGGTGTACGACGGTCGACGGGCTCGGGAGTGTCGGTAACGTAACGCACGACCGCGTCCCAATGGTCGGCGGCGATCCCCGAAAACTCGCATGAATAACGATTCCACGTGTCGTTTTTATGCTCCACGGTATCGGCGCGGATCGTCTTACAACGAATCGGGATGCGTTGTTCGCGCAGGCGAACGACGATATTCATCTCTTTGCTCGCAATCTTGTCGCGGATGATAAAAACGAGCCCGTTCGCCGAGATCTCCATACCGATTCCTTGCCGGAGATCGCTGGGTTTGCTTGCGTCGGGGAGCCACCAAACATGAAAAGCACCCGCTCGGCGTTGATACTGTCGCCGATCGCCTGCGCGCCCGAGAAACCACTCGATCACGTCTGAGAAAATCGAGTTGCCGAGGGACATGGGTTGACCTCCCGTCGAAAGACCGCCCGGTATGTTTGCGGTCATCGAAGGGATTGAAGGTAGCGGTAAGAGCACCCTGCAAGCGGGGCTCGCGGAGGCTTTGCGCGCGCGCGGACGGCGCGTTACCACGACGCGGGAGCCCGGCGGAAGTCCGCTCGGCGATGCCATCCGCGCCCTTTTCCTCGCGCCGGGGCCGCCCGTCGACCCGGTCGCGGAGGCGATGCTGGTGAACGCCGCGCGGGCACAACACGTCGCCGCCTTGATCCGCCCGGCGCTGCTACGCGGGGAGATCGTCCTCTGCGATCGCTTCGTCGACTCGACGCTTGCCTACCAGGGCTACGGCCGCGGGGTCGATTTGGGGCTGCTGCGCTCGCTCTGCGATATTGCCGCCGGTAGCGCGATCCCCGATGTAACGATTTTGCTCGATTGCGAGCCAACGCTATCGCGCCGTCGGCTTCTGGAGCGCGGTTCCGCTCGCGACCGCCTCGAGAGCGAGAGCGCCGACTTCTACGAGCGCGTGCGCAACGGCTTTCTGACGATTGCGCGCGAGAGCGCGCGCCACGTCGTTCTCCATGCCGGCGAGGATCGCGAAGCGCTCGTTGCTGCGGCGCTCGCTGCCATTGAAGGAGTGGAGACGCGTGTCTGAACGCTACGATCCCACGATCGGTGCCGACGCCGCGCGGGCATTCTTCACGCGGAGTCGGAAGTCGGAGATCGCCCACGGCTATCTCTTCGTCGGGCCGAGCGGTGTCGGGAAGAAGAGTTTTGCGCGCTATCTCGCGCAGTCGTTACTTTGCGAGGGAAACGGCGAGCGCGCGCTGGGCCCGTGCGGAACCTGTCGTTCCTGCGCGCTCTTCGGGCACGAGGGGCAGAGCGGTCATCCCGATTTCATCGAGCACGTCGGGGCGCTCAAGATCGGCGAGACGGCCGGGGCCGGTTTTGCTACGACCGGCGATACGACGTCGCGCGATCTCATCCGCCAGTTGGCGATGCAGTCGTACTCCGGCGGTCGGCGCGTGCTTTTGCTCGCCGACGTCGAGTTCGCTTCGCCGGCGGCCGCGAATGCGTTGCTAAAATTTTTCGAAGAGCCCCCGACGGGCGTCACCCTTCTTTTGACGAGTTCGACGCCCGCTGCGATACTCGGCACGATCCGCTCACGTCTCACGCAACTACGTGTCGGTCCGCTCTCTCGCGACGAAATGACGCGCTTGCTCGTCGGGCGCGGTTTCCCGTATGAGGCCGTCGAACGGGTGCTCGCACGCGCGCGCGGGAGCCTGACGCGCGCGTTGGAGTTGCTCGATCTCGATGCGGAGGCTCCGCATGCCGTTATCGCGCGGTGGTTCGATGAGGCGATCGCCGGTGCGACGCCCGCCACGAACTGGGCGACCCGCGAAAGTTTAGATGAAGGGTTGCTTGCGATAAAAACGCTCTTGAAAGATGCCGTTGCGGCGCCGTATCTCGGAGAAGGCCGCGAGCAAAAGATCGATCTGTCGCGTGCTCTCAAAGCCTTCGAGAAGATCGACGACGCTCAACGTCTGGCGCGGACGAATGTTAGCCCGACGATGGTCGCCGATCTGGTCCGGATGGCGATCTCGGGGATCGCTGTTCGGGGCGACGGCGGTTAGCGAAATCACCGCGGCGCAACGTCGTCGTAGTTCTTTGCAAACGGGAAAGCGAGATAGGCAAAAACGAATGCCTGAACGACCGCCGGGATAATCTGATACAACAAGGGGTTCGCGGTGAGCGTCAACATGCGATAGATCACCAACTGCGGCAAAACGCCCCAGAGGAAGACGAAAACCACGGCGAGTACGATGGCGCGCGCCGAATGCTCGCGCACCGCGCGAATCGAGGCCCCGATTGCCAACGGCCCGGGCAGGCCGGAGATCGCTCCGGCGGGTATGGTGTAGATGAGGAAGAAGGCCGCAACGAGTTGGAGCCCATAGACGCCGACCGCGCCGAAGAGCGAGCCGACGGTCGCGGCGGCCGAGATGACGAAGACGAAGCCGATCGTTGCCATCAAAATCGCGCCGGCTTTTCCGAGCGCTTCGTTCCAAACGCTATCGAAGTTCGTTCGATAGCCGCGTTGCAGGTCGTTTGCATAGAGCGTTGCGACACCGAAGGCAAAGCCGAAGCCGAGCTGCTGGAGAAAACTGATGATGCCGCCGCCCGCGCTGCCGAGAGGATCGGTAAAGATTTGTCCGACTTGCGCGAGCAAGACGCTAACGAGTGCGGCTAAAAGCGGAACGACGACGATAGCCGGATGACGCAGCAGCAGCCCCAGGCCGCGGAGGTAGATGCCGAGATCGACCTCGGGCGTGCCGCGTCGGTTCATTCCGAACGCTCGACCTAGCCCCGCGCGCCGTCGAGCGCGTGGCGACAGGAGCAATCGGCGTGGAGATCGATGCGCTCGATGATCTTGCCGAGCGCGGCTTTCACGCGTTCGTTATTGCTTGCAAAGACCTTCATCACTTCGGCATGCGAGACCGGCGACATGCCTTCGAGTCCGACGTCATAGTCGGTAATCAGCGAGATGTTCGCATAGCAGATCTCGAGCTCGCGAGCGAGATAGGATTCGGGATACTGGGTCATATTGATGACCTCCCATCCCTGGCTTTGAAACCATTTCGATTCGGCACGCGTCGAAAATCGCGGTCCCTGGATCACGACGACGGTTCCGCGTTCGTGCGTCTCGATACCGAGCTCGACCAGCGACTTCGCCGCAATGCCTCGCAGCGTCGGGCAATAGGGGTCGGCGAAGGAGACGTGCGTCGTAACCGGACCGTCGAAGAAGGTGTCGCGCCGCCCGCTCGTACGATCGACGATTTGGTCGGCGACGACCATCGAGCCCGGCTTGACGTGGACGGCCAGCGAACCGCAGGCGGTCGGCGCGATGATGCGCGAGACGCCGAGCATTTTCATCGCGTAAAGGTTCGCGCGATAGTTGATCGCTTGTGGCGGAAAGCGATGGTCTTTGCCGTGCCGCGGTAAAAACGCGACGCGCTTTCCAGCGATCTCGCCGAGCGCTACGCGATCGCTCGGGGCGCCGTAGGGCGTCTCGATCCAAACCTCACGCGCATTTTCGATAAGTGAATAAAAACCGGATCCGCCGAAAACGCCGATATCCGCATGTTCGTTCGTCTGCATGATCTGAAGATTCGCGAGGAGAATCGGCGACCCTGCGATGTTGATTTTCAGACATATTCTTCTTGCCGCAGTAACGACGATGCACCCAAGCCTCTATCGAGCGCAGTGTAACGCCTTGTTGGCAGGCAACCTTCGCGCCTACGCGGGGACCCTCGCACCGAGCTATCGCTTCGTCGATCTCGGCGGGAAGGTTGAAAAGCGGAAGCAGATTTTAGCGACCTTTGCGCGTTGGTTTCAGACGAAGAGCGGTCGGATCGAACGCTGTCGTGCGAGCGCACCTTCGGTCGTCGGCACTGCAAGCGGGCTCTCGGTACCGCTCCACATCATCGAGGATGTCGCCGTTGCGATACCGACCGAAGGAACGCGAAATTACAGGATCGACCTTCATGCAATCGAGCGCTGGGCCCCCGTTGGTGGGCGCTGGCGTGCCGTCGAGAGCCGAGTCGTCAGTCGGAGCATAACGCCGATCTAGGGTGTTGCTCGGAACCGCCGCGAGCGCTCGGGGGTGCCTCGGGAACCGCGAGCCGAGCGGAACCGCCCCTGTCCGGCACGAAAGAACGATGATTCGCACCAGTCTCCTTTGGAGGTTCCTCACGCTCGTGTTTACTCGTGGACTTTCGATTCTTTTGGCCGGGCTTGTTTTCAGTGCTGCGATCGCCAAAACCGCGCGTGCCGCTGCGCCGACTGCCCTCCCCCCGGCGATCGCTACGGCGATTTCGGCGGCCTATTCCAACCAATGCTCGATGCTGAAGAACACCGATATCGACGGGTACAGCAAGACGTTGACCGATCGCTGGGTCGAGAGCGAGCCGAACGGTACGAAGACGACCAAAGCGCAGGCGATCGGAGCGATCAAACAACAGATTGCGATGCTGGGTTTAACGGTGACCGATTGCGCCGCGACGATCTCCGGCGGCACGGTAAGCCCGGACGGCAACACCGTCACCGTCAATGTCGAACAATCCGCCGACGGTACGGTCGCCGCGCAGAACGGAACCTCGCCGATTCAAATCAGCGCGCGGGAGACCGACGTGTGGGTGAAGCGCGGTGCAACCTGGCTCCAGAGTTCGTCGACCGTGCTCAAAAACACAATTATGGTCAACGGCCAAGTCTTGCAGCAGAACGGAAGCCGATAACTCGTTAGCGGTTGAAATCGCTCGGTTTGAGATTGTCGAGAAACTTCTTGAACCGAGAGAGATCTTCTTCGTCGCCCTCTCCGCCTTCGCTCTGGCTCTCTTCAAGCACGATCTTATCGGTAACGTAGATCGGCGCTTTTGCACGTAGCGCAAGCGCAATACCGTCGGAGGGACGTGCATCGATCTCTTTGAGATCGCCGCCGGCGCGTACGACGAGTTTTGCAAAAAACGTCGAGTCGCGGATATCGTGAATGACGACCTGTTCGATCGTGCCACCGAGTGTTTCGACGATCGAGAGCATGAGATCGTGCGAGAGCGGCCGCGGCGCCTGCCCTCCTTCGAGGACGTGCGAGATCGCTGCGGCCTCGAACGGCCCAATCAGAATCGGCAAGAAATGCATGCCGTTGACAGCCTTGAGAATGACAACGGGCTCGTGGGTGAGCAAATCGATTCCGAGTTTATCGACCTTCATCTGGCGCATACCCTAGAGTAATCCTACGTGAAGCAGGCTTTCCCTGGCATGGGCGGAAGCGAAGCCGACTTGTCATGGCACTCTCTTGCGGTATCGTCGGCCTTCCCAACGTCGGGAAATCCACCATCTTTAATGCGCTGACTCGCTCGGCCCAGGCGTTAGCCGCGAACTACCCCTTCGCGACCATCGAGCCCAACGTGGGGGAGGTGGCAGTCCCCGACGAGCGCCTGGCGGTGCTGCAGGGGCTCGTGAGCGCTCGGCGCATCGTGCCGACGACCGTCCGCTTCGTCGATATCGCCGGCCTCGTCCGTGGCGCGAGCACGGGGCAGGGGCTCGGGAACGCCTTTCTCAGCCATATCCGGGAGACCGATGCGATCGCGATGGTCGTGCGCTGCTTCGACGATGCCAACGTCACGCACGTCGAAGGGGGGCCCGACCCGACGCGCGATATCGAGATCATCGCCATCGAGCTTGCGCTCGCCGATCTCTCGACGATGCGCAAGCGCCTCGATCGCTTGGACCGAGAGGCGCGCGCGAACCCGAAATTGCGCCCGACCTACGAGGCGGCGGCTCGGCTTACCGCGGCTCTCGAGGAGGGGAAACCGGCGCGTTCATTCCCGGAGGGCTCGCTCGAACGGGAGGTCGCGAGCGAGAGTTTTCTGATTACCGCGAAACCGCTTCTCTACGTCGCCAACGTCGACGAGGCCCAGATCGCCGCCGAGGGGCCCTATGTGGCGGCGGTTCGGCGGATTGCACGGGAGGAAGGGGCGCAGGTCGTCGTCCTCTGCGGAAAGATCGAGGCGGAATTCGCCGGGCTCTCCGACGAAGAGGCGCAAGCCTTTTGCGAGGAGTTGGGAATCGTGCGCCGGGGGCTCGACGAGCTGGCCCTCGCCGCCTTCGCGACCCTCGGATTGATGACGTTCCTAACCGCCGGCGAGCAGGAGGTGCGCGCTTGGACCATCGAGCGCGGCACGCGTGCGCCGCAGGCCGCAGGGAAGATTCATAGCGATATCGAGCGCGGCTTCATCCGCGCCGAGATCGTTAGCTACGAGGACTACGCCGAACTAAAAACCATGGATGCGATTCGGGCCGCCGGTCGCCTGCGTAGCGAGGGGAAAGAGTACGTTATGCAGGAGGGCGATGTCGTCAACTTTCGGTTCAACGTTTAGTGCGCTCAGGGAAGCGGTTACTTTGGTAAACCTAGCGGGGTGCGACCAAAGTGTTCCAGGAACCGCTGAGAGCGAGCGCAAACGTGAATTGGGTTTGCACTTTGCGCACATTACGTCTTTAGGAGGCACCAGGTTTCTATGAGCACCTCGCCCCGCGATGTCTCGGTTTTCGGCGACGGGATCACGTACTTCAAGGAAGCGGCGGATATTCTCGAGCTCGATGCAGGGATGCGGCTCATCCTCACGCACCCGGCTCGTCAGATCATTTTTTCGATTCCGTTCCAACGCGACACCGGAGAGTTTGAGGTATTCACCGGCTACCGCGTCCAATATAGCTTTGCGCGCGGCGCAGCAAAGGGCGGCATTCGCTATCATCCCGGCGTGACGCTCGACGAAGTGACGGCGTTGGCCTTCTGGATGACGTGGAAGTGCGCGGTCGTCGATCTGCCGTTCGGCGGAGCGAAAGGCGGTGTCACCTGCGACCCGGCGACGCTTTCGATGAACGAACTCGAACGTATCACGCGCCGCTACGCGGCCGAACTGGTCGAAGTTGTCGGACCCGATAAAGATGTCCCGGCCCCCGACGTCAACACGACCCCGCAGATCATGGCGTGGTTCATGGACACCTACTCGATGCACGTCCGCCAGAATGTTCCCGGCGTCGTTACCGGCAAACCGCTGGAGATTGGCGGGTCGCGTGGACGCGTCGAGGCAACCGGACGCGGCGTCACGATCTGTGCGCTCGATCAGATGGCAAAGATGGGCCTCAAGCCCGAACAGAGCAGCATTGCGATCCAAGGATTCGGAAACGTCGGTATGTATGCTGCGAAACTCTTCGCCGAACGCGGCTGCAAGATCGTCGGGATCTCCGATGTCACCGGAGCGTATTACAACGATAAGGGCATCGACGTTGCCGCCGCGATGAAGTATACCGCCGAGCATCGCTCGCTCGAGGGCTTCAAAGGTGGCGATAAGATCAGCAACGGCGAGTTGTTAACCGCCGCGTGCGACGTGCTGGTGCCGGCCGCTCTCGAGAAGGTCTTTACCGCCGAGAATGCCGCGAACGTCAAAGCGAAGCTCATCGTTGAAGGCGCGAATGGCCCGACGACCCCTGAAGCCGCGAATATCTTCAGAGAGCGCGGCGTGATCGTGATCCCCGATATCATGGCCAACGCCGGCGGCGTTACCGTCTCGTACTTCGAGTGGGTACAAGATCGTATGGGCTATTTCTGGAAGGAGTCGGAGGTGAACGAGCGGCTCGAAGATACGTTGCTCGAGAATCTCCATCTCATTCAAGATTTTGCGAAGCAGCATAACACGACGTTGCGCATCGCGGCCTACTCCATCGCTATCGACCGCGTCGTCAAGGCGCTTCGCTTGCGCGGAATCTACGCCTAACGTTCCGCTCGGAGCACTCGTGCTCCAACGTCCTTAACCAAAAGAAGCGCCCCGCCGAATCTCGGCGGGGCGCTTCTTTCTGCGGCGTTCCGCGTCTTAGTGTTGCGCGAACGGATCGGGGTAGAAGTATCCGGTCCCGTTATAGACGTTGATCGCGCTGACGGGGTTGATCGTCGTGCCGTACGCGGTATTGATGGTCTGGATAAACGCGTTGGCGATGAGCGCGTAGCCGGTATCCGAGGGATGCAGGCCGTCGAAGCTCAGGATGCCGCCGCCGAATCCAAGTGTGCAGCACTTACCGGGATTGATGGTGAGTGCTTGGAGGAAGTACGGGTTGGGGTTTCCGATCGCACCCTTCCACGAGAGATTATCTTCGAGCGTCTTCGTGTCGACCAGCGGCGTGTTCGTCGCTTGTGCGGCGGCGAGGATGCCGTTGTTGATGTTATCGTTGACGCTCTGTACCTGTGCGGCCCACGCCGGCGTGAAGTAATATCCGCCGAGCCCGGTGCCCGCGCCGCTGGGATCGAGTTGCAACGCTCCGACGAGAGCGGTAGCCAGCGCCGTCGGGTTTGCCAGAAGCGTCGGATTCGCTTTGATAACGCCTCCGAGCGTTTCGATCGTCGTGAGCATGCCGGTCTCCGTGAGGTAGCCCGGCGTGCTGGTCGTCGCGCCCAATCCGTAGGCGTTGGAGACGGCGACCACGAGGCTCTGCGCCTCGGGAAGCGTGATCGGGAGTGCCGGGCTCTGCGAGGTGGCGAAGAGCTCGATCGTACATGCTGCGTTCGCTTGGATGTCGCAGACGGAGGGCTGGAGTGTCGGTGCAAGCTGGGCGGTGAGAACCGCCGGGTCTTGAACCGTGAAGAACTGCGGCGCGACGAGGATGTCGGGGATATTCGCCACGACGACCTTCGCGCCGGAGGCCTTCAGCTGGTTGATGATCGTCGTCATGTCGCTCTGCACCTGAGCAACGGTCGTATCGTCACCCTGCCACTGCCCGGCGCTAAACGCATACTTGAGCAGGTCGTTTGCGCCGAGCCAGACGGTCGCAAGTGTCGGTTTGAGCGAGACCGCCGCGGAGAGCGGTGTGAGCGAGGAGCCGAGATTCGTGAAACCGTGGAGAACGGGCCAGAAATCCTCGCTCTCGCCGCCGACGACGCCCTGAACGGCGGCCGGGATGCCCGGGATCGCTGCACAACTGGGAACGAGCGGCTGATGCATCGCGATCTCTTCATGGATCGTGAGGCCGGGGATTCCGAGATCCATCGGCGTTCCGCTCGGGTTCAGCAGGGTCGTCGCGACCGTCGAGAGGCTATACGCCGCTTGATCGTTCGCCTTGCAACCAGCCCCCGGCGCGGTGCCGTAGAGCGGGCCGAATTGGAGTCCGCCGGTGAGGGCGGGGTTCGCCGGGACGAGTTCGTTGCCGATACCCGGCCCCGCGATGAGCGGCAGCGGGCTCGTCGGACCGGCCATCAGGAGGGGGCTAAAAGGCGCGCCGGTCAGCGCCGTCTGGGCCTGCTGATAGAGCAGCGACCACCAGCCGTTCTCTTGCCCGAAGGGCGCCGGAGCGCCGGCATAGGGCGTCCCCGTGAGGAGCGGGTTCGGGACGTTCGTCGCGCCGAGCCAGCCGGCGGATTGATACCCGGCGGTGAGGCTGTCGCCGACGCCGACGATGCGCGCGAGAACGTTCGGTGCCGCCGAGGGTCCGGGGGCCGGAATCGTTGAGGAGTTGCTTCCGCCGCCGCCGCAGGCCGCGAGCGCGGCCATGGCGACCAAAGCGAACGCGCGTTGGAGGTGCTTGATCTTCATCGTTCTCATCCTTGCCTTAGAACTGAATCACGCTCGGCGAACCGATGCCGAACTGAATCTGAATTTGAGTGGCTTTGAGTCCGCCGACAACCGGCGCGCATTGCGTGATCGAGGCGCACGAGATCGCCGAGACGCCGTAGGGGGTCTCGTTCGAGGGCCCGCCGCTGTTGAGCTGGAGCTGAACGAACGTGTTTTTCGTCAAGCGACGCGAGACGCCGAGGAAGTAGGCGAAGAGATGCTGCGCGTAGGGATCGGTCGGAAGATAATCGCGCGAGCTCTGCGGCTCGAAGAAAAACTTCGTTTTGGAATTGGGGGTGTATTCGAGATAGAGAATCTGATAGAGCTGCGCCTTGTTGACGCCGTTAATGCCGTTGGGATGGTTCAGCCAGCCCGGCGCGACGGTGAAGGTGCCGAACATCTTCGGCGTTTTAAGGAAGGGCACCGTCACTGCGAGCGACCACACCTGCGCCGAGCGCGTCTTCGTGTTGAAGAAGATCGGGCCGTCGGGCGGGTTGACGGCGAACGGGACGGTGTCGTCGTTCTGCGTCGAGGCGCCGATTTTCGACCAACGCGAGACGTAGGTCGGGGTAACGACAATCGGAAGAACGCGACCGTTATTGAATTTGATCGAGAAGAGTTTCTCGTAGTTGAAGAAGAGGAACGTATCTTTGGTGGTGACGTTGATATTCTGCGGCGTACAGCCATTCGTCGAAGTGTTATCGAGGTTGACGCAGCCGATCGGATTGGCAAAACCCTGTAAATAGAGCGGTACGGTTCCGCTATTGAAGCCGTACGGGTAATGCTGAAGCTGGTACATCGAGACCATGAAGCGGCTCGTCGGGTTGAACCCGTAGCCGGCAACAAGATCGACGCCGCCGGGCAGCCATTGACCTTTTGCGGTTCCAATGTTGCCGTAGGGGAACGCCATCGATGCATCGGCGGTGTAGGTAAAACCGGTCGGTAGCCCCTGTTGGACCTTCGCGCCCCCGACGGGGTGCTGTTCAACGGGGGGGACCTGAGCGACCGTCCGCTTGCCGACGGCGCTCTTGGCCTTCGGCGACTTCATGGCGTTCTTGATGGCGGTGTTTGCGCCGCCGACCACGTTGGTCGCAAAGGCTTCGCTCGTTGTAGCGGCGGCCGGTGCCGCCGAGAGCCCTAGCGCGATGAGGGCCGCGCCTGCGGCGATCGCGCGAAGAGAAAGTTTGTGCATTCGCATCTCCAAATCGGGAGCCCGGCGGAAAACGGAAAAGCGTCCCCCGGTTGGAGGGGTAAGTTGCGCTAAATGGCCCGTATTCCCTGGCGCCGCCTGCTCTCTTAACCCTGCGGAGGCGTCGAATTTTCCCCGAGTTCCAGGCCCGCCGTCGTGCCGTGCGCTTCGACGAAGGGCCCGCCGAAGAGGCGCGCCTCCAAGCTCTTAATAACGACGTAGAGCACCGGGGTCACCATCAGGTTGAGGAACGTCGAGAGCAGCATCCCGCCGAAGACGACTAAACCTATGGACTGACGGGCTGCGCTTCCCGCGCCGGTGGCAAAAACCAGCGGCGTCGAACCGAGGATGAAGGCGATCGAGGTCATCAAAATCGGGCGAAGACGGGTCTGCGCACCGCGAAGTGCCGCCGTGGTGATATCCGCCCCGGCACGCAACTGTTGGTTCGCGAACTCGACGATAAGAATCGCGTTCTTGCTCGCCAGACCGACGAGCATAACGTAGCCCACCTGCACGTACACGTTCTGAGCCATGTTCCCAAACGGGTTGGGAATAGGCACCCCGACCATTCCCAGCAGCTTAAAGAGAAGGTCCGGAACGAGGTTGCGAAGTCCGATCAACGCAAGCGCGCCAAAGAGCGCGGCCGGCACGGCGAGCAACACGATCAGCGGGTCGATCCAGTTCTCGTAAAGCGCGGCGAGCACGAGAAAGACGAAGATAATGCCGAGGGTGAAGAGGAGGATCGTCTGCGAACCGGCGTGGATCTCCTCGAGCGAGATGCCGCTCCATTCGTAGCTGACGCCCGGCGGAGCGACCCGTTTGAAGATCTGCTCCATCGCGTCGATCGCCTCACCCGAACTATGTCCGCTCGCGGCCTGCCCGGTGATCTCGATGTTTCGATAGAGATTGTAATGGTCGATAACGGGAGCGGCGAGAACGCGATGCACGTTTACGAGCTCCGGTAGCGGAATCATGCCGCCGCTCGCGGAGCGGGTGTAGAGGCTCTGCAGCGAGGCGATGCGGTCGCGATAGGGCTCGTCGCCCTGGACATATACGCGATAGGATTGATTGAGATAGGTGAAATCATTCACGTAGGCGCCGCCGAGCATGACGCCGAGCGTCGCGTAGAGATCGCTTAAGGGGACGCCGAGGGAGATCGCCTTTTGCCGTTCGACGGTCGCGTCGAGTTGCGGCGAATTAATCGCAAATTGCGTTCGTACTTGAACGAGCTTGGGGTCCTTGGCCGCTGCGGCGATAATCTTTTTGGCAACATCGTCGAGTTGCCGAAGTGTCAGCGTTCCGTTGTTTTCGAGTTCGAATTGAAATCCCGCGGTCGTTCCAACACCGCTAATTGCCGGGGGGTTGACCACGAGTATCTGCGCTTTTGCGTCGGCCATAAAGTGGAAGAAATATTTAAGAGAGAGAAAACTCGCCGAATTGAATGGCCCCGGACGCTGATTCCATGGCTTCAGGCGAATAAACATCATGCCGCGGTTCGGAGTCGAACCGCCGAAACTAAAACCGCCGATATTGAAGACGTGCTCGACCTGTGGCTGCGCGAGAAGATATTTCTCTACCTGCACGGCAACGGCATGCTCCCCTGCCAGCGAGGTGCCCTCCGGTGCCTGGATGAGGCATATGAGATAGCCCTGGTCCTCGTCGGGGATGAAGCCTGAAGGGATCGCCTTAAAGAGCACGACGACGAGCACGAGCGTCACGGCAAATGCGGTGAGGACGCGTCCGCGAACCTTCAACAACCTCGGCAACGTGCGCGCATAGGAGCCGCGGAAGCGTTCGAGGCGCCGATTGAACCAAGTAAAGAGGCTGAAGCGCGGCGGACGATCCCCCAGGTGTAAGAACTTCACCGCCAGCGGTGGCGCTAACGTCAGCGAGGCAAAGAGCGAGATCGAGATCGAGCCCACGATCGTGAGCGCAAATTGTTTGTATATCTGCCCCGTCGTCCCGGGGAAGAACGCGACGGGAATAAAGACCGCCAACAACACGAGCGATGAAGCGACGACGGCTCCCTGAATCTCTTCCATCGCCTCGGCGGCTCCGGCAAGAATGCCGGTTCCGCGTAATTTTACGATTCGCTCGATATTTTCAATGACGACGATTGCGTCGTCGACGACCAAGCCGGTGGCGAGTGTTATCCCAAAGAGCGTGATCGTATTAATCGAGAACCCGAAGAGCTTCATGATGGCAAACGTCCCGATCAACGAGACGGGTATCGTTATCGCCGGGATCAACGTCGCGCGCCCATTCTGTAGGAACAGATAGATGACCGCGATGACGAGCAAGATCGAGATCAGCAACGTTATTAGCACGTCTTTGATCGACTCTTGCACGAACGCCGTCGAGCTGAATGCGACCTGATAGTGAACGCCGGCCGGGAATTTTTTCTCCAGCTTGTTCATTTCGGCGATCACGGCGCTCGACACGGTGAGCGCGTTCGCCGAAGGATACTGCTGCACGCCGATGCCGACGACGTTTTGGTGCCCGTCGAAACGTAGGAAGCTGCTGTAATCTTCGGCGCCGAGATCGACGCGTGCGACATCCCCGAGGCGCGTTATTCCCCCGTTGGGATCGGAGCGCAAGATAATATCGCGGAACTGCTGCGGGGTGGTGAGGCGTCCCTGAACGCTGACGACGTAGGTGTAGGGCTGGTTTGCGGGTTGTGGCGGCGCTCCGATGCTGCCGCCGGCGACGGCGGCATTCTGCGTTTGAATCGCGGAGAGAACGTCGGTGACGGTGAGCCCGCGTGCGGCGAGTTCGTGCGGGTCGAGCCAGATCCGCATCGCGTAGAGTCGCTCGCCGAAGATGTTGACGTTGCTGACGCCGGGGATACGCTTGAGATCGTTGACGATGTTGAGTGCGGCGTAATTGCTGAGGAAAAGTGTATCGTATTTTTTGGTGTTCGAGAGCAGCGACATGCCCATCACGAACGAGCCGGCGTTCTTGCTAACCGTTACCCCCGATTGGGTTACCGTGCCGGGAAGGCGTCCGAAGGCACTTTGAATGGCATTCTGCACGTCGGCGGCGGCGATATCGAGATCGGTGCCGAGGTGGAAGGTACAGGTGATCGACGATGAACCCTGTGCGCTCACCGATGAGACGTAGTTGAGCCCCTGGACGCCGTTCACCGCTTGCTCCAGCGGAATCGTTACCGCCGACTCGACGGTCTTCGGGTCGGCACCGAGATAGAAAGCCGAGATCGTAACGACCGGTGGATTGATCTGCGGATATTGCGCGACGGGAAGCGTCGGAATAGCGATCAAACCCGCTATCGTAATGATGAGCGCGAAGACCGTTGCGAAGATCGGGCGATTGAGAAAGAACTTGGTCACGCCGAGAAGGCCTGCTCTGCGTGGTAGGAGGACCGCGAGAGTGGGCTGCTCACGACTTGATGGAATCCTTTCGAACGCGCGAGCGCTCCGAGCTCGGCGAAGCGCTCCGGAGTGATGAACTCAACGACGGGAAGATGTTTCTTGCTCGGCTGAAGATATTGCCCCATCGTAAAAATATCGACGCCGGCTGCGCGGGCATCCTCCATCGCCGCTTCTACTTCTTCGACGCTCTCGCCGAGGCCGAGCATGAGCGAAGTCTTCGTATAGCGGTCGGGGGCTCGCTCTTTGGCGTGGCGGAGCACTGCGAGGGAGCGGTCGTAGGTCGCTCGCTTGTCGCGAACGTGCGGAGTGAGTCGGCGCACCGTCTCGAGATTGTGCGCGAAGACGTCGGGGCGGGCGTCGAGCACGATCTCCAGTGCGGTGAGGTCGCCGCGATAATCGCCGCTGAGGATCTCGACGCGCGAACCCGGCACGCGTTCGTGAATGGCACGGACGGTATTGGCGAAAATCAGTGCCCCACCGTCGGCGAGATCGTCGCGATCGACGGCCGTGAGCACGAGATATCTCCAGCCGAGGTCGGCGACCGCGTCGGCGACGCGCGTCGGTTCGAGCCAATCGACGATCCCGCGCGGATTGCCGGTCTTCACGTTGCAGAAGCGGCAGCCGCGCGTGCAGGTGTCGCCGAGAATCATGATCGTCGCGGTGCCTGCGCCCCAGCACTCGGCGAGGTTCGGGCAGGCGGCTTCCTTGCAGACGGTGTTGAGCGTGAGCCCCGAGACCTTCGCCTTGACGCGCTCGTAATCGTCTCCGTGGGGCAGGCTAACGCGGAGCCAGTCCGGCTTGCGTGCATAGCGTACCGCCTCAGGGGGGGTACCGGTGAGATCGATCTCGATAGCCATAACCTCGCCGATTCTAACATCCCGCAGCCCCCGAAGGCTGCAGCCTAAACCGAACAGGTCGCGGGAAATAGCCGCGCGCGACTTTTTCTGCAACCCGCCG
>JBMFXH010000015.1:0-21678 GCA_049964475.1 Vulcanimicrobiaceae bacterium
CTCTCATCTGGTTTTAGTGACGAAGGGCGTTGGGTGCGGTATTTTGCGAGCACGGATATCGCACTCATCGTCGTAGGAGTTCATACCATGCTTCCACATCGTTCGCATCTCGTCAGCTACATGCGCATCGGGGCGCTGCTTTTTATCGGCCTCGTTCTCGGCTCGGTCGTCACTGCCTACGCATTCGAGCGACAGCCGCATATGCAGATGGCGCTCAGCGCGCTGAACCGTGCAGCCGCGCAGCTCAATGCCGCGCAACGCGATAAAGGCGGGCACCGTGCCGCCGCGTTTAACCTCGTCGAACAAGCGATCGGGCAAGTGCGCGCCGGCATCGCCTTCGATAATCATCACTAACGGCGAGAGATACGAGAAGGGAGGCGCGTTCGGCGTCTCCCTTCTCGGCTCATCGATCCCGTTCGGGGTTACTTGATAACCTTGAACGTCATCATCATGTGCGCGTGGCCGATGCCGCAATAGATCGCGCAATGTGCGGGGAAGGTTCCGATCTTCTTCGGGGTGACGGTAACCGTGGTCGGCTTGGAGGTAATCGTGATGACCTTGGTGATGCCGACTTCGGGGGCGATCATCCCGTGGACGCCCTGAACGGCGACGAACGTAATTTTCTGCGGTTTGCCGACATGCAAGGTAACGACGTTCGGCATGAATTGGAAATCTTTGGCTTTGACGACGATGGTGCTGTTCGCGCTGGCCGATGCGACCGTGAGGGCGCTGAAGGCGAGTGCGAGAGCTAAAGCGAGCTTGCGCATGGTATTCTCCTGATACGATTTGAAAGGATGGCGTAGGGGACTACCCCACTGCTACTGAGGATAGGGCCGAAGCGGCGCGGGCGGTACGACAAAACTCCGGCTTTTCGCAAAGCTCGCCTACGATGGGATGCGCTCGCGAAATTGCGTGCGATAGAGCCGCGCGTAGACGCCGTCGCGCGCGAGGAGCTCTTCATGCGATCCGGATTCCACGATGTGTCCGCCGTCGATGACAAAGATCGTGTCGGCGTTGACGACCGTCGAAAGACGGTGGGCGATGACCATGCTCGTCCGCCCGCGCATCAGTCGCTCGAGCGCGCTCTGAATCGCCGCTTCGTTCTCGGAATCGAGGGCGGAGGTCGCCTCGTCGAGGATGAGAATGCGCGGGTTCTTTAGGAGGACGCGAGCGATCGCGAGCCGCTGACGCTCGCCGCCCGAAAGTTTATGCCCCCGCTCGCCGACGACCGTTTCGTATCCCTGCGGCAGCGTCTCGATAAAGTCGTGGATATTGGCGGCTCGTGCGGCTTCGTGGATCGCTTCGAGCGTTGCATCGGGGCGTGAGTAGCGTAGGTTCGCGATAATCGTATCGTGGAAGAGATAGGTCTCTTGGGTGACGATGCCGATATTTTCGCGAAGTGACTCGAGGCCGACGTTGGCAATATCGTGCCCGTCGACGAAGATATGCCCTTCGGAAATATTGTAGAAACGCGGCAGCAATTGCGTGATCGTCGTTTTTCCGGCGCCGGAGGGGCCGACGAATGCCGCGACCTTTCCCGCTGGAATCGTAAAACTGATTCCGTGAAGGATTTGGTCGCGCCCCTCATAGGAGAACGATACGTTCTGGAACACGATGTCGCCGCGAACTTCTCCGAGCTGAATCGCGTCGGGGGCGTCGTAACGCTCGGTCTTCATATCCAAATAATCGAAAATACGTTCGAACACCGCAAGCGCGCTCACGATTTGCACCTGTATGCCGACGAGCGCCGCCGCAGGGCCGTAGAGACGCCCTTGGATGTAGCCGATAAACGCGACGATGACGCCGACGTCGAGGGCGCCTTGAAGCGCGAGCCAGCCGCCGCCGAGCCAAACGATCGCAGGCCCCACGACGACCATCGCCGTTACCGAGGCGATGAACCAACGACCGATCATTGCCAGACGGATCTCGAGATCCATCAATTGGGTCCCGACCTTATAGAATCGCGACCGTTCGTATTTCTCGCGCACGAACGATTTAATGAGCGTGATTCCCGATATCGAGAGCGTCTCTTGTGTGATCGATTCGATCCGATCGCGTTGTTCGCGCGTTCGCTTGCGGACGTCGTACATCTTGCGTCCGACCGGTCCGAGCGGTAATACCATGAACGGCACGACAATCGTGGAAATCAACGCGAGCCGCCAATTCCAGATCAGCATCGCAATGAGGGTCGTCGAGATCATGACGATGTTGGTGACGATCGTCGTTAGCGTACCGGTAACCACGCCGTCGACGTTGTCGACGTCACTCGAGACGCGATTCATGATTTCGCCGGTCTTCGTCGCGGTAAAGAACGAGAGCGGCATGCGGTGCAGGTGCGAGACGAGGCTGGTCCGCAGATCGCGCATGATCCCCTCGCCGACCATCGAGTTAAAGTATCCCTGCGCGACGCCGAGCGCCATCGAAACGACCGCTGCGGCCAAAATGTAGCCGACGTCGACGGTGAGTTCGTGGAAGCTGCGGTGCGGCAAGGCGGAATCGATGATCCGGGCGGTCATATACCCGGGGACGAGGCCGACGATCGCGCTAAAAACGATGATAACGAAGACCAGCGACTGTTGCTTCCAGTATGGCGAGAAGAGCGAACGTATTCGGCGCCAATCGATGCGCCGGCGCACCCGGGGTTTCTCCGGGTCGTACATGTTCGACCACATGAGCCCGTGTCCGGACATCATGGCGAGGTTCTCGTTTCGTGAAGCGTCACTTTATTGCCCTCGGGATCGGCGAACGAACCGAGCTTGCAGACCGGCGTCACATGGATCTCTTCGGTTGCGACGCCCCGAGCCCGTAAAGTCGCGAAAGCCGACTCGATATCGGCGACCTCGAAGGCAATCGCAGCAGAACTGCCCGGTGCGACGCCCATCCAGGCGGTCGTCATCAGCGAAAAGTACCCGTTGCCGACGCGAGCTTCGCAATAGAGGGCGACGCCGTTCTCGACGTACGGTGCGGCAAACTCGATGCCGAGCAGATCGTGGTAAAAGCGCGCCAACTCGGCAACGTCGGCGGCCGGATAGGCCGTAAACGCAATCTCTTTGAGCTCGACCATACGGATCGCTTACTTCTTCCCGTTGCGCAAGTTTTTGAGGTCGCGAAAGAGTTTGCGCTCCTTGTCGGTGAGGTTTTGCGGCAACTGTCCGATCAAACGGACGTACTGATCGCCGTTACCGCCGCCTTTGACATGCGGCATGCCCTTGCCGCTTAGACGCAGCAGCCGATTGTTTTGCGTTCCCTCGGGGATCGTCATCGCGACGTTTCCTCCCATCGTCGGCACCTGAACTTCGGCACCTAACATGAGGTCGTAGAGATCGACCGGGAGATCGACGTAGAGATCGTCGCCCTTGCGTTTATAGCGGGCGTCTTCGGTGGTTTTCACGATCAGAAAGAGGTCGCCGTTGGGCGCACCACCGGTGCCCGCGCCGCCTTGACCCGCAAGACGGATGCGTTGACCGTCGCCGATGCCGCGTGGAATCGAGATTTCGAACTTTTTCGTCGTGAGCGTATGCCCCGTTCCGTGGCAGGCTACGCAGAGGCGACCGTTCTCCGTCCCGGTGCCGCGGCAGCGCGGGCAACTATCTTCGAGTTGTAGCGAGATCGATTTTTTGCCGCCTTCGTAGATATCGTGCAGCGAAAGCTCGATCGTCGTTTCCATGTCCTGCCCGCGAGCGGCGGCCGGGGCCGGGCCGGTCGGCCCGCGCCGACCGACGCCGGAGAAAAACATATCGAAGAAATCCGAAAACCCGCTCGTGCCGGCACCTGCACCTGCATTGGGACCGAACCCGAAGTCGAACTGCGTAGCGTTCTGCTGCGTCCGATAGCGCCGCTGCTGCTCCGCCTGGCGGGCTGCTTGCTGCCAATCGCTCCCGAGCGCGTCGTATTTCCGTCGCTTATCGCTGTCGCCGAGAACCTCGTAGGCTTCGGATATCTCTTTGAATTTTTCTTCGGCAGCCTTGGCGTTGCCGGGGTTAGCGTCGGGGTGCCATTTGCGTGCGAGGCGGCGATAAGCGGACTTGATGTCCTTCTCGGGAGCGCCCTTCGGCACGCCGAGAACGGCGTAGTAGTCCTTGTAATTCATTGATGTTTCGCAACGAGCACTTTCGCCGGTCGGAGGAGATCGTCGCCGAGGCGATATCCTTTCTCCGCGACTTCGACGACGGTATCGTCAGCCTGGCCATCGGTCGCGACGACCGTTCCGATCGCCTCGGCAACGTGAGGATCGAAGGGTTGCCCCTTGACGTCGACGGCGCTGATGCCTTCGGAGGAAAGCACGGCCTCGAAGCCGCGCAACGTGCCTTCAACTCCGCTGCGAAGCGCCTCGCCGCCGGCGGGAACCGCAAGGGCGCGTTCGAGATTGTCGAGTACCGGAAGTAAGCGCCCAAAAAGGCGACGGCGATGCTCGACGATGCGTTGCTCGATATCGCGCTGCACGCGTCGTTTGTAATTTTCGAAATCGGCCATGGCGAGCAGAAACTTATTGTAATTTTCGTCGGCGCGGGCGTTGGCCTTGGAGAGCTCGCTCTCCGGTTGCGCGCCTTCTTCGGTGGCGTCGACGGGATCGTTGAGCAGATCGTTATCCATAGGTGCGTCTATCTCTACTTCTTTATTATAATGTTGAGCGCATGAAAAGAAGGCGGGAGGTGAGGGCGGTCGCCGCGTACGGCCCGCCCTCACTCCACCCGCGTGTGCCGGAGGCTACTTCGCTTCCTTGAAATCGGCGTCGATGACATCGTCGGGCGTGGCGTGCGCCGCACCGTTGGATGCCTGACCGTTCGCGGACTCGGCACCGGCGGTTTCGCCGTCGGGCGACGCTCCGGTGCTCTTGTAGAGCAGCTCGGCCATTTTGTAGCTTGCGCTCTGCAATTTCTCGATCGCAGCCTTGATCTCGGCCGCGGCGCCGTTCTCGCTGAGCTTCTTCAATTCGTCCAGAGCGCTCTCGACTTCACCGCGCGCGGTTGTGTCGAGTTTCTCTCCGACCTCTTTGAGCGATTTCTCCGTCGAGTAAATCAAGCTCGATGCGGTATTACGGACCTCCGCCTCCTCGCGCTTCGCCTTGTCGGCGGCCGCTTGCAGTTCGGCGTCCTTGACCATCCGCTCGACTTCCTCTTTGTTGAGGTTGGTCGATGCGGTGATCGTGATCTGCTGTTCCTTACCCGTCCCGAGATCTTTTGCACCGACGTTGACGATGCCGTTGGCATCGATGTTGAAGGTGACTTCGATCTGCGGTACGCCGCGGGGTGCCGGCGGCAGCCCTTCGAGCCGGAAGCGACCCAAGGTCTTGTTGTCGCCGGCCATCGGACGCTCGCCTTGGAGAATGTGGATATCCACACTCGTTTGGCCGTCCTCCGCAGTGGTGAAGACTTGCGATTTCTTCGTCGGGATCGTCGTGTTCCGCTCGATCAGCGTCGTCATGACGCCGCCCATCGTCTCGAGACCCAGCGAAAGCGGGGTGACGTCGAGAAGCACGACATCGCGGACTTCGCCCGAGAGAACGCCGGCTTGAATCGCCGCACCGACCGCGACGACTTCGTCGGGGTTGACGGTGAGGTTGGGGTCCTTGCCGGTGAGCTTACGGACGAGTTCGAGAATGACGGGCATGCGGGTCGAACCGCCGACCATCACCACTTCGTCGATCTGCGAGATGTCGATCTTTGCATCGGCGATTGCGCTCTTGAACGGATTGATGCAGCGATCGGTCAGATCGCTCGTGATCTCTTCGAACTTCGCGCGCGTCAGCGTGTACTCGAGATGCTTGGGCCCTTCGGCATCGGCAGTGATAAACGGGAGGTTGATCGTCGTTTGCACGACCGCCGAGAGTTCGATCTTCGCTTTTTCCGCGGCCTCGGTGAGGCGTTGCATCGCCTGCTTATCCTTGGAGAGATCGATTCCCTGATCTTTGCGGAATTCGCCGACGATCCATTCCACGACGCGATGATCGTAATCGTCGCCGCCGAGACGGGTGTCGCCGTTGGTCGATTTCACTTCAAAGACGCCGTCCCCGACTTCGAGGATGGAGACGTCGAAGGTACCGCCGCCGAGATCCCATACCAGGATCGTTTCGTTGCCCTTTTTGTCGAGTCCGTAGGCCAGCGCCGCTGCGGTCGGTTCGTTGATGATACGCAGCACTTCGAGGCCGGCAATCTTGCCCGCATCTTTGGTTGCTTGACGCTGCGCGTCGTTGAAATAGGCGGGTACCGTAATCACCGCTTGGGTGACACGTTCGCCGAGATAGTTGCTCGCGTCATTGACGAGCTTTTGCAAAACCATCGCCGAGATCTCTTGCGGGGTATAATCCTTGCCGTCGATCTTGACGCGATAGTCGCCCTCACCCATGTGGCGTTTGATCGAAGAGATCGTACGCTCGGGATTGGTGACTGCTTGGCGCTTTGCGAGTTGTCCGACGAGACGCTCGCCGGTCTTCGAGAAAGCCACGACCGACGGAGTCGTACGCGAGCCTTCCGAGTTTGCGATAACGGTGGGCGAGTTGCCCTCCATTACGGCGACGACCGAGTTGGTCGTGCCGAGGTCGATTCCGACCACTTTAGCCATGAAGTTTTACCTCGTTGATGTGATGTGAACCCCGAGCGCGCCCTGGACCAGCTTGATCGGGCGATCGAGCGGTCGAGCCGAGGCGCGCGCACATTCGAGGTTGGTGTGCGCGTCGCGACGATCCGGCGACGCTTCGATCGTTCGACGACGCCTTGCCGCTTACGAACGAATTCGGGCTTGGTTGCCTGCCCCATAATACAACAAGGAGCGGCAATTTGTTCCGCTCCTTGTAACAGCAGGTAGCCCCTTTGGGGTTGCGCTCGTCCCCGAGCGCGGCGGGTTGTAGGTTAGGGAACCGTTCCCGCGGTCGCCGGCCGCTCCGTCAGCGTTACGGCGGCGAACTTCTTGAGGCCCTGCGCCCAGAGATCGATCCGGACGACGGTTCCCGGCTTCTTGGCGGCGATATATTTCACCAAATCTTGGGTCTTGGTGAAGCTCTTTCCGTCGACCTGAAGGATCACATCCCCGGGCTCGAGCCCCGCTTTATCGGCCGGTGAACCGGGGACGACGGCGATGATCGCGATGCCGTTGGGACCGGAGGCATAGCCGATCTGGTTCCGTAAGCCCGGGGTGAGATCGGCCATCTGGATCCCCATATAGCCCTCGTTGGTTCCCTGGGTGATGCCGGGGTGGACGAGCATCTCGGCGACGACGCGCTGAACCGTATTTGCCGGAATTGCAAAGCCGATGCCTTGGGCGTAGGCGGACTTCACGGTCGACTGGTTAATCCCGATCACTTTGCCGTGGTCGTCGATGAGCGGACCGCCGGAGTTTCCGGGGTTGATCGGCGCCGAGGTCTGGAGCAGGCCTTTGAAATCGATCGTCTGACCGCTGTCGTTCTGAATCGGTTCGTTGCGGTTGAAGGCCGAAACGATGCCGAGCGTAACGGTCTGCTGGAGTTCGAGCGGCTCGCCGATTGCGATCGCCCATTGCCCCTGCTCGACGCGGTCGAAGTTCGCGAACTGCAGCGGAGGGGGAAGCTTCTTGTAGCCGTCGACCCGAATGATCGCGAGATCGGCGCCGATGTTCTCGGCGACGACGTGCGCCGGTACGTGATCCCCGTCGGCAAAGACCACCGTGAGTTTGGTGATGTTGCCACCCTGCGGCGGGGTGACGACGTGTGCGTTGGTCACGATATCGCCCTTCGTGTCGTAGACGAAGCCCGAGCCCGATGCCTTCCCTTTGTAGGGCTCCTCGACGCCAGGGCCGCCCTGGCCGAAGAAGCCTTGGAAGAACGGCACGACGCGCTGGCCGTTGACATCGAGTTGAATCGCGACGACCGAGGGTTTCGTCCGCTTGACCGCCGAGACGATGCGATCTTGGTCGCTGATGCCTTGGAGCGGAGCTGCGGAGACCGCGGGAAGCGAGTGGTTCGGCCCGGCGACGCCGGCGAAATGCGTGCTGGCGTAGAGCATCATCAGGAAGCTGCCGACGCTCGCGCCGACGAGCGCGATAATGAGAGTGGGAAGAACGCGTTGTTTCACAGTTGCATATACTCCATGCTGCGGAGAAGGCTCGTTACGATTGAGGGGTTGCCTCTTGAGGAACGACGGAACCTTCTAAAAAGTGCCCGCGCTCCGTCGGCGTGTCGGAGAGAATCAATCCGTCGCGAAGGCGCACGATGCGCTTCGCGCGTTCGGCGACCTCCTCGTCGTGCGTCACGATCACGATCGTGCGTCCGGAGCGATGGAGGGTTTCGAAGAGCCCGAGAATCTCCTCGCTCGTCGTGGTGTCGAGATTGCCGGTCGGCTCGTCGGCGAGCAGGACCGCGGGATTGTTGATCAGCGCGCGCGCGATCGCGACGCGCTGCTGCTGTCCGCCTGAGAGTTCGCTGGGGCGATGGTGCGCGCGATCTCCGAGCCCGACCTCAACGAGCGCGCGCGTCGCGCGTTCCCGGCGCTCTTTCGGCGAGACCTTCGCATAGAAGAGCGGCAACGAAACGTTCTTCATCGCATCGGTTCGCGGGAGAAGGTTGAAGCCTTGGAAGATGAAGCCGAGTTTTTCCAAGCGAATTTTTGCTAGCGCGCGGTCGTCGAGGGCGGAAACGTCGATTCCGTCGAGTCGGTAGTTGCCCGAGGTCGGTCGGTCGAGGCATCCGATGACGTTCATAAGGGTCGATTTTCCCGATCCCGACGGGCCCATGATCGCGACGTACTCGCCGCGCTCGATGCGCAGCGAGACGCCGCGCAACGCCTGTACTTCAATCGTGCCCGTCTTATAGGTTTTGACGATCTCTTGAAGATCGATCGCGATGTCATTCATAACGTAAGGCCTCGATGGGATCGACCGATGCCGCGCGGATCGCGGGCAGCGTGCCGAAGAGGAGGGTAACGACCGTGGCAAAGAGCGTTGCGAGCAATATTGCCTGCGTCCAGGGAAGGGCGGCGATCGTTCCGGAGATACGGGCGATGAATATTTGTTGTGCGAGTTCACCGATGCCTAGTCCGGCGAGCATACCGACCAACGAACCGCTGAACGCAAGCACGAACGCTTCGACGAAAAATTGGATGAGGATCGTCGCTCGCGATGCCCCGATCGCGCGTCGGATGCCGATCTCACGCGTGCGCTCGCTGACCGATACGAAGAGAATGTTCATAATGCCGATGCCGGCGACCAAGAGCGAGATCGCGCCGATCGCACTGACGACCGTGCCGACGACGCCGAAGAAGCCGTCGATCTGTTTGGTGAAGAAACCGAAATCGAAGGTCTGGTAGATCGATCCGCCATGCGCGTCGGAGAGCACGCGTTTTGCATTTGCTTCCAACGTCGCTAAGTCCGCGTCGCGGCTGCCCAGAACTTGTATGCCGAAGAGCGGGCGTCCGCGCTGATAGTCGTTGTAGAACGTAGTGTAGGGAATAACGACATCGTTATTGATGTCGATTCCCAACGATGCCGTCGAGAGCGTCGCCGGGCCGAGCACGCCGACGACGACGTAGCGCTTGGGGCCGACGTAGACCGACTGTCCGAGGACCGTCTCCGGGTCCGCCGCGTGAGGGAAGAGCCGCTCGTAGGCTTTTGAGGAGAGCACGCAAACGGGGGTTGCGTGCTCGACGTCGGCGCGCGCGATCGCATGCCCGGCGACGACGGGCGCGGTGCTGAACCGACGATAAGACTCGCCGCCGAATTTCAGCATGACGTGTTGGTGGCCGGCGTTGATGATAGTACGCGTTTGTCCGAACGGAATAGCGGTCTCCACGCCCGGGACGCTCTGTTCGAGCAGCGTAAGATCGGAGAGGCCGAGATTGGCGCGCTGCGTGCTACCCTGCGTCGATTTCGGGAAGATGAAGAACGTGTTCATGTTGATACCGCGAAATGCGCCGTTGACTGCTGCTGCCATTCCGGCGGCGGCGACCTGGATCGAGATGATCGCGGCGACCCCGACGACGAGCCCGACGAGCGTCAGCACCGTGCGGGTGAGGTTCGCTTGCATGAGTTCGAGCGTTTCGCGAATATAATCGACCATGTCAGCTCCGCAACGCGATCACCGGGTCGAGCTTTCCGGCGCGAATCGCCGGATAGGCGCCGAAACCGATGCCGATGCCGAGCGTGAAAAATGCGGCGATCGAGAGCACCAGCGCCCACGGAACCGGCGCGCTGCCGGCAAAGTGGACGATACTGCCCTGGAGTCCGAACACGACGAGCACGCCGAAGATCGTGCCGATCGCGCCGCCGATAATCGAGAGAATCGTCGCTTCGATCAAAAATTGCAGCGAGATATCGCCGGAGCTCGCGCCGATCGATTTGCGGATGCCGATCTCGCGGGTTCGTTCGTTCACCGAAACCAGCATGATATTCATGATGCCGATGCCGGCGACGCAGAGGGCGATGCCGCCGATGAGCGTGATGCCGATACCGATACCGCCGAGAACATGCGAGAAAATGCCGAGCGATTTTGCCTGATCTTGCACCGTGTATTTCGCGTGGGGTCCGTGAATGCTCTGTAAAGCGGCGATCGCTGCGGCGCTGACCTGCTTCGATGGAACGCCCGGTGCAGAATAAAAAATGATACCGTCGATCGGACCGGGAGCGATTCGATGCATCGTCGTGTAAGGAACGTAGATCGCATCGCCGACCGCACTGCTCAGTAAGCTTCCCGTCGCATCGAAGACGCCGACGATCCGCAGGCGAGCGTTGCCGACCGATATGCTTCTGCCGACGGGATCTTCATGCGGGAAGAGCGTGTCGCGCGCTTCCTTCGATATCATTGCCACATTTGCCGAGGCCAGAACGTCGTTGTGGTCGAGTCTTCTGCCTTCGAGGATGACCATGGCGTTATCGCCCTTATCGGTGCCATGGAGTTGCGGATAATGGGTTTTCCCGCCGACGTTGACGGGGAACGGCCGACCGAAATATCCGGGGTAGGCCGAGGCGACCGCGCCGTTACTCCGGGCAACGAAGCGGGCGACGTCGCGATAATAGAGCGTCGCTGCGAGTGGATTGTCCGAGGAACGATCGACGAAAACGACCCACCCGACCGAATCGGCGTTTCCAAGTGACCGCTCTAAGCCGCGAGCACCCGCTTGGCTTAAGCCCAAAACGGCGATCGTCGAAGCGATGCCGATAATCGTGCCGAGCAGCGAGAGCGCCGAACGAAGGCGATTGCGCCAGAGCGAGGCGAGGGCTTCTTCGACGTAGGCCGCGAGTACGCTCACGGAGTACCCGAGGGGCTGCTCTGCGGAATCGGGAGGATGCGCATTCCCTCATGAATGCTGGGTAAGGCGTTTGCAACGATGGTGTCGCCGGCGGTCAGCCCCGAGCGAACGACGCTCTGCACGTCGTTGCTCTTGCCGAGAACGATCGGCACTTCATGCGCCTTGCCGTTGCGGACGAGCCACACCTTCGTTTGTTTTTTCACGCGAACGATCGCCGCCGTCGGAACGACGAGGGCGTGAGGAATGCTGGTAGTGAGAATATCGACGTTCGCGGTCATGCCGTCGCGGAGGACCGGATTGCTTTCGTCGAGAGCAACCGTGGTTAACACCTCGCGGGCGGTCGATCCGGCGTCGGTGGAGCGCGTCGCGATCGGGGAGATGCGCTCGATGTGTCCGCGCAAGGTGACGTTTGGAAAATCCTCGCTCGTTACGTTGACGGGCATCCCCAGTTTTATCGCATGGACATCTTGCTCGTCGACCTGCGCCTGCACGATATAGGCGCTTCCTTCGGCGATGGTAAACATCGCTTGCCCCGCCGAGACGGCATCGCCCGGGAGGATCGTCCGGTTGGCGTCGGTGGGACGCGCGGCGACGCTTTGAATAATACCGTCGAACGGCGCGACGATACGTTCGAAGCCGAGTTGCTGCTGCGCTTGATCGTTGAGGATCTTCGCTTTCAAAGCCTGCGCTTTCGCCGCTTGCACCGAGCTCGTGCCGTATCCGGTCACCGCGCCGAGTTTCAGTTGCTCCACGGATTGATCGTAAGCAACCTTTGCCTGTTCCTCCTTCGCGCGGTCGGCATCGAGCTGGCTGCGCGGAATCGCTTTGTCGGCATAGAGCGTTTCGTCGGCTTTGAGGACACGACGGGCCTCATCGAGACTGCTGCGCGCCGTATCGACCCCGGCCTGATACTGCACGCGAGCATTGCGCTCTTGAATCGCCGCCGTTTTTACGTTTGCAACCGAACTCTGATAATCTGCGAGTGCTCCGGCGGCATTGGCATCGAGCGAGGGGTTCTCGATGGTCGCGAGCACCTCGCCGGCCCGGACGCGGCTGCCTGCCTTCACGTCGATGGTCGCGAGATTTCCGCCGACTAATGCCGGGATCGTCTCCATGTGCGGATGCATCACGGTGCCGTTTTCGGGAAGCTTCACCACGAAGGTCGTCGGTTCGATTTTCACCGTTTTAACGGCGACGGAGTTGTTTGTATGGGGACGGAACGCAAGCGCCAATCCGACGAGAAGAATCACGACGATCGCGGCGATAACGATAATCCGGGCGTTCTTATTCATAGTGCTCCTTAGTGAAGGTCGGCGACGGCGCTCGTCGGAGAGAAGATACCCATGGAGGTTCGCAAGCGAACGAGTGCGTTGACGTAGGCGACGCGGGCGGCAATGAGGTCGTTTTGCGCCGAGATCGAGGTTTGCTGCGCTTGAACGACATCGGAGAGGGCGGCGACACCCGCTCGATACTGAAGCTGTTTGATGTGCGCGCTTTCGATACCCAAGCGAGCTTCTTGGCGTGCAAAGCCGACCTGCGCGATCGCCGCCTTCGCCGCTCGATAGGCGCTGCGTACGTCGCTCAGGGCGACGAGCTTCGCGTTTACGAGAGCGAGTTTGGCGCTCTTGACGGCGGCCTCATAGTTCACGCGCGAGAGTCGGCGCGCACCGTAATCGACGAGTGGGAGATTGAAGCTCGATACCGCCTGAATCTGCCAGAAGCCGGGCGTGCCGCGCGGAACGAGAATCTTACTGGGGATCAGGCCGGCGGCATACTCGTTATCGAGCTGTTGTTGCGTGAAAACGGCATTGGTCGGCGAGAATTGGTTCCCGACTGCGGCCGAGAGTTGTATCTGCGGGAAGAGCTGCGGCAGCCAGCTCTTGCGGTTGAGGTCGGCGACCCGCAGGGCGTCGCGGGCGCTCGCGATATCGGCGCGGTTCGCCAAGGCGATCCGTTCGATTTTTCCCATCGACATCGCCGGAAGCGGCGGCATGGGGAGTTGCTTCGGCAGTGCAAACGGCGTTCCGAGCGGAGCGCCGACGCTTTGACAGAGAGCGTCGAGGGCGTTTGCGACATTTGCGCGAGCCGCGACCAGCGTCGATTCGCTGCGCGCGACGGCCACCCGCGCCGTGAGGACGTCGACTCCGGCGGCGACCCCGGCGCGCTCTTTCACGCGAGCATTTTGCAGCAGCAAGCGCTGATATGTGAGATCGCCGCGATCGACGCTCACCATCTCTCTATCTTGGACGACGGTGTTGTACGCGTTGGTTACCGAGGTTGCCACCTGCGCCTGGGCATTGCGGAGATTCGCTTTTGCCTGTTCGAGGTTCGCTTTCGAAACGGCGAGCTGAATGCCGGCGAGTCCGCCGGTCGTTAACGTGTACTGTGCCTGCAGCTGTGCGGTGTTTTGGCTGAAAACGCTCTGTTGTTGCGCGCCGATGACCGCGTACGCACCGCCGTAATTCGAGCTCTTCGACATGATGTTGTTGAGCGAAGCGCCGGCGGTCGGTAGATTTTGCGTTTTCTGCGTAGCGAACGACGAGCGCGCCGCCGCGACCGCGGCCGCCGATGCGGCGACCGTGGAGTTGTGCGCGAGCGCGTAAGCGACCGCTTCTTTCAGGTCGAGCGGTTGCGGGGCTGCGCCGGTGGAACCGGCGAAGAGCGCTCCGGCGAACAACGCCGGAGCGGATATCCAAACGAAAAGTAGGCGACGCATACGTCGCCTACTACGGGTTCGGTGGGAAAAAGTTTCAGGTGGCGGCTACGGGCTTGCCGAGGTGCTCGTCGTCGGGGGCGTGCCGCCGCTCGCGGCTGGAGGGAGACGGGCGAATGCCGCACCGATGAGCGCGGGGATGAGGAACACCACAAGGGCAGCTGCCCAGGCCCTAGGTGCCGCCAGGCGCGCGATGCGCTGCATGAGCAGGGAATTGAGCCAAAGTTGCCAGAGCGTGAACGGGGTGAACGCGGCAAGGAAGGCAATCAACTTGATGTTCGCCGACGGGATAATCGCCGCGAGCGAGAGCGAATTGCGATAGATATCCATCACGCCGGTAAATGCATCGGGGCCGCGCACGGCAAGCAAAATGGAGCCCACGAGCGAGCCGATCGCGAAGACGATCGAGACATTCATCGTCGCGCACCAGAGTTGCTTGAAGCTTGCTTTCCCGCCAAGTACGGCATTGCAAATGAGGAGGATGACGGTTGCGATCAATACCATGAACAGGATGCCGAGCGGGGAGAATACCCAGGCGACCTCCGAGATTTTCATGCCGATTGCCGCACCGGTTTTTGCGGCGGCTTGCTGCGCGGTTGATGTTGCGGCTATGCTTTGCTCGGTCATCAAGCGAGCGATATGCCGCTGGACGGGTCCGCTCGCCAGCGCGGCGACGATCGTGAGGATCGAGGAGGCGATGAACGCCCAACCCCAGGTTTGCTTCTCGGCGAGGCGGTCGAAGGCGCTCGTCGGGGCGACGATGGTTTCCACGAGGCTGGTGAGCCCCGCGTTCTCTTGAGGAGGTGGTGCAGTTGTCATGGCTGCGACTATTGGCGGGCGACGGCTCGGTTCTTGCCGAGAGGAGCGGATCGTCGAGCAGGCAGCCGATCGGCGTCCCCGCTCGCAGGAGCCTTTCGAGCCGCCCCAGCCGCTCTCGACGCAACTCGAGTAGGTGAAGGACGAGGATATCGCGCGTTCGCCGCAGGGCGTGCCAGGAATAGAGACTTTCCGCCCGCGGTGCCGCGCTCGCCGCAGCTTTCGGGCGGCGCGTTGGGTGGTGGGCGCTTCCGAGCAGGGTCGCGGCTAGTAGCGCGAGCGTGATATAGTATCGATAACCCATGGGCGTTCCTCCGCCCCTCATTCCCACGCAAACAGCCGATGTAAAGGCCCGATATTGAAAACCCAGAGTATCTCCGTTCCAAAGGCTCCCAAGGAGCCGTTCGTTCGCGTCGTTCCGCTCGGCGGATGCGGCGAGATCGGCCGCAACATGACGGTTATCGAAACGAACGACGACCTGGTCGTCGTCGATTGCGGGCTGATGTTTCCCGACGAGGAGATGTTCGGCGTCGATATCGTCATTAACGATTTTAGTTACGTTCGCGAACGAGTCCACAAACTGCGTGCCGTTTTAGTGACGCACGGACACGAAGATCACATCGGCGGTATTCCATACTTTTTGCATGAGTTTCCGAACACGCCGATCGTAGGGACGGCGATCACCGGCGCGCTTATCAAAGCGAAGTCGCGCGAGCATAAACTCGGCGAGATGCCGCTCGTCGCCGTCGCACCGGGTGACCGGGTCCGTTACGGCGACATCGAAGCCGAGTTCGTACATATCAATCATTCGGTCGCCGGTGCATGTTCGCTTGCGATTCGTACGCCGAGCGGAACGATTTTCCACACCGGAGATTTCAAATTCGATCAAACGCCGATCGACGGCCGACCGGCGGATTTTGCCGCACTCGCGCGCATCGGCGAAGAAGGGGTGCTCTGCATGCTCGCCGATTCGACGAATGCCGAACGGCCGGGGCACACGCAGTCGGAGCGCGTCGTCGGCGAAGCGTTCACGACGATTTTTTCCAAAGCGACCGGACGCATTTTGATCGTCTCGTTTGCATCGAACGTTCCACGCATACAACAAGCCATCGATCATGCCGAGAAATTCGGCCGCAAAATTGCGTTTCTCGGGCGCTCGATGAACAACGTTCTGCACTTTGCGCGCGAACACGGCCATCTGCGCATTCCACCCGATATTTTGGTGAAAATCGAAGATGTCGGTAGCCTTCGAGCCGATCAAATCGTCGTGATGACCACGGGGTCTCAAGGCGAACCGATGAGCGGCCTCTCGCGGATGTCGGTGCGCGACCACCCGAAGTTCTCGATCGACCCCGGCGATACGATCGTCATCAGCGCGACGCCGATTCCCGGAAACGAGAAAAGCGTCTATCGCACGATCAACAATCTTTATCGCCTCGGCGCGACGGTGATTCACGGGAGCGAAGGGCGCGCCCACGTCTCCGGGCACGCTTCTCAAGAAGAGCTTTTGTTAATGCTCAACCTCATCCGCCCGGAGTATTTCATCCCCGTCCACGGCGAGTATCGAATGTTGGTGACGCACGGTGGTCTGGCGACGAAAACCGGGGTGCATCCCGAGAGCGTTTTCGTTATCGAAAACGGGGATATCGTCGAATTTACCGCCGAATACGGCGATAAAATCGGCAAGACCTACGGCGGCATGGTGCTCGTCGACGGAACCGGCCTCGGCGAGATCGGCGAAGCCGTTTTGCGTGACCGGAAGATGCTCTCCAACGACGGAATTGTTACCGCAGTGGTGGCTATCGATGCCGAAGAAGCGCAAACGATCGGTGTCCCCGATATCGTAACGCGCGGCGCGTTCTACGAACCGGAATCCGAGGAGCTGATCGAACATCTGCGTACGCATTTGAGCGCGATGTTGGCGACGCTTTCGAACGATGCTCTGCGCGACACGAACTCGGTTCGCGAGCACGTCCGCGCTACGCTCGCCAAAGAGATCTTCTCGCGCACGCGTCGCCGACCGGTGATCGTCCCGATCGTTATCGAGGCGTAACCCCCACCTTTGGGGATACTTCTCGCACTCGTCGCAGCCGCCGCATACGGCAGCGCCGATTTCCTCGGCGGGATGGCCGCGCGCAAAGCGGCCTTGCTTGCCGTAGCGCTGGGAGCCCAGGCGGTCGGCCTGATCGTCGTTCTGATCGCGCTCGTGCTCCATCCCGAAGTATTTTCGATCGCGTCGCTTGAGTGGGGCGCGCTCGCAGGGCTCGCCGGCGCGGCGGGTATCGCCCTGCTCTACCATGCCCTCTCCATCGGGCGCATGGGCGTCGTCTCCCCGGTGACGGCGTTGCTCGCCGCATCGGTTCCGGTGATCTTCGGCATCGTGACCGGCGAACGACCCTCTCTGCTCGCCGACGGAGGGCTGCTCTTGGCGGCGGCGGCGATCGTCGCGATCTCCGCTTCTTTCGAGAGCGACGGCAGGCGCGAGTTCGATACCGCCGGTTTACGCGAAGCGCTCCTCTCCGGTATCGCCTTCGGCGCGTTCTTCACCCTTCTCGGGTTGACGCGCGACGGCGCACCGTTGCTGGCCCTGCTCGGATCGCGCCTCGCTTCGGTGAGCCTGCTCGCTTCGATCGTCATTGCGACCCGCACTCCGCTGCGATTGAACGGCGCGACCACGCTTGTCCTGATTGGCGGCGCGCTCGATATGGCTGCCAATCTATTGTATTTGCTCGCCGCAAGGATCGACGGGCTTGCCATCTCCGCGGTTTTAACCTCGCTCTACCCGGCCTCAACCGTGCTTCTCGCCGCGGTGATTTTGCGCGAGCGACTCTCGCGTATTCAGTGGGTCGGCGTGCTCTGCGCGCTCGTTGCCGTGGCCATGATCGCGGCGAGATAGCGGTCGCCGTGCAGGCCTGCAAACTTCTGCATCTAAAGGGCATTCATGCAGATCGTGAAGAGTACGCGGAGAATCTTTCTCGCCGGTGCCGCACTCGGCGTCGGCGCCGCCTTGCTACCCGGCGCTGCGGTGGTTGAGGCCAACCCGGCGAGCTCGCCGGAACCGAGCCCAACGCCGGCTCCCCTGCCGACGCCTTCGCCGGCAGCGCTCGATCTCGCGCGTTCGATGCGCCGCTTCGATCCGACCCTCAGCGATGCAGAGATCGGAGCTATCGCGCAGGGCATCGAGCAGGGTTACGGTTTCGGTGCGACGTTAAATAAGAACGGGACCGCATTACAGAACGGCGATGCACCCGTGCCGCAATTTTCGGTGCGGCCGTGAACGATATCGATCTCGCGTTCTCCGATGCGCTGACGCTCGGCCGTGAAATCGCCCGGAAGCGCATCTCCTCAGTCGAACTGACGAAGCTCTATATCGATCGGCTCGAACGCTACGGTGCGCGCTTCGGTGCGGTCGTCACGATCCTGCACGAGCGAGCGATGAAGGAGGCGAAAGCCGCCGATCGTGCGCTCGCGCACGGGGATCGGAAGAGCCCGCTGCACGGCGTGCCATATGGCGTGAAAGATTTACTCGCCGCCGTCGGTGCACCGACCACGTGGGGAGCCGCGCCCTATCGCAATCGGAGTTTCGATTTCGACGCCGCGGTCGTCGAACGACTCCATGCAGGCGGAGCGGTATTAATCGCTAAACTGGCGATGGTCGAACTCGCGGGAGCATTCGGATACAACGGCGCCGACGCGTCATTTACGGGCCCGGGAAGAACTCCGTGGAATCGCGACTTTTGGAGCGGAGGGAGTTCGAGCGGCCCCGGTGCGGCGGTCTCTGCCGGATTGGTCGGTTTTGCGATCGGTTCCGAGACGAACGGATCGATCCTGACGCCGAGCGCGATGTGCGGTGTCTCGGGCTTGCGCCCCACCTTCGGGCGCGTCAGTCGGTACGGCGCGATGGCGTTGATGTGGAGCTCCGATAAGCTCGGTCCGATGGCGCGTTCAGCCCGCGATACCCTGGCAATTCTGCGGATCGTCGCCGGCGGCGACCCGCGCGATGACAGCACGCGAAGCGAACCGTTCTACCAAGCGAAAAAGAAGCCGCGCGTCGCGGTCATCGTTGGGGCACGCAAGCAAACGCAAGCCGCGGTCGTCAAAAATTTCGACGCATCGCTCGCCGCGATCGGCGACGCGGTGACGCTCGCCGATGAAGTGGAGTTGCCCGATCTCCCGTACGGTGCAACGATCGCCGCGTTGCTCAACGGCGAAAGCGCCGCGGCGTTCCGCGATTTGATCGAGAGCGGGAAGGCGCGCGAACTGCAATCCCCCGACGATCGCATCGGCGGATACGTTCAGTATGAGACGCGTGCCGTCGATTACGTCGATGCGATGCGTCGTCGGCGAGAGATCGTCGATGCCGTCGGGAAAGCGATCGCTCCGTACGACGCCTGGCTCTTCCCGACGCTTCCGACCGTCGCGTACCCGATCGGGACACCGTTCGATAAAGTCTATCCCGATGCGCCCGGGGCGATCGATCCGGTCACGCCGGGAAACCTCTGCGGGTTACCGTCGATGAGCGTCCCCAATGGATTCGGCGAGCATCATCTTCCGACCGGATTCGGTATGATGGCCAACCCGTGGCGCGAACGGGATTTGGTCGCAATCGCGATGAGTTTTCAAGCGCGTACCGCTTTCCACACGATGCGACCGCCCGGCGTCGAATAGCGGCGAGCACCGGGAACAAAGGGCGGAGCGCTCTTACGCCCCGAGCGCGCGTTCGTATGCGTGCAACGTTGCCGCAGCCGCAGCCGGCCAGGTGAACGCTTCGAGAATGCGCCGACGCCCCGACTCGCGAAGCGCCGCATCGCGCTCGTACCGGTTCCACGCTCTCTGCGTCGCGCGGAGAATCGACCACGCGTCGCATGGATCGCAATAATAAGCCGATTCGCCGAAGTACTCCGATTCGAATCCGAGATTGCCGACGACGATCGCCGTGTCGGCGAGCAACGCTTCAAGGGACGAGAGCCCCGGTGATTCGAAGAGGCTCGGTAAGAGATGCACCCGCGCCGCGGCATAGAGATGTCGCAACTGCTGCTGAGGAATAGCCGGATAATAATAGACCGGAGCCTTGCGTCGCGAGCCGAGATCGCGGAAGCGAGCGAAGATCTCCGGATCGGTGGCATCGCCGACGAAGACGAGCGGGTAGTCGGTGTGCTTGAGTGCGAGTAATACGAAATCTTGTTGCTTTCGCGCGTCGAAACGCGCCGACATCAGCGCAAATGGCGCGCTCCGCAGCTCGGCCGGCACTGCGGTGGGGTCGCCTCCGGAGAACAGGGCAGCATCGACGGCGTTCGGCACGATCGCGTGGTCGCAAAAGTCGCCGAGGTACGTGAAGATTGCAGCGAGCTCCATCCACGAGTTCGGTAAAATCGCATCGAGCCGCGAGAGCACACCTCTGCATGCCGCCGTCGATGGGTGTGCGGTCCACGCCGTCAGCATGGTACCGTCGACGGTAATATCGACGCTGCGCCGTGCGATCTTCTCGAGGATGTCGCGTGCATTTTCGATATCGAGAGAGCCGCGATCGCGGGTGCTCTCGAATAACCACCGCCGCGCCGCATGCATCCATCGTAAAGTGTGGTGCGGTGCCCAGATCGGCGAAAGAACGACGCGCACGCGGCCGCGCACGGGGGCGAGCAGGTCGAGTTGTCGATCGAGCGGATCGGGCAGGTGAAGGCTCGTCCAGAGGTGGACGATATCGAACGCCGTCTCGCACGCCCGCTGCGCCGCGGCGATCTCTACTTCTACGCCAAGCGCACGCAGTTCGCGCGCCGTCGCCTCCATCTGCACGACATCGCCGCCGAAGACGCGGTTGCCGTCTTCGCGCGGGACGAAGAGCACGCGCATCGTGCGCTACTTCCCTCCGGATCGCAGACGACGCAGCTGCATCGCGTGGTTGAACCGCACGATCTCTTCGCGCGAATAGCCATCGAGGTTGCTGAACTCGACACCGTAGGAATTGCGCCCCTCAACCGAACCGAGCTTTGCGACGACTTGCGCCCGAGCAAAAATCTGATCGAAGGGTCGCCGGTTATCGGGAACGCGCACGCGACGCGGCCCGAACGGCGTTATTTCCGTGCGCTCTCCACCCTTCGGGAAGACATCGAGTACTTCGTTGGGGAGCGTGAAGCGCAACTCGATCGCGCTGCCGTCCTCGATCGCATCCCCGCAGACCAGCCGGATGCCCCCGGCGCTCACGTCGGCGCAAAAACCGCTGAGCCATATCGAGCCCGGCCGCCGAAAGGAGACCGGAAACGAGACGCTCTGCCGAAGATCTTTGCGGCGCTGGTCGTTCTGCGCGGGTGGTTTCTCGTCTCGTGCGTGCGACCGTGCGGCTCCCTCGCGTCGCTGCAATTCCATGATTTCGGCGTGGAGTTGTTTGCGTTCGGCGGGCGAGAGCCCGTCGAAGGTGACGCCATACTCGTATCCCGCACCATCGGAGGGTGATCTGCGCCCGGCTACGTGACCCCGTAGGCGCAATTGGGGGCCTCCCCCGCGCCGAAGTTCGAAACGAATGACGCACTCGCGGTCGAGCAAGATCAACGATCGAATGCGACAGCCCGTCTCGGAAATATCGATCAACGTTCCGAAAACCTGGGCGGCTTTTCCGCCGGCCTCGAACGAAATGGGGATCTCGAGCGACTGTCTAAAAGCCGTCCGTTTTGGGGTCGCGTTCTCGCCGCCCGAGCGCGGAGGGTTTCCGGAGCCGCCCGAACCTCGCGTAATCCAGGACATAGCCGACCTATTTAGGGAGCGGCTTGTGAGAACCCTTATTGCTCGTCCGGTCGGCTCCGGGAGCGTAGCCGGCCGGACGAGTACTGCTCGGGTCGGGGGCGCTAGTGCCCTGAGCCGCAAGTCTCACCACATGCCCGCCGGGTCTTTTCCGCCGGGTGCAGCGTTGTTCATCGGTCACAATGCTACGGCATTGCTCCC
>JBMFXH010000016.1:0-21648 GCA_049964475.1 Vulcanimicrobiaceae bacterium
GTGCGTGGAAAACAGAGCTCCCCCCAGGTTCTCGCGACGGCATTTAAACTCGGTAAAACCCTCCGCAAGACGGCGGTGCTCTCGACGAACTCGTTCGGGTTCATCGGCAATCGCATGGTCTTCGACTATGCAAAGGCAGCCGGGGAACTCGCGGAATGGGGAGTATCCCGGATGCGCATCGATGGAGTCGCGAAGAAATTCGGGTTCCCGATGGGACCGTTTGCGATGGGCGATCTCTCCGGCATCGACGTGGCTTGGCACATCGCCAAAGCGCGTCCCGACGTTGCGAAAGGGAAGACCGACGTCATCGATCGGCTCGTCGAGATGAAGCGTCTGGGCCAAAAGACGATGGCCGGCTACTTCAAATACGACAAGAGCGTCGGCAAAGGGCGCGAGCCGATCGCCGACCCTGAAGTCGAAGCGCTCTTCGCCGAAGAGGCAAAGAAGGCGGGGATCGCCGCGCGCACCGTTGACGATGCGGAGATTCTCGAACGATTGACGTTCGCACTGATCAATCGCGGCGCATTCTTGCTCGAAGAAGGCGTCGCGCTTCGCCCCGGAGATATCGATATCGTTTACGTTTACGGCTACGGCTTTCCGCCGCACCATGGCGGCCCGATGTGGTACGCCGACGAGGTCGGCGTCAAACATGTCTACGAACGCGTCGTTGCCTTTGGTTGGGAGCCCGCGCCGCTCTTAAAAGCGCTCGCCGAAAAGAACGGCACGTTTGCAAGCTATAAGCAAGGAGAGTTAATCCATGCGTGAGGCGGCTATCGTCTCGGTCGCTCGGACGCCGATCGGGCGTGCGTTTCGCGGCGCATTCAATCAGACGCCGGGGGCGTCGCTCGCAGGTTTTGTCGCGCGTGAAGCGATCGCGCGCGCGAACGTCGATCCCGCAGAGATCGCCGAGGTCATCGTTGGGGCGGGCATGCCCGAGGGTGCGACCGGGAACAATATCGGGCGCACGACGGCGCTTCGCGCCGGCTGCCCGGTCAGCGTACCGGGATCGACCGTGAGTCGCTACTGTGCCTCGGGGCTCGACGCCGTCGTTGCCGGTGCGCGGCGCATCATCGTCGAGGGCGAGGAGATCGTTCTCGCTGCCGGTGTCGAGTCGGTCTCGATGGTGCAGAACGAACTGAATATGAAGTTCTACACCGAGGAATGGTTGCTTCGGCACACACCCGATATCTATATGCCGATGCTCTATACCGCCGATAACGTGGCCAAGAAATACAAGGTCTCGCGCGAAGCGCAGGATGAATACGCGTTCTCGAGCCAACAACGCACCGCCGCCGCACAAGCGGCCGGCAAGTTCGATGACGAGATCGTCGCCATGGAAACCTGGATGGCGGTCGCCGACAAAGAGACCGGTAACGTTACCGAAAAGAAGATCAAACTCGCAAAAGACGAGGGGAATCGCCCCGATACGACGCTCGAGGGGCTCTCGTCTCTCAAGGGCGCCGTTCCCGGCATCAAAGAGACCTCGATTACCGCCGGCAATTCGTCGCAGCTCTCCGATGGTGCGGCAGCACTGATGTTGATGGACGCACAGACTGCATCGAAGCGTGGACTCGCACCATTGGGCTTCTATCGTGGTTTTGCAGTCGCGGGCTGCGAGCCGGGCGAGATGGGCATCGGCCCGGTCTATGCGGTGCCGAAACTCCTCAAGGCACACGGGCTCACGGTCGACGATATCGGCCTTTGGGAGCTCAACGAAGCCTTTGCGGTGCAAACGGTCTATTGTCGCGATCGTTTGGGGATTCCGCAGGAGCGTTTCAACGTCAGCGGCGGCGCGATCTCGATCGGGCACCCGTACGGAATGAGCGGCGCGCGGATGACGATGCATGCGCTCATCGAAGGAAAGCGCCGCGGTGCGAAATACGTCGTCGTAACGATGTGCGTCGGCGGCGGCATGGGGGCAGCGGGGCTCTTCGAAGTCGCGTAAGGGCGCGCCGTCGCGATACCTGCGAGCGGTGCCGAAACGGCATCGCTCGCATTTTTTTTAGCGCTTGCGGGAAAGGACGAGGCCTCGCACTCGGAGCGAGCGAAGGCGAGTTCCATGTTTTGCAGCGCTCCTCTCTGTGCAACCGCGAACGCGCCGCGGACCTTCCACGCCGCGACTGCGGCGACGGGCGTTCGGGTTCGTTTCGTGGTCGCGTCGTCTCCCTCACCACGGCGATTGGCCGAGGTGCCGCTTCCTGCCGTAACGATGCCGCCGTGCGTGCATCTCGGCCCCGATGCGGCGACCGTCTATCGCGGGCCGCGCAGCACGGGTTCTCGACGGATATCGGTCGATGCGTTGGTTTTGGGGAACCGGCGGCTGCGAAATATCGCCGTCGACGTTGCGTACGCGGGGTCGAGTGCGCGCATCCATTTAGGGCTTGGGGACCGGATCGAACCGGGGACGATGGCCGCCGGAGCGACGATGACGGCGGGCACCTACGATCCTCGTACGAATACGATCGGTTGGTTCCCCGGCTATATCGACTACGGCGTAGATCATGCGGGACAGAGTGCGGTGCAAATGCTCTTTCACGAGTTCGATCACGCGTGGTATTCCGAGACGACGGCGAGTTCGCGAGCGGTCTCGCCGACGATGTCGGCGGTCATCGGGGCGGTCACCTATCGCTGGACGCTCTATCGTCGCGTGCGGGGGAAGGACGTGCTCGATACCGTCGGTTGGAACGGGTATCAACATATGCTGATCCACGACGATCTCGTTGCAAATTTCGGCAGCGACAGAACCGGAGCACTCTACGAAGCGCTCGAGGGCGCGGATGACCCGCCGGCGTATCTCGCTGAAATCGCGCGCCGGTTCGCCGATATACGTCCGTGGTTTCCGGTCGGTTCGCTCATCCAAAAAGGACGACCGTCCCCCCCACCGATGCGCGGCGACATATCCTGTTTTGCGATTCCGCACGTGAAGCATCGCGTACACGACGATCTGCGACCGCAACTGCCGCCCGTCGATTTTAGGAGCGGCGGCGAGCTTCGAGCGCCGGATTCTCGGCACGGATCCGGGCGATCAGAGCGATCGCGTCGAGCACGCTAAAAAACACCGCGATCTGCCAGGCGCCGAATACGAGCGGAACGAGGGCGATCTCGCAGGCGACGATTGCATAGTTGGGATGGCGGAGGTAGCGGTAGGGGCCGCGCGCGACGAGCGGACGCCCGGGGAACGTGATGATGCGGGTCGTCCAGTAGGGACCCAATGACGCGATGCTCCAGATGCGGGCGAGTTGAAGCACGACATAGATTCCCAGCAACCAAAAGTTCGGTTCGGCGGTGCGCGGAATAAACAGCAACATCGCGACGAGCCAGGCGGTATGCAGTGCGACGATCCATGGGTATTGATGCGCGGCGATTTCGATAGCGCCTGAGGCCAGCGCGCGGCGCGTGTTCGCTCGCGCGTAGAGGAGCTCGGCGCATCGCTGGACGGCGACGAAGAGGAGCGTTCCGTAGAGCCAGCTCATCGTTCCAACGTCAGAAACGCGGCGGTAAATCCGGGGCCCATCGCGGTGAGGAGCGCTCGTCGAGCGTCTGGCGTTGCGAGCGCGCCTTCGTGCAACGCGCGTTCGAGCACGAAGAGCAGCGTTACCGAGGACATGTTTCCGAAGTCGCGCAACACGGCGCGAGAATCGTGGAGCGAGCCCGGGGGAATAGCAAAGACGCTCTCGAGCGCCTCGAGGACCTTCGTGCCGCCGGGGTGACTGAGGAAGGCATCGAAATCCGCACGCTTCAGGTGATGACGCGCGAGAAAATCATCGAGGATCGCACCCAGTTCGCGCGTGATAAGGGCAGGGATATCGCGGGAGAAGATCGCTTGAAGGCCGTCGTCGGCGACATCCCAGCCCATGATATCGAGGCTACGCGCAAAGGTGTACTCACCTGCCGCTGCCAGCCGTGGCCCGTCCCCGGATGACGAGAGGAGCACCGCAGCGGCGCCGTCACCGAAGAGCGCGGTGGCGACGATATTGCTCTTGGTGATCTCGTTTCGGCGAAACCAGAGCGTACAGCATTCGACGCCGACGAGGAGCACATTCGCGAACGAGCCGCTGCGTACGAGGTCGGCGGCACGCGCGAGCCCGAGTGCCCCGCCTACGCAGCCGAGCCCAACGATCGGCACGCGCGCGGTTCGCCTTCCGAAAGGAAGCCGTTCCATCAGCAGGGCGTCGAGCGATGGCGTAGCGAGGCCGGTGGTCGAGACGCTGACGATCGCATCGATCTCGTCGGGAGTACGCCCCGCACGGCTGAGAGCGCCCATCGCCGCCTCTTCGATCAGGTTTAACGCGCTCTGGCGATAGATCGCGTTACGGTCCGCCCATCGATGTTCGTCGTAATACCACTCGATGGGCACGCATGAGTAGCGGCGTTCGATGCCGGTGTTGGCAAAGACCGGAAGAAGGCGAGCGACGACCGCAGAGTCGGCGAATTGCGCGCGTACGCGCCGCTCGATATCGGGCTGCTCAAGGAGATTCGGCGGGACCGCGGTGGCAACGGCATTGAGATGAACGGGAATCACGAGGCTCCTCCTCATGCGGCGTGCAGGCGCTCGGGAGCGGCACCAAAAAACGCTCGCGCATGCTGCATTGGCTCGAAACGCTCGATCCCCGCTTTGCCTTCATGCTTTTCCTGGCCGGTTTCCTCGCTACCGCTCTCTGTGCCATGCGTATCCGGCGCTCCGACGATGATGCCCGGCGTTTTGGTGCGCTACAAGGCTCTGCACTCGCTCTGGTCGGGCTGATCCTCGGCTTTTCATTCTCCGCCGCCCTCGCTCGCTTCGAAGCCCGTCGCATGCTGATCGTACGTGAATCCAACGCCATCGGAACGACGATGTTGCGCGCAGAATTCTTGCCGCCGGCCGCGGTGCAACCTTTCCGCTCGCTCCTGAGCACCTACGCGCGCGTACGTTTCCAACGCTATCGCGCAGTTGAAAGCGCGAGCGAGCGTGCTCTCTACGATCGTCGCAGTGAAGCTCTGCAGCTGCGGCTATGGAACCTCGTTGCACCGATCGTCGGGAGAAACGATGCAACGCGCGCGCAACTCGCGCTCGTACGCAGTCTCAACGCGACGATCGACCTCGCCGCCGAAGAATCGGCGGCACTTCGCGCGCGCGTTCCGGCGAGTGTCATTGCGCTCGTCGCCTTCTCGATTCTTGTGAGCGGCGCGCTTGTCGGGGCGGCCTACTCGGGGCGGCGGCAGCTGCATTGGGGCGTCTTCCTCCTCGCCATTTTTATTGCGGCGATCGGCGCAACGATCGTCGATCTCGATCGCCCCAGCGGCGGGCTCATCACCCTCGATCTCGCGCCACTTGCTCGCCAGGCGGCAAGCGCTCGAGCGAGCGCGGAGATTCCTTCAGCGGCGAATCGTCACGATAAATCGTAGGCCGAAGGGATCGGCGAAATAGCGGTTGGTCGGCAACGGCCCGTAGACCGGATTCCCGCCATTCGTACCGACGATGCCGCGGTATGGAACGCCGGCGCCGATGAGGCTGTAACGTCCGGCGATCGCATTGGTGAGGTTCGTGGCCGCCAGCGTGAGATCGATGCCGTCGGGAAGCGTGCGTCCAAAGGCCGCATCGAGCATCGCAAACGGGCCCTGATTGTACGCATTATTGCTGCCTTGCGCGTATCCGTCGAGCACGGCATGCCAGCCGTTGCGTGCCCAATCGATGCCGAGCGATCCGCTTTGCTGGGGAATATTGAGGAATTGTTGATTGGCAACGAGGCTGCCGCCGGAGGTAGGGTTGCTCACCGTCGCCGGCAGCGGCCCCGGATAGGCGATGTTGAGCCCGTAGCGTGCGACGAGATTGAAGGCTCCGAGACGGCGATGCATCCGAATCTCCGCGCCTTGATAGACGACGTTCCCGACATTGATGGGGTATGAGGTGAGCGGCGGGACGCTCGCCGGGCAACTCGCTCCGAGCGGATAATAGGTTTCGATCGGATCGCGTAAATTGGTGTGGTAGAGCGCGACATCGTAGCTATCGCCGGGTGCACCCACATGCGAGTAACCGAGTTCGTATTCCGTTGCATGCTCGGGCTGTTCGGCGGGGTTCCCTTGCCCCGTGGCCACGCAGTTTGCGTCGATCGGCAGATCGGCGACGGGGAAGAGGTAGCGTTCGATTAACAACGGGGCGCGAAAGCCGGTACCGACTGCGGCGCGGACGACATCGTGCGGGCCGAGATTGAATGCGGCGCCGATGCGTCCGTCGAGACTCGAGCCGAAGCTCGAGTAATGCGTCAAGAAAACCCCGCCTTGCAACCGCAAGCGCGCGCTGAGCCGGTCGCTTTCGCGCACGAAACCGGAGACGATCTGCTGCTGGAGGGTCCCGCTCACACCCGTCGCCCGAAACGACTCGCCGCTCGCGTACCCGCCGATCGCAAAATCGCTGCGGTTTCGAGGGAGCTCCCAACTGAGATTGAGGGTCGACCGCCGGTCGTAGTGCGTGAGGTCGTAGGGAGAGATTCCACCGCCCTGCAAGGCGAGGTCGTTATCCGAGGTGCTGCCGTCGACGAGCAGCGAACCCGCTCCGAGCGCGGTGCGTGCGCGAAGATCGTACGCGCGGATATGCTGCGCGATATTCGATGCACCCGGGCCGATGAAATACGCGCCCGGGCCCTGCTGCGCGGCGATCGCCGGAGCGTTGTCGGCAGCGCTCATGTCGCGCGTATCGGCCATCGTAAAGAGGCGGAAAGCGATATCGCTCTCCGGATTGATGGAGTAGCGGAAATTCACGAGGCCCGAGCGCTCCAAAATATTCGACCCGAGCTGCTGCGCTTGCGCGCCGACGCACGGTTGCGGTTTCGAGGGGTCGTACCCGCCGGTGCAAAGAGTGACCCCTTCGTTGGCGGTGCCGATCTCGCTCTGCGTGTCGAGCGCTGCGGCGTAACCGAGTTTCCCATGCGTTCCGGTCGTGTTGTACCACGCCTCGTTTCTGCCGAACGACCCCGTCGAGAGCGAGAATGCACTGTGCGGTGCGAGCGTCGGATGCAGCGAGATGAGATTGACGGCGCCGCCGATCGTATTGCTTCCCTCGCGGCTGAACGGACCGAGCCCTTCGCTGATTTCGATGTTTGAAAATGCTGCGATCGGGAAGCGCGAGAGATCGACGTCGCCGGTGTTGCCGTCGTTGAGCAGTTGGCCATCGAGCGTGACGAGCGTCTCCGACGGGTCGGGGCCGCGCAGCGCTACCGTTGCGTAGGCAGTCGACGAACCCCCGTTCGGGCGCGCGATCGTGATCGACGGAATACTTTCAAGCGCACCGATGACATGCGAGATGCCCGCGCGCTCCATTTCGGCGCGCGAGATCGAGATATGGGGCGTCGCCGTACGGATCGGCTGATTCGCTCCATTCACGCGTACCGTCGCGATCACGTGCAGTTGTGAGGAGTCGAGCGGTTGCAAGATGATGTCGAGGCGCTCGCCATCGTGAGGAGTTATCGGCCCGACACGCGCGCCGGCGAAGCCGCGCCGAGCGATATCGACGAGATAGCTCGCGTGCGCCACCTTGAGGCTTGCAACGCCGCGATCGTTCGAGCGGGCGACGACGCGGCGACGATCGAGGAGATCGGTCATCACGACGCGAGCGTCGGCAAGCGGCGCCCCCGAAGCGGCGCGGATGTGGATGGAGAGCAAACAACAGAGGACGGCGTGAATGGGCACGGGTTTCTTTCTGTCGGCTAGAGATGCACCAACGGTCGGTAGCGCACACGCTTCGGACGTGCCGCCTCTTCGCCGAGCCGGCGGACTTTATCTGCCTCGTACTCGTGATAGTTTCCGGTAAAGAAAGCAACCGTGCTCTCGCCTTCGAAGGCGAGAATGTGGGTTGCAATCCGATCGAGGAACCAGCGGTCGTGACTGACGACCAGCGCGGTGCCGCCGAATTCCAAGAGCGCCTCTTCGAGTGCGCGAAGGGTTTCGACATCGAGATCGTTCGAAGGCTCGTCGAGCAGCAAGACGTTCGCTCCCGAAAGCAGCGCCTTCGCTAAATGCAAGCGACCGCGCTCGCCGCCGGAGAGGATACCGACTTTTTTCTGCTGATCGCCGCCTTTAAAATTAAACCGTCCGAGATAGGCGCGGACGTGCATCTCGAAACGACCGACGTTGAGGATATCGGCACCACCGCCGATCGCCTCGAAGACGGTTGCATCGTTCGGCAACGACGCGCGCGATTGATCGACGACGGCGAGCTTAACGCTTTCGCCGATATCGATTTTTCCACTATCGGCGCGTTCGTTGCCGGCGATCATGCGGAAGAGCGTGGATTTTCCGGCGCCGTTGGGGCCGATAATGCCGACGATTGCGCCGGCTGGAATCGTCGCCGTGAGTCCCTCGAACAGCACGCGATCGTCGTAGCTCTTCCCGAGATCGATGAGGTCGATGACTTTGGTGCCGAGCCGATCGCCGGGTGGAATGAAAATTTCCTGCGTTTCATTGCGCTTCTGATATTCGTAACTTGCCAGCTCTTCGTAACGAACGAGCCGGCTCTTGCCCTTCGATTGACGCCCCTTGCGCGCGATGCGGGCCCACTCGAGTTCGTGTTGGAGTGCGCGTCGCCGGGCGCTCTCTTGCGCTTCTTCGGCGGCGAGACGTTGTTCTTTCTGCTCGAGCCAGGAGCTATAGTTCCCTTTCCAAGGAATCCCCCGACCGCGGTCGAGTTCGAGAATCCACTCGGCGGCATTATCGAGAAAATAGCGATCGTGCGTTATCGCGACGACGGTACCGGGGAATCGTTGCAAGAAACCCTCGAGCCATTCCACGCTTTCGGCATCGAGATGATTCGTCGGTTCGTCGAGTAAGAGCATATCGGGGCGTGAGAGTAAGAGACGGCAAAGTGCGACTCGTCGCTTCTCGCCGCCGGAGAGCGTACCGACGATCGCCTCCCATGGCGGCAGGCGAAGCGCGTCGGCGGCGATCTCCAATTGTGCGTCGCTGTCGTCACCGGCGGCGGCGATGATCGCTTCGAGCTCCGATTGTTCGCGCGCGAGTTTATCGAAATCCGCCTCAGGGTCGCCGTATGCGGCATAGACGGCGTCGAGTCGCCGACGTGCCGCCATTACCTCGCCCATGCCCTCTTCAACGCAGGCGCGGACGCTCGACTCGGGGTCGAGTTTCGGTTCCTGTTCGAGATACCCGATGCGAAGATTCGGCGCGGGTTCGGCAGTGCCGTCGAATTCGGTATCGACACCGGCCATGATGCGCAAGAGCGTCGATTTCCCCGAACCGTTGAGGCCGAGAATGCCGATTTTCGCCCCCGGAAAGAAGCTTAAGGAGATATCGTCGAGGATGCGCCGCTTGGGGGGCACGGTTTTCCCCAACCGGTACATGCTAAAAACATATTGACTCACGGAACTCTCGGAGTTCGCGTGCAGGCGAGGATTTTACTCTCCCGCTCGCGCAGGAGTTCGAATGCGCACGAGAGTGGAGGCATACGGCGACGAGGCGCTGCTGTTGGAGATCGAGGGGGAGCCGGCGATCCTCGGGCAGGCGCGGCTCGAGGCGATCGCACGGACGATGCGCTGCGAACCGGCGGTTCGTGAGGCGGTCGTCGGTCTCGGTAACCTGAGCGTTCTCGTCGCGCGTGGGAGCAGGCGAGGCCTGGCCAAGCGCCTCTTGGAGCTCGTCGACGACGCGAGCGCGCTCGACGAGCCGGGTCGCACCCATGAGATTCCGGTGCGGTACGACGGGGAGGATCTTCACGAGCTCGCTTCGCTGCACGACCTCTCGGTCGAGGAGACGATCGCCCGTCACCTCGCCCCACTCTATAGCGTGGCGTTCTTGGGCTTCGCGCCTGGGTTTGCGTACCTGCTTGGCCTCGATCCGCAGTTGGTGACGCCGCGACGGATGCGCCCGCGCACGCGCGTTCCGGCGGGCTCGGTGGCGATCGGCGACACCTTCACGAGTGTCTATGCCGTCGCATCGCCGGGTGGTTGGCATCTGCTCGGGCGAACCGAGAGCGTGCTTTTCGATCCGGAGCGTCGCCCGGCCGCGTTGCTCGCCGCAGGCGACCGCGTGCGATTCGTGCGCGTACGATAATCGTGGATCGAGTCGTTGTCGAGCGAGCCGGTTTGCAGAGCGTGGTCGTCGCGTCGCCGCGCACGGGGCATCGCCACGAAGCGATTGCGTGGTGCGGTGCCTTCGACGCGCGATCTTTCGACGATGCGAACGCCATCGTCGGCAACGATCCGGCGGCGGCCGCTATCGAAGTCGCGTACGGAAACGTGTGCTTGCGTTTCACGGAGCGAAGCGCGTTTGCCGTCACCGGCGCCGACCTCGACGCGTGGCTCGACGACGAACCGGTCGATGCATATCATCATACGCTCGCGCAGCCGGGCGCTCGGCTCCGTCTGGGCTCCCCGCGCCTGGGAGCGCGAACGACGATCGCCATTCGCGGGGGAATCGACGTGCCCGAGATTCTCGGTTCGCGAAGCACCGATCTTCGTGCGGGCTTCGGCGGATTCTCCGGACGTGCACTGCGCGACGGTGATATCCTGACGGTTGGAACGCTTGGAACGGCGAACGGATCGGTTCGCGAGCGCGCGGCGATCGACGCACGGTTGCGCGTCATTCGGGAGCGCGTGCATCTCCGCGAACGCGATCTCTTCGCTCGACTTTGTTCGCAAACGTGGAGAGCGAGCCCGCAGAGCGATCGCGTCGGCGTGCGGTGCGAGGGCACGCCGCTCGCGTACGTCGGCATGGATATCGCGACGCTTGCGGTCTTTCCGGGAACGATACAACTGCCGCCGAGCGGAGTGCCGATCGTTCTCGGTGTCGATGCTCCGACGACCGGAGGGTACCCCGTCATCGCTTGCGTGCTCGAGGAAGACCGCTGGAAGATCGGGCAACTCCGTATCGGCGAAGAGATAACGTTTTTACCGGTACGGCGAATCGATCTGAACGCCGATCTCGGCGAGGGATGCGGCGATGATGAAGCGATTCTCGGAATCGTGACCTCCGCCAACGTCGCCTGCGGCGGACATGCAGGCGACGAACGATCGATGCGCGATACGGTTCGCGCGGCGCGGCGTTGCGGTGTCTCCGTCGGCGCGCACCCGTCGTATCCCGATCGCGAAGGCTTTGGGCGCCGGCCGATGGATATGCGCGGTGAATCGATCGCTGCATGCGTCGGCGAACAGATCGCGCTTCTCGCGCAGATCGCGCGTGAAGAGGGCGTGATGCTCACGCATGTAAAGCCTCACGGCGCGCTCTACAATAGGAGCGCCGTCGACGATGCCGTCGCCGACGCCGTCGCCGAAGCGGTTGTTGCGGTCGATGCGACGCTCGCATTGGTTGGACTCGCGGGAAGCCATTCGCTCGAACGTGCACGCTCGCGCGGCTTGCGAACGGTCGGCGAGCTCTTCGCCGATCGGCGCTATCGCGAGGACGGAACGCTGGTTCCGCGCGGCGAGCCCGATGCGATCGTCGAGAATCCCGAGGAGGCCGCCGCGCAGGCGCTCGACCTCGCGCGCTCCGATCGCGGCGAGAGCATCTGTCTCCACGGAGATACGCCGCATGCGCTCCTCCACGCACGCTGCATCCGCGAACGATTGGAGTCGGCGGGGTTTATTCTTCGCAGCGCCGCAGCGCTCGACGATTGAGTGCAGCGACGAGCGGCGCGCTCATCGTTTCGAGTGGCATCGGCGCAGTAAGCGCGCCCACGCCGCGCGCTCGCGAGCCGGCCGCACGAGTGGAGCGAGCGCGGCAATGTGCGCCCGCAACGATCTGCGGAACGCACGGTCTTCGATGAAGCGCGTGAGGAGCGCGCGTAGCGAAGCGGTCGAGCCGACGGTAAAGTATCCCGGATAATCCTTCCCAAGCAGGCCGATATTCCCGTCGATACGCGAGGCGAGAACCGGAACGCGCAGGGCGATCGCCTCGCCGAGAACGTTCGCTCCGCCCTCCATACGCGACGAAAGGACGAGTGCATCGCTGCGCGACAATAATGCGAGGGCGGCGCGTGCGCCGATCTCGCCGCGATAACGGAACCGCGCATTGCGTGCAGCCTCGTCGTTCATCTTCGCTCGATAACGATCGTCGAGAATGCCGCCCGCGAGCGTCACGAAGGCGGGAATCTCGCTTGGGAGCTGCTTGAGGGCGTAGGCGGCTCGCAGAGGATCCTTTTCGTCGCGAAGATGGCCGAGCACGGCAAACTCATAACGCTTCGGGATGCGCTTCGAGGGTATCGGTAACGGCGGGAGGGAGACCGATTGGACGATGGTGGCGGCTTTCGCTCGCAGCGAGGGCGCCAGGCGAGCGAGCGCGAGTGGTTGAAGGGCGACGAGCGCATCGGCAGCAGCGACCGCGCGCTGCGCGAGGCGGCTTCGCGGTAGATCGCGATAGATATCGGTGCCGGTGAGGACGACGATGAGCCTTCCGTGCGGCACCCGCTTTCGAAAGCGAAGTGCGGCCGCAGCGCTCTTCTTCGCATGAAGCGCGACAACGATCTCGGCATCGACCGTCTCGATAGCGGACGGATAGATACGTACGCGATATCCCAACGCACGGAAGAAGCGCGCATAACGGCGCGCGGTGACGGCGTTGCCCGCCCGCGAGGGTCCATGCGCCGGGGAGAGAATGGCGATCCGGGTGCCGCTCTTACGCGCCGACGAACTGAGGGATGCCCGCGAACGCAGCTTGGCGCTCGTCGCCGACCTGCGCGATGAAGAATTGCTCGTACCGCTCCTTCCGACCATCAACCCGTTGTTGTGGGAGCTCGGTCACGTTGCCTTCTTCGCCGAGCATTGGACGTTGCGGACGATGCTCGCGCGGCCCTCGCTCTTACCGGGCAGCGAGCGGCTCTACGACTCCGCGAAGATTCCGCACGACGAACGTTGGTCGTTACCGCTTCCCTCGCGCGCGGAGACGCTGCGCTACCTGCAGCGTCAACTCGAGGGCACGCTGGAAGCGCCCTACGTCGACGAACGCAGCGAGTATTTTCAGTCGCTCGTCCTTTTCCATGAGGATATGCACGGTGAAGCGACGATCTATACGCGTCAGACGCTCTCCTATGCGCCGCCTTCCTTACCAACGTCGATGCCGCCGAACGCTCAGACCGAAATTGAAGGCGATGCCTCGATTCCCGCAGGCCGTTATCGCGTCGGTGCGCGCCGCGACGATGCATTCGTCTTCGATAACGAAAAATGGGAGCATGACGTCGAACTCGATGCCTTCCAAATCGCGAGACGCTGCGTTACGTGCGCTGAATTTCGTGCCTTCGTCGAAGACGGCGGTTATCACCGCGAATCGTTGTGGAGTACGCAGGGATGGAGTTGGCGCGTTGAAGCCGACGCCGAGCATCCACTCCACTGGCGCCGCTCGCATGACGGCTGGGAGCGACGGCACTTTCAACGGTGGATCCCGTTACGCGAGCGGGATCCGGTCGTGCAGGTCAACGCCTATGAAGCGGAGGCGTTTGCTCGTTGGTCGGGGCGTCGCTTGCCTAGCGAGGCAGAGTGGGAGATCGCCGCGACCGGCGGAGATCGGCGTCGCTACCCATGGGGCGAAGGTTCGGCAGACCCGACACGGGCGAATCTCGACGGCTGGTACGGCGATGTCGTGAGCGTCGATGCGTTCGCTGCGCATGCATCGCCCTGGGGATGCGTGCAGATGATCGGCAACGTCTGGGAGTGGACCGCCTCGCCGTTCCTGCCCTATCCGGGCTTTTCACCCGACCCCTATGCGGAGTACTCGCAACCATGGTTCGGCGTTCAGCGGTCTCTACGTGGAGGCGCGTGGAGCACGCGCGCGCGGTTGATCTCCACGCGTTGGAGAAATTTTTATCTCCCGCATCGGCGGGATATTTTCACCGGGTTCCGTACCTGCGCGCTCTAAGGCGCCTGCACGCCCGCCCTGAGGAGGAGAGATATCGTGTCTGTATCCGCGCCGACAGCCGGCCGTCCGAACGCGCGAGCGTTCGTTCTCGGTACGTTGCTCTTTCTCGCGATGGCCGTTATCGGTCTCTATATCGTGAAGTGGGCGCCGTACTGGGGCAAAGCGCACCTCGCCGCGGCAACGCACTCCATCGGTCCCTCGATGGTCAGCGGCAAGAGCGTCGCTCCGCCCGCCGTCGGATGGACGGCGGCCTGGCAGTACACCTTTGCGTATTTCAATGCCGTGTGGACGGCAGTCGTCCTCGCCTTACTCCTCGGCGCGACGATCCAGGTTTTCGTTCCGCGTCAATGGTTGCTCCGACTCGTTGGCGCTGCCAACGCTCGCTCCGCGGCGATCGCGGGTGCGATCTCGTTGGCCGGAATGATGTGCACCTGCTGCACTGCGCCGATCGTCGTCGGCATGCGCAAGCAGCGCACCAGTATGGAGGGCGCGCTGGCGTTCTTCCTCGGAAATCCACTGCTCAACCCGGCGGTCTTGATCTTTATGGGCTTCGTCCTCGGCTGGCAATTCGCGGCGATTCGCCTGATCTCGGCGGTGCTGTTGATTGCAGTCGTCGTTGCCGTCGCACATCGTTTCGGCGCGGCGCTGCCGAACGCGGAGGTCGATGCGCCGAGCTTCGATCTCGCACCGATCGAACGCCCCGATGCGAACCTGCGAACGCTGTCGCTGGCCTGGCTGAAGGAGATGTGGAACGAGATCGTCGCCATCCTCCCGGGATATATCGCGATCGTCATTCTCCTCGGAGCGCTGCGTGCGTTTCTTTTTCCCCCCGGACTGACGCTGCATACGGCCGGCATTCTTCCGACGGCGTTGGTCGCGCTCGCCGGTACCTTCTTCGTCGTTCCCACCGCCGGCGAAGTGCCGATCGTCCAGACGTTGCTCGCGCATGGGATGAGTACGAGCGCGGCGATCGCGCTGATCGTTACCCTCCCGGCGATTAGCCTGCCGTCGCTCTTTATCGTGCGAAAGGTGTTCCCGCGAAAGGTGCTCGTGGCGACTTTCGGGATCATCTTCGTGGGCGGCGTCGTCATCGGAAGCCTCGCTTCCGTCTTTGTCCACTAACGAGCGTCGAGGTGACGAAAACCGATATTACGCGGCTGACCCATCTCTCGAGTTGCGCGGGTTGAGCGTCGAAACTCGACGCACGTGCGCTCGCGCAGGTTCTGCGCGACCTCCCTCCGATTCTCGACCCGCGCGTTCTGGTCGGCACGGCGAGCGCCGATGATGCCGGCGTCTACCGTCTCGACGACGAACGCGCGATCGTCTCGACGCTGGATTTCTTTACGCCGATCGTCGACGATCCCTACGATTTCGGCCGGATCGCCGCGGCGAATGCGCTCTCGGATATCTATGCTATGGGTGCAACCCCGCTCTTTGCTTTAGCGATCGCCGCATTCCCCGAAGATATGTCACCGGAGATCATCGGCGCAATCCTCCGCGGAGGGGTCGATAGTGCCGCAGCTGCGGGGATCGCGATCATCGGTGGGCACACGATTAAAGACGACGAGCCGAAATATGGGCTCGCGGTGACGGGGGTGGTACACCCGCAGCGAATCTTGAGGAATAACTCCGGGCGTGAAGGCGATGCGCTGGTGCTGACCAAAGCGATCGGCACCGGAATCCTCACCACCGCCCGTCGTTCCGATATCATCGGCGTGGAGGAACTCGCACCGGCGGTGGCATCGATGGCGACGCTCAATCGCCGAGCTGCGGAATGTGCGTTACGCTTTGGCGTCACGGCGATGACCGATATCACGGGGTTCGGGCTCTTAGGGCATCTCCGCGAAATGCTCGGGGGCGCGCTCGGTGCGGAGATCGATGCGACGAGCGTTCCGCTGCTCCCCGGCGTGCTCGCTCTCGCCCGCGAAAACGTCGTTCCCGGCGGAACGCGAAGCAATCTCGAAGCGGCGCTCGAAGAGGGCGCGCGCTTTAGCGACGCGATCCCGATGGAGATGCGACTCGCTCTTGCCGACGCACAGACCTCGGGCGGGCTCTTGATCGCCATTCCGGAGAACGAGCTCGAGCCGTTCCTCGTGGCGTTACGGAACGACGGTGTCGCGCTGGCGGCGCCGATCGGCTCGATCGTGCGAGGAGCCGGCATCGCAATTGCGTGATGCCGGTTTTCGCGTTAGCGGAAAGTGAATCCGAAGCCGAGGTAATGCGGCTTACTGCCGGCGCTGGCATTAAACGCCGTGCCGATCTCGAGCGAGAAGAGCAAGCGCGGATTGATGACGCGCTGAATGCCGATCGTTCCCGTCGTCTGTGCGCTGCCGCCGTACGCAGCGACCGATTGCGTCGAAAGTTCGGCGGTGAGGCCGTAGCGGGCGTTGAGATCGTGACTGACGGAAAACGCGCCGGTCGGCGTCACGACGTGCGCGTAACCGAGGTTGCTCTGCGTGTACGAATAACTGCCGAGCGAGGCCCCGAGGAGCCACGTGCGCGCGGGCGACCAATTCGCATAGAGGTTGTAGAGCGAATCGGGAACGATCGCCGTATTGGCGAGCGCCGCGAGCGGTGGGTGTTCTTCGCCGGAGATCGAGAAATACGCGTGGTGAAATTCGCCGAGGCCGACCTTCGCGCCGACGCCCGCACCGGTCATAAAATAGACGCCGGTGCCGCGATCCCCGGATTTCGCGATCTCCGATGGATAATCGATAAAGGCTTCGATACGGGGTGCGAGGCCGTAGCGGATGCGGGCCTCGGGATAGGCGGCAAGTGCGGTGCCGCCGAGGCGCGATGCATTCTGGTAGTAGGTCGTCTCGAGAATAAAACGATGGAGGGTGGCGATGCAGGCGTTGACCTTGCCGTGCGTGCGGCTCGCTACGGCGCGCAAGGTCCGCCCCTTGCAGGCAGCCGTGGGGCGGCTCGCTCCAGCCGCGGCGGCGGAGCGCCCGGCGAGAGGTAGGAGCATCAACAGAAGGAGGGCGACGGAAAAAACGCGACGCATCGCTAAAGAGACCTTTCAGGGTGGGTAAACCCGCGCAGTATAGCACGTCTTGGGCGATAGGCCTAGCCTGCGGACCGCACGCCCCCCGGGGAGGGGGAGCGAGAGCGCCGCTGCGAAGCACTGCCGAAAGACTCTTGTCGCTCGCTCGTATCCCCGCCGGGGTACTTATGTAGGAGGTTTCGTGCGTCGTTTTGCGATGGCAGGTGCGGCAGCGCTTGCAGTATTCGCCGTTACGTCGGGGGGAGCAGCTCGTGCGCAGATGGCGCCGGGCGCCGGGCCACAGCCCGCCCCGTATGCGGTTTTTATCAAAGGCGCTAAGGTTGAGCCGGGGCTCATTCCCCTGGTGAGAAAGGCGGGGATGTATTACTTCGTCCTTTCGCCGAAGCAAATCGGGAGGTCGTTCGTGGAGACCTCGGTCCCTTCGACCGGGCTCGGGGGCTTCGGCCCGGCCGCCGGCGAGCCGTATGTCGCTCCGGCGCGCATCTTCGAGTTCGATAAGGCCGACGGCAAGATCGCCATGCGTTGGCCAAACCGCATCGCGCAGACCGAACCCGGCACGCCGCAGGCGCTCGCAGCGAAGCAGTCGATGCCCGCTTCGGTGATCGCTCTGGTCCCCATCGTCGCGCGCGACGCAAAAACCGGCAACATCGTTATCCCCGCGGCTCCGTTTCTCGGCGATATTGCGAATTACAGTGCCGTCTTCTCGCAGGCGATCCGCAATCCGATGCATGGGTATCACCTCGATCCCACGCGCAGTTTTTTTAGCGGCGGGAAAGCGTTTCCGAAGAACGACGTCCTCCACGTCCGCCAGACATGGGCGAGCTTCGATCCAAACACGATCGACAACGCGCCCGATGCACGCAGCATCGAAGTTGGGATGACCTATAATATTCTCCAGGAGCCACATGACGGATTCATTCCGCGTATCTACGACGCGCGGGTTGGATTCTTTAGCATCCCCCGCCTCGATTTTGCCAACGATACGCATGAAACGCGCAACGTGAATTACATTCTTCGTTGGAATTTCAAACCGAAGACGCCGGGAAAACCCTCGGTTGCGACGCATCCGTTGGTGTTCTCGATCGGCAACGACGTGCCGGTCGCTTATCGCGCGACCATTCGCGATGCGTTGCTCACCTGGAACGACGCCTTCCAAAAGATCGGCATTCTCGATGCGGTGCAGGTGCAGCAGCTTCCGGCGAACGCCGATCCGGAGAACCTCTCGTATAACGTCGTGCGTTGGGTCGACACGACGCAGCCGCAATATGGTGCCGAGGCACTCATTATCGGCGATCCACGCACCGGCGAAGAACTTAATGTCGGCATTAACGTCGATGCGGTGGAAGGAACGGCCGGGCGCGCCTACCGCTTCCTGATCGCGCCGGCGCGCGGCCTACCCGATTCTGCCGCCGCGGAGCAAAAATTCGTTCTCGAAGCGATACGCTCGACGGTCCTCCATGAATCCGGCCACGACTTCGGACTGCAGCACAACTTCATCAGTGCGATGGCCTACACGGCGAAAGATCTGCAGAGCAAGGCTTTCACTTCGAAATACGGCGTCTCGACCTCGGTAATGGCTTATAACCCCATCAATCTCTGGCCCAAGGGCACGCCGCAAGGTGATTACGAGCAGCTCGTCCTCGGACCGTACGACTATCATGCCATCAAGTACGGATACGGTTATATCGGAGCGGCGACGCCGCGCGCCGAACTGCCGACGCTCGAACGCTGGGCCTCGAAATGGACGAATCCATACTATCGCTTTGCCTCCGATGAAGACGTCGATTTCGCCGGCGGACACGCCATCGATCCACGCGTCTTCCAATTCATGCTTACCGACCATCCGTTGCATTGGTGCGAGGGACAGATCGGGATGATGCGTGGACTTATGAACGCGGTACTCGCGCGCTTCCCTTCGCCGGGACATGCCTACGACGAAGCGCGGCTCGCATTTACCTATCCGTTCACGGACGATCTGCGCTGCTCGTTGATGGCCGCGCATACCATCGGCGGAGAATATCTCTCGCGCGCCTGGCGCACCGACCCGCATGCGCCGTTACCGTTGACGGCCGTGCCGCGTAAGCAGGAAATTCGCGCGTGGAACCTGCTCGCAAGCGAACTTTTCGATAACAACGCCTGGCACTTTAATGCCCACGTCTTGCGCAGCCTCACCTACTCCGAAGTCAGCTCGTTTACCAACGGAACCTGGGCCTACAATCCGACGCCGCGACACGACGTCCCGGTTGTGGAAACGATCGCTGCGGCGCAGAATGCGGCGCTCAACGAGATCTTCGCTCCGTTGACCTTGCAGCGGATCGCCGACATCCACACGAAGTATCGCGTCAACTCGACGATGAGCTTGACCGATCTCTTCACGTGGGCGCAGGCGACGATGTTCGGCGATCTTGCCAACGGGATGGTCGAACACGACGGAGTCATCAAGCGCAATCTCCAAATGGCGTATGCGAAACGACTCGCGATGCTCTGGCTCCACCCGATGCCGGGTTCGCCGAGCGACGCACAGGCGCTGGCGCGGGCCGAGCTCGTCAATCTCCGTAATGAAAGCAGCGCCGGTTTAGGGCGCAAAGGACTCGACGAACTCACACGCGCTCATCTCGATGCGCTGCACGCGCTCGCTAATGCAGCGTTGAGGGAGCGTCTGCCGCTCGGCGGAATGCCGATGATGCTTCGATAGCCGCAGCCGGGCGGGAGCTGTGCTTAGCGGCGCAGCTCCTGCCCGAGCGGGGCGAAACCGGTCGAGCTCATCGCCGGGGTTCCATGGAGAACGCTTAAACGCAAGCGTCGCGCTCGCATATCGAGAGAACGAATCGTCACTTCGACTTTCTCGCCGATTGTATAGTCGGCGGGATCCGCTTCGCGGTCGGAGATGTTTCCGACAATTCCGGGTGCGACTTCGACGGCGAGCCGCGGTTCGAGAGCGACGACGGTGCCTTCGACGGTTGCACCGTTGCGAAGCAGTGCGGCATTGTCGCGCCACGGGTCGGCGAGCAGCGCCTTCCGCGAGGCGGCGATTTTTTTACCGTTCCCCTCGACGCGAAGAATACGGACGCGGAGTTTTTCTCCGACGCTCACGACGTCGGCGGCTTTGGCGACGCGTTCGAAATCGAGTTCGCTCATCGGCACCAATGCATCGACGCCGCCGCCGAGATCGACGAACGCACCGAAATCGGTAAGCCGGACGACCGTCGCCTCGCACTCCTTGCCGACCTCGAGCGAGGCAATCGTTGCGGCGCGGCTCTCGCGTCGTTCCTGTGCAAGCGCGCGGCGGCGGGAGACGACGAGGCGTTTGCGCGCTTCATCGACGTCGATAATCTTTACTTGGACTTTCGTGCCGACCAATGGGTCGAGAGCGGCGCCGCGTTGCTCCCCGCTCTGGCTCGCGGGCAGGAAGGCACGATAACCATCGATATCGAGCAGAAGCCCGCCTTTTACGAGCGACTTGACGCGCGCTTCGCGGTTCTCACCGCTTGCATGCGCCGCAACGAGCTTCTCCCACCGCTCCTGGGCGCGCTGTCGTGCGGCGAGCTGTTCGGGGGTCGGAGCCTTCGGCGCAGCGGGCGTTTCGGCGACCTGCTCGACGGTCGATTCGGCCGCGGGCTCGGCCGCGGGCTCGGCGGCAGGCTCGGCGGCTGCCTCGGCGGAGATGGAGGGGGGAGCGATCTCCGCGATCGTGCTCGGCACGGTCGCTTCGGGCGCTTCGAGGGTAGGGTGCTCGTTCATCGGTAGGCTCTCCGCCAAGAATGGCCGCTCGAGGCGGCTCGGCATAAAAAACGCCCGTATCGCTTCGGGCGTCGGCAAAGCATCGCTTTTCGCCGCTTGGGTCGCCGGCCCTTCGTGAGAGGCTCCTTCGAACTCCCCGGGAAAGCGTGGCGCCGCATGAATTCCATTATCCCGAGCCAGGTGGAGAAACGGCGCGCGAAGGCGTTTATGGTGCTCGGCACCGGGTCCGATGTCGGCAAGTCGCTGATAACTGCGGGGCTCTGCCGGTATCTGGCGCGCCGCGGTATCGCCGTCGCTCCCTTCAAAGCGCAGAATATGTCGCTCAACTCCGCGGTTACCCCCGAGGGAAAGGAGATCGGGCGGGCGCAGGCGCTTCAGGCCGAGGCCGCCGGCATCGCCCCGAGTGTCGATATGAATCCGATTCTCCTCAAACCCAGCTCGAGCGAGGGAGCGCAGGTGGTTCTCCACGGCGAGCGCTTCGGAACGGTGCACGCCGCCGACTATCGCGGGCGGAACCGGGAGCGTTTCTGGCCGGCGGTGCTCGAATCGTACGAGCGCCTCGCGGCCGACTACGAGGCGATCGTACTCGAAGGGGCGGGCTCGCCGGCGGAGATCAATCTTCGCGACGGCGACATCGTCAACATGGCGATGGCGCATGCTGCCGACGCGCGCTGTATGCTTGTCGGCGATATCGACCGCGGCGGCGTCTTCGCCGCGATCTACGGGACGTTGGCGCTCCTCGACGAACGCGATCGCGCGCGAATCGCGGGCTTCACGATCAATAAGTTCCGTGGCGATCGTAGCTTGCTCGAACCCGGAATTCTCGAGATCGAAAAGCGTTGCGAACGTCGCTGCTTCGGCGTGCTGCCGTACCTCAAGAATTTGCAACTCGACGAAGAGGATTCGCTCGCTCTGGAGCGGAGGCGGCTCGGTGCGCCGTGGAGCGCGCGTCGCGATGATAGCCGCCTTCGCATCGCCGTCCTCGCATTTCCGTATCTTTCGAACTTTACCGATTTTGAATCGCTCGCCGCGGAGCCGTCGGTCGAACTTCGCTATACCGACCGCAG
>JBMFXH010000017.1:0-21629 GCA_049964475.1 Vulcanimicrobiaceae bacterium
GAGTTTACGAAGTTGCAGGTCTTGGTCCAGGTGGGCACCTCGGTGCTCGCCCAGTCCAATACCAACGCGCAGTCAGTTCTCGGGCTCTTCCGCTAACCGGAGAGCCTCCGGTTCCGGGGCCGTCTAGCGCGCCGGACCCTCGTTCGACCGTGAAAGCGGGTGGAGGTGTAGGTACCCGATGGGTTCTCGTGGTATAGTCTGCGGCGCCGCGATGGAGAGATGGCCGAGCGGCTGAAGGCGGCGGTTTGCTAAACCGTTATACGATGTCAAGTCGTATCGAGGGTTCGAATCCCTCTCTCTCCGAATCCGTTCTCCGCGTGCGGGGCAGGGATAGCAAAAGCCGGCCGCGTATGATGGGCGGTCGTCTCAGGCAACGATGTGCGGTCGTAGCTCAATTGGATAGAGCAACAGGCTACGAACTTGTAGGTTGGGGGTTCGAGTCCCTCCGACCGCAGATCACCGGCGAGTGCGAGTAGGAAACTACCCGCACTCGTTTTTTCTTTGCGTTCAGACCTTGGGAACGAAGATCATCCGGCTCTGCGGATAATCGAAGATGATGCGTTTGAAATGGCGCAAAAAATCGAGCCCGACGAGCGCTCGGTAGCCGATGAACGATGTCGTTTCGCAGGTCGTGGGGTTCTGGTAGATGATACGCCCGAGTGCGATGGAATCGACGTGTCCGCAATCACCGATTTGATATCCGCCGCCGACGCCGCCGACGACGAGGTGCGAGGCAAAATACCCGGTCAGCGTATTATCGACGAGCATCGTGAGGTTGTCGTCGAGCACCATCGAGCGTGGGATGAGGACCTGGTACGGATCGCCGGTATCGAGGAAGGCATTGACGTCGATCCGGCCGTCGATCTTCATCGGTACCTGCGGCGTCTCGTCGGCGAGATCGATGACCGTATGAACGCCGGGAATGGTATGGGGTGTAACCGTCGAGGGATCTTGCAGTCGGAGCGTGCTGTTGGCGAAATCGACGGTCGCGATCGTATCGGCAAGCACCGGAAAACCGATCAGGCCGTCGGCGCCGAGGCCGGAGCCGCGCCCGGAGCTCGCGATGACGTTCGAGAGGGTGTTTCCCCCAATCTCCAGGGTGTTCGCGCGCATCACCGTGATGCGCGTCGACCCGGAGACTCCCATCGCTTCACCGTGGCCGATCGTTTCGAGTTTTGCCTTCTTTGCAAACGAGCGCGACAGAAAGATCCCGGCTGCACCGGAATCGAGGATGAAACGCCCTTTCACGCCGTTGATGCTCGCGTCGACAAGAATACGATACTGGGTGACCTTCACCGGAAAAGGCTTCGGGTTTGCAAAGTTCCACGTCGCCGTCTGTGTCGGCGGCTCGACCTGCACCGGCGTGACCGGCACGTTCGGGCGAAACTCGGAGAGTTCGTAGCGCGCACTGGAACCGGCATAGTGATAGGCGGAGATGAGACGTTTACCCGGAAGCGCGTCGCTGTAGGCATCGATTTTCATGGTCTCGCTCTCATGGCTCTCGGGATCGATCGTTGCCTGTACGAGCGCGCCGGTCTTCGAATCGAAAGCGAGATCGAAGGGCGGTAGGTGGTTCGGCGAAATCCTTACGACGGGGTAGGTATGGCCGCCTATCGTCGTAGAGGGGCGTTGCGCTGCGGGCAACGTGGCGTAGGCTTCGTTGAAAATAATATCTCGGTCGATCAGGAGCCGCCCCGATGCGCCGATCATCGGCGTCGTGAAACCGTTTGCATCGGACTGCCAGGCGATGTTCCCGGTAAAACCGCTCGAACTTTCGACGCCGTATTTCGCGGAGCGAAGGTCGAGGCGATAGGCAAGCCCGAGTCGGCGAACCTCGCCCGCATAGCGAAGTTTGCCCTTTTTACTGACGATTTTCATGGCCTCGATTAGCGAGCGGTAGGGGGTATGCTCGATTTGCCACCCAACGTATGCGAAGTGCTTGGCAAGTATGGCCGGCGCGTCGTCGGCCCGCGTTGGGGCCGGAAGAAAGAGCACGGCGGCAGCGAGGAGCAGGAATGCGGAAAGCAAGCGTGATTTTTGCATGCGCCATCGCTTCGGAGCCGTCCCCCCTTGAACCTCGGGCGGGGGGCTGGTAGAGTACGTTGTCGTATCTCCGATTATGAACCGGTCACGGCTCGGTAGCTCAGCGGTAGAGCAGGGGACTCATAAGCCCTTGGTCGGGTGTTCAAATCACCCCCGAGTCAGTTTAACGGGGAGCGGCCGTCCTCGCGGCGGCCGCGCCTTCGTGTCATAGGGGAGATCAGGCGATGTCAACGATTCCATGCGACTTCTGTCCGCATCCCGTCGATCGCTCGCAGATGGAAGAGATCGAGCTCTCGCATTACGTCCCGGACAGCTCCGGCGACGATCTCGCTTATGCGCGCACGTATTTCTTCGGGCATCCCGATTGCGTGCGGAAATTCTATCGTGGCCTCGTCGATCATAAACTCGACCTTTTCAAACATATTCCCAGCCCCGGCGTACCGCCGGAGGCCGGGTAGGGACGACGCACCTGCGCCCGTAGCTCAGCTGGATAGAGCGCTGCCCTCCGAAGGCAGAGGCCGGGGGTTCGAATCCCTCCGGGCGCGAGAATCTTCATGACCGACCGCGACTACATGCAGCGAGCCATCGAACTCGCGGCGCGTGCCGAAAGCGAGGGCGACGTTCCGGTCGGTGCCGTCCTCCGCGTCGGGGACCTGACGATCGAACGTTGGAACCGCAAAGAAGCGACAAACGACGCAACCGCGCACGCCGAGTTGTTGGCGATTGTCGAGGCATCCCGCGTGCTTGGACGCTGGCGTCTGCACGATGCGACGCTCTATTGTACGAAGGAACCCTGCGTCATGTGCGCCGGAGCGATCGTTGCAGCTCGCGTCGGACGCGTCGTCTACGCTGCGAGCGATCCGAAGGGCGGTGCGGACGGTGGAACCTTCGAAATACTTCGTTCGCCCAAGACCAACCATCGCCCCGAGGTACTCGCCGGGCTGATGGAGGAAGAGGCCTCCGCGCAACTCGTAGCATTTTTTCGCGCGCGGCGGGAAGGGAATCGCGGCGCGTCGGGGTAGTACGGGCGGCGCAACCGCACCGCAATACGGAGAGGTGGTCGAGTGGTTGAAGGCATCCGCCTCGAAAGCGGACAGACGTGATGAGCGTCTCGAGAGTTCGAATCTCTCCCTCTCCGCCACGTTCAACGCAAACACCCCGATCGCCGTAAACGGCGCGGGGTGTTCCGTGTTTTTATGCGGCGCTCGGCCGGGCGAAGTAAAAGCCTTGGACGAAATCGACGCCGCGCTCGGCGACCCAGGCAAATTCTTCGGCCGTCTCAATTCCCTCGGCGATAATCGAGAGGTCGAGTTCTTTCGCCATTTCGATCAATCGGTGCGCGAGCGTTGCTTTGAACGGGTCGAGGTGAATTCCCGAGATGAGTTCGATATCGAGTTTGACGTAGTCCGGGCGCAGCAGCCCGAGCATCGTGAGCGATGAGAAACCCGAACCGAGATCGTCGAGCGCGACCGCGACGCCGCGCTCGCGATAGAAATCGAGTACGCGACGCAGATGATCGATATCGGCGATGCGCTCGCTCTCGACGACCTCCATTACCACGCGGTCGTAGGCGATCCCATTGCGATCTAAGGCGGCAAAGGTTGTCGCAAGGCAGGCCACGGGATCGTAGATCGAGGATGGGAGAAAATTCATAAAGAGTTTGCCCTCGAAATGCGCCGATGCGAAAGCATCGATCGCACCTTCGCGTGCGATGCGGTCGAGTGCCGGTGCGAGCCGCATCTCTTGAGCGACGGAAAAAATGCGGTCGATCGGCATTTGCGGAGCCGCGATGCGTAAGAGCGCTTCCCGTGCAAAGATGTGCGTGGGTTCGTTTGCGTGGAAGATCGGCTGAAAATGCGTGGTGAACGCGCTCGTCGCGATCGCCCGTTCGAGCCAATCGTATTTGACGCGACGATGTAAGACCGAGAACGGGATGCTCTCAAACGCTCGGTCCAGACTGAGTTCCTCATCGGGGCCCAGCAACAAGGCGTGCAGGCTCTCCGATTCAACGACCGTAACGCTCTCGGCGAGCGCAAGAATGTGCGCCCGCAATCCCTCCTCTGAATCGGTGATGCGCATCCACGAGCGCTCGGGTACGGCGTGCGGAAGCGCGTCGGCGACCTTTGCGCGCAGGTGGTCGTTTTCGGTCCGCAAGAGCAGGACCGTTCGATGACTGAGCGTCGGTTCGATCGGGCTTCGGCATTCGCAACTCATGGCGACTCGATGAGTTCCGCGTGGGAAGGCGTCCCCCCGCACGACGGATGGTTTTCGCGGCCGAATCGCCAAGCGAAAATGGATGAAGAGATCGCTCGTATTGCTCTCGACCCTGCTCGCCGTGCTCGCGGGGACCGGGCGGCAAGCGCCGGCTTTGGGATCGATCCCGTGGCGCTCGGTCGGGCCGGCGATCTCCGGTGGGCGTGCGAGCAGCGTCGCGGGGAGCAACGTCGACCCCATGCTGATCTTGCTCGGCAGCGCCGGCGGCGGGCTCTGGCGCAGCGACGACGGTGGCTTGCACTTCCGTCCGATTTTCGACCGCGAGCCGGTCAGCGCGATCGGCGCCGTGGCGATCGATCCGGCAAATGCGGCGACGATCTGGGTCGGCACGGGTGAGGCAAATCCGCGCAACGACGTCATCTTAGGGAACGGGCTCTATCGCAGCACGAATGCCGGCGCGAGTTGGGTGCGATCGCTCGCGCTTCCGCAGAGTTCGATTTCGACGATTCTCGTCGATCCGACGAACCCCGCGCACGTCGTTGTCGGCGTTCTCGGCAACCCGTTTGCCGCATCGAACGATCGCGGTATCTACGTTACCGACAACAACGGCGCAACCTGGCGGCACACGTTCTTTCTCGACGGACGGACCGGCATCTCCGATATGGCGATGAACCCGAAGAATCCGCGCGAAATTCTCGCCGGCGCTTGGACGATGCGTCGAACCGGCTGGAGCCTCCACAGCGGCGGGCCGCTCGACGGCCTCTATCGCTCGATCGACGGCGGATCTACCTGGCAGCGCGTGCAGGCACCCGGATTGCCGCGAGGGCCGTTGGGACGCATCGCCGTTGCGTTCGCGCCCTCGAACCCCGCGCGGATCTATGCGCTCTTGCAATCGCACGCGGGGCTGCTCTGGCGTTCCAGCGACGGCGGCGCGCACTGGAAGAATGTCAGTAACGATTCCACGATCGACGAGCGTCCATTTTATTTCTCGCATCTCACGGTCGATCCACAGAATGAAAACCACCTATGGTCTGCTTCGGTCCATCTGACCGAGAGCAACGATGGTGGGCTGCATTGGCATATTACCGGCCACGGTACCCACGGCGACCATCACGATATGTGGATCTCTTCCGATGGGGTGCGGATTCTTGAAGCTGACGACGGCGGTCTCGCCATGAGCAACGATCGCGGGAAGCGGTGGCTCTGGCGCAAGGTGCTGCCGATCTCGCAACTCTATCGCGTTGGGGTCAGCAATGGTTGGAATTACCGCGCGTGCCTGCCGCTCCAAGACAATGGGATCTACTGCGCGCACGTCGCGATGCCCGATCCGAGCGGTTTTTCCTCGAGTGCGTGGCGCAGCGTCGGCGGCGGCGACGGCACCGCGGCCTACCCGGATCCCAGCGACGCAAATGTGGTGTGGACCACCTCCGCAGGCGGCAATTACGATACGACGCTGCAATCGGTCGATCTCGCCGACGGTGAAACGCGCGATCTCTCGCCGTACGTGCGCGATCAGAATGTCGTGCCGCCCGCCGAGTTACGGTACCGCTTTAATTGGGAGACGCCGCTGGCGTTCGATCCGTTCGATGTGCATCGGCTCTACACCGCCGGAGACGTGCTCTTTGCCACGACCGATCGCGGTATGCATTGGCAGGTGCGGAGCCCCGACCTCACGCTGCACGATCGTGCGCACGAGCGGATGACCGGCGGGCTCACGCTCGATGGGACCGGCGCCGAGACCAGCGATACGATTCTGACGATCGTTCCTTCGACGCTGCGGCGTGGAGAGATCTGGATCGGAACCGATGATGGGCTCATCCAACTCACCCGCGACGGTGGCAAGCACTGGTCGAATATCACGCCGAAAGGCGCGGTTCGTTTCGGGCGCTTCGCATCGATCGCGCTGTCGCCACGGCGAACGGGTACGGCGTATGCGATCGAGGATGCCCATATGCTCGGCGATCCGCGCCCGTACGTTTTCCGGACCACCGATTACGGCGCCCACTGGTCGCGCATCGACCGCGGTTTGCCGCCGGAGTCAGCGCGGTGTATTACCGTGGATCCGCGCACGCCCGGGCTGCTCTATCTCGGAATGGAGCGCGGCATCGAAGCATCGTGGGATCGCGGCGCGCACTGGAGGCGCATCAACGATGTGATGCCGGCGGTCTCGGTTCGCGCGATCGTCGTCCAGCCGGATCGCAACGATCTGCTCGTCGCAACGCATGGCCGCGGGCTTTTCGTTCTCGACGATGCCACGGCACTACAGGGTTTTGCGCGCGCCGCGCGTCGCGGGGTGGCGTTCTTCCAACCGCGCAAAGCCTATCTCCTCAACGACGTTTCGTGGTGGAACACGCGCGCCGATGGTGCCTCTGCGCCGTACGGTGCGATCTTTTCCTACTATCAGTCCACGGCAAGCGCAAAAGCTCCGACGATCGAGATCGACGACGCGCGCGGACGACCGGTCCGCCATCTCGACGATCTCCCGAACGCACCGGGCATCCATCGCGCGATCTGGGATCTCAGCGAAGATCCTCCGATTCCGTGGAAGAGCGCACCGCGTTGGAATCGCGGCTACTCCGGTGGAGCTTCGGTGCTGCCCGGAATCTATACCGTGAAACTCACGATCCAGGGGCGCACGTTCTCGCGCCGCCTTATCGTTACCGCCGATCCGCGCATGCACGCCCCGCTCGCGGCATATCGCGCCGCACAACGAGCGACGCGGAGAGCCTTTGCAATGCTCTCGTCGATCGACGCAGCGCTGAATGCCCTCGATTCGCGTGAGGCTGCGATTCAAGCGATGACCCCGAGCGCGCGACGCAGCGCATTTCTGGCACGCATCGCGACGTTACGAGCGAGTCTCACCTCGAGCCCGCATGCCGATCAAGACGACGATTTCCTCCGCGATCGGTTGCGCGAGCGCGTACAAACGGAGATCGGATCGTTACAAACTTCGTTCGTTAGCCCTACCGCCGAGCAATTGCGAGAGAACGAGGTTTTAGCGCGATTGACCGCGCGGCGCGTCGGCCGGGTTACGGCGTGGCTTGCGGGCGCGGGCTCCCGAGCAGCGCGGGGTCGGGAGCGGTCGTCGGGAACGTAAATTCGTCGTATCGGGTGACGGCGCGAACGTTAAACGAGAATCCAAGCGCGTGTTCGGTCGCCGAGAAGACGCCGCGCACGATGACCCAGTAGCCGTCGACGTTGCGATAGGTGAGTCCGATGCGCATATCGCTACGACTATCGCTCAGGACGATATGCGCGGGCAATCCGGTCCTGGGGTCGACCTGCACCTCGCTTGGGTACATGCCGGTGTCGAGCGGTGTCGGTGCGATGAGGAGGTGCGGCGCGGTCGGCGTCGAGTCGGGCGCGTAGGTTGGTGCGAGAAAACTGATGTAGGGGACGAGAACGTCGACGTTGGGATCGGGCGCCGGAATCGGAAAGACGATCGGCGCTCCGCGTTTGAGGGTAATCGAGATCGCCTTGAGATTTGCGTAGTACGAAAACGTGAAGCTCGAGAACGGATCGAAGTACGGAATAATGGGAAACGCTTCGCCGGTGCGCGTCGCGCCGTTCGGAAGGTCGTGCATGATCGCGAAGTTATCGGCATTGCGCAGTGCGACGCTCCGGTCGATCTCTTGGGATCGACCGAGCGAGGGAACCGTGACGCTCGTTCGCTCGCGATAGGTGATATAGGTCGGCGGCCGGGCGCTATACGCCGCAGCCGTGCGGTTGATTAGAAGCGCGAGCGCGAGGTCGGCACCGATCATCGGCTCTCTCTTCGGCAGAGGAGCCGCGCCCCCCGGCACCGCAATCCCTTCGAGGTGAAGAGAGAGGATCGCGCCGCCCTCGATGCTCGCGTGATCGAGTGGAGACGAGCGATTCATCGCCGCCCCGAACTCGGTTTTCAAGAGTTCGAGACGCAGGCGCTGATCGAACGCGAGCTCGATAGCCTCGGCATCGAACATCGACGTGCGGCAAAAACCGGCATCGTTGCCGTTCTTCGTGGTGCCTTACCGGGGCATACCGTCGCGCTCCGTGCCGACATGGATGCACTGCCGATCGCCGAACGAAGCGGCCTCCCGTTCGCATCGGAGATTCCCGACGTCATGCACGCGTGCGGCCACGATGCGCATGTCGCGATGTTGCTCGGCGCCGCAACGGTGTTGCAAGCGCAACGCGCGCATTTGCACGGTCAGATCGTCCTACTCTTTCAACCTGCAGAAGAGGGCCCCGGTGGAGCGGCACCGATGATCGCCGAGGGTGCGCTGCAAAATCCGCGCGTGGAGTGCGCGGCGATGCTGCACGTGGACGTACGCCTGACGACCGGGACGATCGGCGTGACGCCGGGGCCCGTCAATGCCTCCGCGGATGAATTCACGCTGCGTATTCTCGGTCGCGGCGGGCATGGTGCGTATCCGCATACCGGTGTCGATGCGATCGTCGCCGCATCGGCGGTCGTCTCGGCGCTTCAGAGCATTGTTTCGCGAGAGGTCGATCCGCTCGCGTCGGCGGTCGTCACGATCGGGACGATCGCGGGTGGTTATCGCAACAATGCGCTCGCCGATGAGGTCGTAATGACCGGTACCTTGCGCGCGCACGACCCGGCAATTCGCGACGCGCTCGCCACGCGCGTGGAGCGCATCGCACGATCGGTCGCCGAGGGGTACGGTGCGCGTGCGGAGCTCGAAATACGGCGTGGCTACCCCCCGGTCGTCAACGATAGCGAGCTCGCGCGCTCGTTCGCGCCGATCCTGGCGCAGGAGGCCGGAGTAACGGTGGTCGAGGCTGCGCCCACGATGGGCGGTGAGGACTTTGCCTATATCGCGTTGGAGGTGCCGGCGTTGTTGATGCGTCTAGGCGTTCGGAACGAAGCGATCGGCGCGGTCCGCTCGGGGCATAGCGCCGAGTTCGTTCTCGATGAGGCGGCGCTCGCCCATGGGGTCGATGCCTTGGTCGCCTTCGCGCGCGCGTACGGCTCTTCGGGGGCGACTCGAGAAGAAAAACGCAACCAGTAGTATCTGCGACAAAAGCAGGTACTAGAATTAGTGCCTGCGAAGCTCGGTTCCATGGACGTCTATCGGAACGAAGATCTGCCGCGCGGCTGCGCGCACTTCGAGGCCGCCATCGACCTCCCGGCGATCCCCGAAGAAGCCTTTGCGTTGATCTGCGCGGTCGAAAAGTGGCCGGTCTGGCTGCCCTTGGTCCGTAGCGCGGAGCGCCGGGGGAACGGGGCGCTCGCCGTCGGCGACGAGGTGCTCTTGCGCCTGGGGGAGCCGCGTGACGAGGAACAGCTCTTCGAGGTCCGGCGGCTCGTCGGCAACTACTGCTTGACGCTCGTCGGCGCGTATTCGACCCGCCGCCGCATCGATTTTCGCCTGGAACGGCAGAGCAGTCGCGCTCGGCTGCGGATCGCCTGGCTCTATCCTACCTACCACGGCGCGATGGGCAGCGCCGTCGATCGATTGCTCCGGGGCCGTGTGGTTGCCTCGCTGCTCGACCGCTCCGCCCAGCAGTTCCGTGGGCTGCTCGAGGCGAGCCTCGTTGCCTAGCAGTCGTTGACCTGGAGTGCTAAAGTCGGTAGAATCAATCCATGCCGCTCTATGATTATCGTTGTTCTTCCTGTGGAACCATTCGTGAGATCCGGCACGGATTTGACGAGAGTGTGAACGATCCGTGTGCCGGCTGCGGCGGGGAGCTCGTGCGCGTCTTTAACCCCGCGCCGATTCTCTTCAAAGGGTCGGGGTTCTATATCACCGACTCGCGCCCGTCGGGGGGCTCGTCGGAGAGTTCGTCTTCGTCCGCCTCGTCGGAGAGCACGAGTTCCGGCGGTACCGGCGAGAGCGCGGCTTGAAGCCTCGCCTAGGCGGGCGGTTCGCTCGTCCCTGAATCCGGAGGCTCCCACTGCCATCCAAGCCCCGCGCCGGGTGCGCCAGGTGCCGGAGGCACCGCAAACGGCGGCGGAAAGGGTGCTCCGGATGGCGGCGGTGCAAAGCCCGTCCCCGGCGGTGGTGCGAAGTTCGGCGGCGGCACGAAGCTCGGCGGCGGCACGAACGCCGGAGTCGGCACGAAGCTCGGCGGCGGCACGAACGCCGGAGTCGGCACGCCAGGATCCCGCGTCGGCATCGCTTCGGCAGTATTCGGCGGCGGAGGAAGCGGCGGAAACTCATAGCCGTTCTCCGGAGTGATGTCGTTCTGGGCGACACGAACGTCGACGCTTTTTTGTTTGGCTGCGGCGGCGTTCGCCGCAGCGGTCGCTGCGAGCCGCTCTTCGAGTACGGGCGGACGTGCGGTGAAAAGCGGCGCGGGCAGATCGCCGACGGCGGCGCCGACAAGGACGTTGCGAACCGGAGGAAGGATCTGTGCATCGGAGCGGCGGGCAATCGCTCGCAATTCTTCAATGATCTCTTCGGGCGCCGCTTCGGCTTTCATCGTGTCGAGTAATAGCGCGACCGTGTCGCGTAAATATTGCGGCGGTGGTACTTTCGCAAAGGCAAAGGTGTGTTGAGCGAGTTCGGCCTTCACGCCCTGCATGAGCCGTTTCCAATGATCGATATTTTGGTAACGTTCGAAGAGCCCCGCCGTACGCTTTGCTTGAGCGTAAAGAGCGGCGATCCGTTTCCCGAGCGGGTCCGAGGGCGGAGCCGGCTCGACCACCGCGACGCGTCCTGCGACGCGCGCGAGTTCACCGAGAATCTGCGAGTGAAAGAGCGGGTCGACTTCGTGGAGATAGTGATAGGCGAGGCCGAGATCGAAACTCGCGTCGCGCGCCGGAATGACCGACGTGCTGCCGCGCAGCAGCGTGGCACCGATGTCGGCATACTCCACGATCGCAAGGTCGCGCGATTCGATGACGGTGACGGTCGCACCACGTTCGAGTGCGGCGCGCACCGCTCGCGCTTCATCGCCGTAGCCGCAGATAAGGATGCGCTCGCCGGCACGTAGCCCGATAGCATCCCAAATAAGCGCCTCAATGTAGCGGGCTTCAGCCTCGAATTCTTGGACCGAATAGACGTAATCGGAGATTTCCACTATGCCGTTGCCCGCTCGAGATGCTCGAAAAAGTCCGGAAAGCTGACGTCGACCTCGTCGACGGAATCGACCTCGACCGGGCCGCCTGCGCAGCCAAGCATCGCCGCCGCCATCTGAATGCGATGATCTTGGAAGGTCTCGATCGGTACCCCCGTGGGTCGCGGTGCGCCGCCGTCGACGGCAATTCCGTTGGGAAGCTCTTCGGCCGTGATGCCGACGGCAGCTAACAAGCGATGGATCGCGGCGAGCCGATCGGACTCTTTATCGCGCAGATCGCGCACCCCGGAGATGGTCGTGCGCCCTTGGGCGAACGCCGCGGCAACGGCGAGTAACGGGAGTTCGTCGATCGCCCGCCGTGCACTCTGCGCATCGACCGTCGTCGCACGCAACATCGCATGTTCCACGAAGAGATCGCCGATCGGTTCGCCGTTTCGCTCGCGCTCGTTGCGCCGTTCGATCCGCGCGCCCATCGCATCGAGCACATCGAGAAGCCCGGTTCGTGTCGGATTGAGGTTGACGTCGCGAACGAGTAATGCACTTCCGCGTGCGAGCGTTGCCCCGACGATGAAGAATGCCGCCGCGGAGAAGTCGCCGGGAATAGCGATCGATTCGCCGCCGCGTACGGCCGGTTCGTAGAGGTCGATTTCGCTGCCGTTCCACGATATGCCGGAACCCATCGCCGCGAGCATCCGTTCGGTATGATCGCGCGTTCCACGATCGCCGAAAATTTTCAGCGGCATTCCGGAAAAGAGCGCGGCGAAGAGTAACGCTGTTTTTATTTGCGCCGATGGCTGGACGAGAATGATCTGTGCCGAGCGATCGTCGTTCGTGCCATCGATGCGCACCGGAAGTTTACCCTCGGTACTGACGATGCGTGCGCCGAGCGCGCGGAGGTGTGCGGCGACCGGCTCCATCGGTCGACGCGAGAGCGATGCGTCGCCGAGGAAACGGGCCCGAATGCCGGCGCCGGTGCAAAGACCGAGGAGCATACGCACCGTCGATCCGGAATTCATCGCATCGATATCGCCGATCGGATCGTGAAGCGCGCCCCCGCGTACCGCGTACTCCTCACCGTCACCGGCGACCTCAGCGCCGAGGGCGCGCAGTGCATCGGCGGTCGCTCGCACATCGCGGCCGGGATTGAGATTGCCAATGCGCGTCATTTTCCCCGATGCCGAGGCAAGAATGAGGGCACGGTGCGAGATCGATTTATCGCCGGGTAGGGTAATCTCGCCGCGAAGGGGGCGGGGTTCGAAGCGAGCGGAGCGCAAAATCATGGATGTGCGGAGTTCCACGCGGCGCGGCGGCGTTCCGGCACGGCGCCTGTCGGGGAAGCGGCCGCGACGGGCCACTTACTATAGATGATTTCGAAGAAAATCGTCGATACTATCGGTATGAACGATACAACGATGGACCAAGCGAAACTCGTCGGTGGCTCCTTGCGCGACCTCCAGTACGCCCTCGCCGTCGACACGAGCAAGAGTTTTAGCCGCGCGGCCGAGCGATGCGGGGTCGCTCAGGCGACGTTGAGCGGGCAGATTCGTCGCCTCGAGGAGCGCCTCGGTATCGAGCTCTTCGAGCGCGATGGGCGAAGCATCCGCACCACGCCGGTCGGGGCACGGATCCTCGCCGAGGCCCGGCAGGCCGTCGAGGCGATGGCGCGCATCGACGAACTCGCGCGCTTCGCCGCCGATCCATTCGTCGGCGAAATACGGCTGGGAATCATTCCCACGCTCGCTCCCTACCTGCTGCCGCTCTTGCTGGCAAGGGTGCGCGAGGCGCTTCCGCACGCGCCGTTGACGATCGTCGAGGATATGACCGAGCGGGTGACGGAGGCGCTTCGCGATGGAAAACTCGATGCGCTGCTCCTGGCAAGCGAGCCGACGACGCAAGGTTTTCGCTCCGAGTTGCTCTTCGAGGAGCCGTTCTGGCTCGCCGTCAGCGGGCGCGCTGCCGGGCGCTATCGCGCCCCGGTATCCCTCGACTCAATCGATCCGGAGACGCTGATTTTGCTCGCCGATGGACACTGTCTGCGCGATCAGGCGCTCGCGCTCTGCGGAGAGCCGCACCTCGCCTCGCGCGTCGGGAGCGATCTGCGCGCCAGCAGCCTTGAGACCGTGCTCAACCTCGTCGCTGCGGAGTACGGGGTGACGATCGTACCGGCGCTCGCCGTCGCTCGTTTACGGAACGAACATCGTGACGTCGCACTTTTACCGCTCGAAGGTGGTGCATCGCGGGAGATTCGGCTGATCTCGCGTCCGTTCGCTCCACGCCGCCGCGCCCTCGATGCACTCGCTGCGCTCGCGAGAAACTGCGGTCGGGAGGGTTTGGATCTGGTGGGGAAGGTGGGACTCGAACCCACATGAGTTGCCTCGGCCGCTTTTGAGGCGGCTGCGTCTGCCATTCCGCCACTTCCCCAGGCTCGGCAGGGCGGATGGTTCGCGCCGCGCTACGGCGCTCCTGGAAGGCCGATATCGATCTCGGCGTGCCCCCGATAGCGCAGTTCGAGGAGCCTGCTCCCCGGTGGGCTTGGAATCACGAGCGGATCGCCGCCGATCGTCCGGATGCGCTCGCCGCCGCCGGCGGTAAATGCGCTGATGGAAACGCAGCGCGTCGAGCATTCCAAGAGGACGCGCAGCGATGCGCGTTGCGGGTCGAGGATAAAGGTTTTCGTAAAATCGACAGGGTTCGCTCCGAGGTCGGGTGCGCGATAGCGGCAGGTCAATATCTGCGCGGCCGCGCCGCTGCGATCCACGCAACGATAGCGGCGATTGAAGGTACCGGCTTCGAAGGGGTGGGTGAAGGCGGCGATATAGTCGCGTTTCGAGGGAGGCAACGGCGACGCAACATCATCGCGAAAGAGGCCGATGCTCGTTGCAAGGTTGCGTTTGCTCCGCCGATCTTCGAGCACGAAGGATCGAGCGCCGGCATCGGCGCTGACGATCACGCGTAGACGCGCATTCCTCAAGACGTACGTTGGCGTTCCATCGGAGCGAATCGCGGCGACGAGGGCGTGGAGATCGTTATCGGCGTTCATCGGTTGCGCCGGTGGAAGCGGCGGCGTACAGAGCACCCAGGAAACGTGCGCACGCGATGGAGCGACGCGATCGATACGCCAATCGCACGCAGCGCCCGCAGCGAGCGAATGTGCGGGGATCGTCACCTGCGCCGGGCCGATTGCCAGCGTAACGCGTGGGGTCGCACGCGGCGCTTTTTCGAGATTAAACTGATCGAAGAGTGCCCGGCGTCGGTGAGGGCCGAGGAGCAGCGTCGCATCCTCGATGCCGCCGTTGGTCGGCGCGATTCCCCGCGCACGTGCCGCGCGCGGGGATCGAACGAGTGCGCCGTGCCGACGATAGCGCGCCAAGCGCGCGCGGACCGCTGGGAGCATGCCGGCTTCATCGGCAATCGGTGGGAGAACGAGCGCGCGATACCGTGCGAGCGTTCCCGGTGCGGCGAAGCGGAGATCGACGGCGCGACAGGTGAGCGCCAGCGCACGGCATTGCATGAACGCGCGGATCGTCGCCGCGGCAAATGCAGCGATGCGCGCGTTGTCGACGTTGCCTGGAGGATACGCGCTGACCGGCCAGGCGATGGCGAGATTCGCATCGGGGCGTAATCGCGCGAGCTGACGCGCGCCGACTTTTTGTACGAGCGCGCCGAAATCGGCGGTCGGTGCGTAGCGTGCTTGCCGCACGCCGCCGATCGAGAGTGCGGCATCCCATGCATAGAGCGCGTTCGCCCACGGCGCCTCCCAACCGGCGGGATTCATCGTGTCTTGAACGGGGAAATTGACGATTGCATGTGCGCCGAGCTGGAGCAATTGATGGAGCGCAATCGTCGTGTTTTCCGGTGCGGCCGGGCGTGGATGCGTTTCGTTCGCGCCCTGCAACCAGCCGGCTTGGAATTCGCTCTGCATGACGGCGCGGTGCGGCTGCGTTTGCAAGAGCGCGGTCGAGAAAATGAGCTGCGCGAGGTCGTGCGTGCCGATGCGATAGGCATCGCTTTGATACCAGTTCCCCCATGCCCACACGCCGATCGCCGCGGGAACCTTACTCTGGTAGGTGTTAACGAACAGCGGAACGTTCGGGCCGATCTCGCCGCGCACTGTGGCTTGGAGCCAACGAATGTAGGCGTGCCAGTGCGGCGCGGGCCAGGTGTCGTTATCGATGTACGCGCCTTGATCGTCGTCGAGCGCAACCGCAGCGACGCTGTTGGACCAGGGAGCGATCGCCGCAAAGAGCGCGTGGAACCATCGATGCACTGCGCGAAGATGGTCGGCGTTGGCGAGCCATTCTTTCGCCGCATCGTCGGCATGGGCGTTCTGGAGCGTTGCCGTCGCCGGGTAGCGCCCTTGAAGAATGTCGTGCAACGGCATTCGATACGCTCTCCGGACGAGCAACCACGCGGGATATCCGCCGTTGCGCCATTCGTTCCGAATAACCGGCCCCGGCCGAACGATGATGCGAAAGCCGTCGGCGACGATGAGCGCGAAGAGGCCGCGCAGGTCACGCCGTGGGTTGGTGCGCCCAGTAAAATCGAAATCACCCGGTCGCGGTTCTTGGAAATTCCACGGTATATAGAGATCGATCGTGTTGATGCCCATCGCACGGTAGGCGCGGAGAGCCGCCGCCCACTGCGAGCGTGGCGTCCGCGCGTAGAAGAAGGAGGCGGCGTAAAGAAAATGGCGGATACCGCGCCTGTGCGCCCTCCACCCCTTCGGAGCGGGCGCGAGCACGCCGAGGAAAGCGATCGATAGGGCGACGGCAGCGTAACGGCGGAGCGACGGCATGCTCGCCTCTTCGGGTGAGGAAGGCGCCTCCCTCGCGCGAAAGGAGCATCGATGTCCTTTCGAATCTGGAACGACCTACTGGGCCTGCGGGGGAGTCTCGAAATTTGCACGCTCCGGTCGGAGGCGCTGGCGAGCGGCGTGCTTGGCGATCCCATCGAGCGCTTTGTCGGCGTCTACTTGCCTCCGGAATACGACCCCTACGGTTCGCAACGCTATGCGAGCATCTATTGCCTGCACGGACATGCTTCGAGTCTCGCCAAGACGCTATCGGCAGGGCCATGGGAGCGCAACCTCGTTCAGCAGGCCGATGCGGCAATGGTCGCCGGATTGTTGCCGCCGGCGATTCTGGTTCTGGTCGATGGAGCGACGCGCCTGGGCGGTTCGCAATACGTCGATTCACTCCAGAACGGCGATGTCGCCCGACATATAGCGCTAGAGATCGTCGATGAGGTCGATCGTCGCTATCGGAGCATTCAACGCCCGAGCGCGCGCGGAATCGTCGGGAAATCCTCCGGTGGCTTCGGAGCACTTCATCTCGCGGCGAATTTCCCCGGGCGCTTTTCCGCGCTTGCCTCGATTGCAGGTGATGCGTATTTTCGCTTGACAATGCCGATGTTCTTTCCCGCGGCGCAACGAACGCTCGAGCGTTACGGCGGCGATCCGGCAGCTTTCGTCGAAGGTTTTCGCGATGCGTCCTCGCGACGCGATGAGGATTACTCCGCGCTCTTCATTCTCGCGAGCGCGGCGGCCTACTCACCGCGCTCGCAGCGCGCCTTCGATGTAGAGTTCCCGTTCGATCTTCGCAGCGGCGAAATCAACGACGAAGTATTCGCTCGTTGGCTTTCCTTCGATCCCGTAGAGTACGACGCCGAAAAGCGGGAACTCCTCGCGCAGCTCTCGCTCTGTTATCTCGATGCCGGTCGTCGCGACGAATATGGGCTCGATATCGCCGCTCGGACGCTCGCGCATCGCCTTCGCGAGAGCGGCGTTCGCCTCCGTAGCGAGGAGTTTCCGGGCGGCCACCGCAACACTACGGAGCGCTCCATAGGCGCTATCACCGCGCTTCTCGAGGTACTCGACCGTTGATCCTTCGTAGATATATGCTTGTTTTGCTCGCGCTCTGCGCGATCTCTTTCGCACCGGCAGGAGCGACGATCTCCTCACCGCCGCCGGCAACGTTAGATCAACGAACCTATAACGACCCGGCGATGCACTACGTCGCTCCGGCGGGCGTCGTGCTCATCGGGATGCGCCACGTCCCTTATCAAGCGGCCTCGCATATGATGCCGGTCGCCATTTGGGGAATCGATGTCGGGAAGTTGCAAGCACGGGTGATCTCTCTGGCCTACGAGCGTTTCTCGCACGGATCGCTTCACGGTTTTTATACGACGTATATCAACGAACTGCGTGGCGCGTCCAAGGGCGGCACCTTCGTTCGGCGCGAACACGCGATACTCGTGAACGGCATGCCCGCCTATTGGCTCAAGGTCAGCTCCGGCGAAGGGCTCTCGCAGATGCGTTCCTATGCCTACGTGTGGTATGACGGCGTCCGCGGCGTCGTGCTCTCCGAGGAGGCACGCGTTGGGGATCTCAGCGAGCGCCAGGCAAAGCACGATCTCGCCGGTGCGAGCGCCGTCGCCTATCCGGTCGGGCGCGCCTATTAGCTGCGCGCGCTGCGTTCGATTGCGTGGCGAAGATCGGCGATGAGATCGTCGCAGTCTTCGATGCCGACCGAGAGGCGCAGCAGTCCGTCGGTGACGCCGCGCCGCTCGCGATCCTCCTTGGGAATCGATCCGTGCGTCATGCGCGCCGGATGACAGAGCAGCGATTCTACTCCGCCGAGTGACTCGGCGAGACTGAAGAGTTTGGTCTCGCGAGCGAATGCGAACGCGCGCTCGACCGGCCCGCGCAGCACGAAGCTCACCATGCCGCCGAACCCGCTCATTTGCGCTTTCGCGATCGCGTGCTGGGGATGGCTGGGCAGACCGGGATAGTAGACGCGCGCGACCTCTTCGTGTTGCTCGAGGAATTCGGCGACGCGCGCGGCATTCGCCGCATGTTCGCGCATGCGCAGGGCCAGCGTTTTCGCCCCGCGCATCGTCAGCCATGCATCGTGCGGCCCCGGGACTCCGCCGACGGCATTTTGGTGAAACTTAATCGTATCGTGAAGATCGGATCGATCGGTAATCGCCGCACCACCGACGACGTCGGAGTGGCCGCCGATATACTTCGTGGTCGAATGGACGACGACGTCGGCCCCCAAGGCGAGCGGCTGCTGAAAATATGGTGAAGCGAACGTGTTGTCGACAACAACGATCGTGCGTTGCGCGTCACGGAGCGCGCAGACCGCCGCGATGTCGACGATTTTGAGTAGCGGATTGGTCGGCGTTTCGATCCAGATCAGTTTTGTCTCTTCCCGGATCGCGGCGCGGACCGCTGTGAGATCGCTCATGTCGACGTAGGTAAACGACATCCCATAGCGTTCCAAGACGCGGGAGAAGAGCCGGTAGGTGCCGCCGTAGAGATCGTCGGTGACGACGATATGGTCACCGGCGCTGCAAAGATTTAATACTGCCGCAGTCGCGGCCATACCGCTGGAGAAGGCACTGCAATAACGAGCGCTTTCGAGCGAGGCCAGCTGCGCTTCCAGAGCGGTGCGTGTCGGGTTGACGGTGCGACTGTAATCGAACCCGCGGTGTTCGCCGACTGCGGTCTGCGTATAGGTCGAGGTTTGATAGATGGGGACGATCGTCGCGCCGGTCGTCGGATCGGCTTCTTGCCCGACGTGAATCGCTCGGGTGCTAAATTTCATGAGTGCGCGCTACCCCGCCGCCTCGGTGCTACCGGAGAGAAAGCTGATGATATCCTGGCGCGTCACGACACCGACCGGTTCGTCGCCGTCGGTGACGACGATGGCGTGGTTCGCGAGCGTGAGTAATTTATAGGCGCTCTCTATCGGCTCGGCGCTGTCGAGTGAAGGGAACGGTCGTCCCATCACTTCGGCGACTTGCCGATGGACGATATCGCTGCGATCGAAGACCGCCTGCATGACGGCGACGTCGTTCACGCTGCCGATCTGTTCCTTCCCGCGCATGATCGGAATCTGCGAAATTTCATAGGTTCGTAAGATATCGAGCGCGCGCTGCACCGTTTCGCGCTCGTCGAGCACGATCATCGGCGGCAGCGGCGTCTTGCTGCGGAGGACATCGGCGACGGTCGCCCGTCGTTTCCCTTCGGCGAGGAATCCGTTGGCGATCATCCACTCGTCGTTGAAGATCTTCGACATATAGCCGCGGCCGGAGTCCGGGAATATGACGACGACCACCGCATCGTCGGGAAGCGATTTCGCAAGCGAGATCGCGGCGACGGCGGCGGTGCCCGAAGAACCCCCGACGAGCAGCCCTTCCTCGCGCGTGATGCGGCGTGCCATGAGAAATGAATCGCGATCCGAGACGCGGACCATTTCGTCGATGACTTTCAGATCGACGGTCTCGGGGAGATAGTTCATCCCGATTCCTTCGACGGCATATGACCGCGGCGTATCGCCGGAATAGATCGAACCTTCAGGATCTGCACCGACGACGTGGATCTTCGGATTTTGTTCCTTGAGGAAGCGGGCTGTTCCCGAGATCGTACCGCCGGTGCCGATGCCGGCGACGAAGTGCGTCAGCGTGCCGCGCGTCTGCTCCCAGATCTCCGGGCCGGTCGTCGCGTAATGGGCGTCGGGATTGTGATGGTTGTGAAACTGATTCGGCTGAAAAGCGCCGGCAATCTCCGCCGATAACCGATTGGCAACGCCGTAGTACGATTCGGGGGAATCGGAGGGAACGTTCGTCGGCGTGACGACGACCTCAGCCCCGTACGCCTTAAGGAGGTCGATTTTCTCGCGCGACATTTTGTCGGGCATTACCAATATGCAGCGATAGCCGCGAATCGCTGCTGCCATCGCAAGCCCGCTGCCGGTATTTCCGCTGGTCGGCTCGACGATCGTACCGCCGGGTTTGAGCAGCCCCGCCTTCTCCGCCGCCTCGAGCATCGCAACGGCCGGCCGGTCCTTGATGCTGCCGCCGGGATTCATATATTCAACTTTGGCTAGGACGAGGCAGCGCGCACCGTCGGTAACGCTGTTGAGACGGACGAGCGGCGTGTGGCCGATAGCGGCGAGGGCGTCGGCACAGTACTCCGGCCGAAGAGCGGGTTCGATCGATGGGGTTTGCATAGCGCCTCGGGCTTCTTACTACGGCTGCCCGCTGCCTGCGTCGAAGCCGCGGCGCAGGGGCGCGACATGCGGCGCGATAATCCTTCGGGTATGAAGGCTCTCCTGCGCGGATTCGCGTTTCTCGCAATCGCAGCGATCCTCGGCGGATGTAACGATGGGGCGCTTCCCCCGGGGGCAACCTATGCCTCGCTCTCGGGGACCGTGCTCGATGCGGCGACGAACCAACCGATCGCCGGCGCGATCGTTACGCTCGACACCGTGCTCACGACCACGAGTGACACTGCCGGTCATTTTACCTTTGCGAAGATCCCGACCGGAGATTTCGATTATACGGTTCAGGCCCCGGGCTATGCGACGATGAGCTCCAGCGGCAGCGCGACACCCGGGAAACCGAGCGCTATCGTCGTCCGGCTGAGCGTGGCGACGAAACCACCTAGCCCCGGAACAACGACGCCCTCTTCGCCACCACGCGGTCGATCGTCTCGATAACCGCTTCGGCGAGCCGTTCGGGATCGTGGCGCACGTGCTCCGATTCACTCATGACCGCAGCGACGATCGGTTCGACGCCGAGTGCGCGAATCGCAGACTCGTCGTTCTCGACGGGCAGCTGCCCCTCGACGGCGTAAAGATCGAGGAGTCGACGCGGGCGTTGCGCGTTCACGAGTGCGTAATCGCAGATCTTCGCACCGCCGTATTTCTGCAGCGCGGCGACGTGTTGCGAGGCGCTCATCGCGCCGGTCTCGCCGGGTTGCGTCATCACGTTGCAGACATAAATTTTGACGGCATGCGCCGCCGAGATCTCCGCAGTGATGCGATCGATGAGGAGGTTCGGAAGAATCGACGTGAAGAGCGATCCGGGGCCGAGAACGATCGCGTCGGCATCGCGAATCGCTTCGACGACTTCATCGAGCGGTTTCACGTCGGCGGGATCGAGAAAAAGGCGGGCGATCGGACGCGGACTTTTTCCGACCTCGGATTCTCCGCGAAGGATCGTTCCGTCGTCGAGTTCGGCGCAGAGGGTAGCGAAGCGAAGCGTCGAGGGGAGCACGCGTCCGATGACGCTGAGAACGCGGCTCGATTCCTTAATCGCGCTATCGAAGTTTCCCGTAATGCCGGTCATCGCCGCGATGAAAAGATTCCCGAACGAATGTCCCTCGAGCCCTTCGCCGTCGGAGAAGCGATACCGGAAGAGATCGGTCACCAAGGCTTCATCGTCGGCGAGTGCGACCAGGCAGTTGCGGATATCTCCCGGAGGGAGTACGCCGAGCTCCTTTTGCAGCCGCCCCGACGACCCGCCGTCGTCGCTGACGGTTACGACGGCTGTGAGATTGCTGG
>JBMFXH010000018.1:0-20799 GCA_049964475.1 Vulcanimicrobiaceae bacterium
GATGGATCCGGTCCTCGCGAAAACCTACGTGGCGAAGATTCTTGCCGCGCTCGTGCGGATCGACCCGAAGCATAAGGCGGCGTACGAGCAAAACGCCAAGGCTTACGATGCAAAGCTCGATGCACTGACTGCCTGGATCCGCGCGAAGATCGCCATTATTCCGCCCGCACAACGACAGCTGATCGTCTTTCACGACGCATGGCCGTACTTCGCGAAGCGCTTCGGTATCCATATCGTCGGCTCGTTGGTGCCGGCACCGGGGCAAGAACCCAATCCGCGCCGTCTCGCGCAACTCGTAACGCTCGCTCGCAAACTGCACGTACGCGCCGTCTTCGCCGAGCCCGAGTATAGCGCAAAACTCGCGCACGCCTTCGCCGGAAGTGCAAACATCAAGGTCGTTACCGATCTCTACGACGATTCCATCGGCCATCGTGCGGTCGTGAGCAATTATATATCGATGATGCGCTACAACACCGAACAGCTGGTACATGCGCTGAAATGAGCTGCGATGTCGAGCTCCACAAGGTCCGCGTTTGCTACGACGCCTTCTGCGCGCTCGACGGTATCGATCTCTGCGTCCAGCCCGGCGAAGCGCTCGGCATCGTCGGGCCCAATGGCTCGGGAAAATCCACCTTGCTCAAGACGATCGCCGGGCTGCTCCAGCCCGAACGCGGTACGATCTGCGTCTTTGGGAACGAACCGCGCCGTTTACCGCGCGGCACGATCGCCTACGTGCCGCAGGTCGAAGCGGTCGACTGGGGCTTCCCTGCAACCGTCAGCGATGTCGTCGCGATGGGGCGATTCGCGCATCTGCCGTGGTGGCGGCGTTTCGGAGATGCCGATCGCGCTCTGGTAGAAGAAGCGATTGAGGCCGTCGGAATGACGCCGATGGCGGCGCGACACATCGCCGAACTCTCCGGCGGGCAACAGCAGCGCGCGTTTATCGCGCGGGCGCTTGCGCAACAGCCGCGCTTGCTGTTGCTCGACGAGCCGACGACCGGCGTCGATGCCGCAACCGAAGAAGCGATGCGCGTCGTCGTCCGCGCCGTCGTCGCTCGCGGAACGCCGGTTCTGATGACGACGCACGATCTCGAACGCGTTGACGAATGGTTCGACCGGTTGATGGTGCTCGATCGTCGCACGTTGGCGCTCGGGACGCCGGACGAAGTGGCGGCATCGGGTGCCTATTCGGCGATTCGCGAGCACACGCACACGCACGGACACCTGCGCGTCGACCACGATCCGCACGAAGGACACGAAGCACATCCCGAGGTTCGCGTATGATGCACGCCTTACTCGCACCCTTCGCGTACTCGTTCATGCAGCGTGCGTTGATCGCCGCGCTGATCGTCGGGATCCTCTGTTCGATGATGGGGACTTATGTCGTGCTGCGAAAACTCGCATTTATCGGCGATGGACTCGCGCACGCGTCGTTCGCCGGCATCGTGATCGCCTATCTGCGGAATATCGATTATCAGCTCGGTGCCGCGGTCGTCGCCGTCCTCACCGCACTGGGCATCGGGTTCGTGCACCGCAAAGGGAAGGTCTCACTCGATACCTCGATTGGGGTGCTTTTTACCGCTGCATTCGCACTCGGCATCTTTCTCATGAGCCGACAGACGCGTTACACTCTCGATCTCCAGAGTTTTCTCTTCGGCGATATTCTCTCGGTCACGCGCGGCGATCTCATCTTTATCGTCGTCGTCGGCGCAGCGGTCTTCATCGCCGCAATGCTCGCCTATCGCGATATGCTCTTTGCCTCTTTCGACCCCGTCGTCGCCGAGGCCGCAGGGCTCCCGGTGAAGTGGCTCGACTACGGGCTCCTCGTCGCGCTCGCGCTCACCATCGTCGTCGCGTTGCAATCGGTCGGCATCGTCCTCGTCGCGGCGCTGCTCGTGACGCCCGCCGCCGCGGCCTATCAACTCGCGAAGCGCTTTACGCCGATGCTCTTCCTCTCGGCGGCGTTCGGCGTGACCAGCACCGTGGGTGGGCTCTACGCCTCATATTTTCTCGGTAGCTCGAGCGGTGCGACGATCGTCTTGGTCGCGACGTTGCTATTTTTCGTCGCCGTCGCGCTCAAGCGCCTCCGCCCCACGTAGCACCCGTAATCGCTGGGTGTCGATTCGCTCGAGATAGCCGGCCTCCGCGAGCGCATCGATGACCTCACCGAGCAGAGCACGCTCGTTTTTATTCGGCATACCGGCCCAACGCATCGCGGCTTCGTTGAGGTCGATCGTTTGGCCGGGTTGAAGAAGCGAAGCGAGAAACTCGAGCGGAAGCTTTGCGCGCTCCATCCGCCGCGCGAGCGGTGCGAGCGTCGTTTCGAGATCGTTTGCGGTCGACCGATCATCGCCGGGCGATGCGGCGTCGACGACCTGCGCCGTCGGCGGCTCGCCGGCCGTTTGCACGCCGCGGGTACGATCGACCAAACGCGCGATCGCCGCGTCGGCGAGCTTGGGAAAGGCGCGGCCGATTCCCAATAACAACGGCTGCATGCGGTTCGCATCGATGCGCGACCGCCGTTGCTCGACTCCGTCGAGCAATCGTCGCGCAACCTGCTGTGGTTCGGCGCGACGCATTCCCTTCGGCGACGCCGTTCCCGAAGCGGTGGAGAACTCGGTCGCAACGACCCCCGGATCGCAATACGCAACGGCGATTCCATCGTTGCGCAGTTCGCGGCGGAGTTGGGTACATGCAGCGCGTACGGCGGCCTTTGCCGCACAGTACGCGCCGAAGCCGGGAACCGGCATGACGGCGAGCCCCGAGCCCATCATCGCGATCGTGCCGTGGGTCGCACGGAGATCGGGGAGGAACGTTCGCGTGATACGCAACGGAGCGGCGAGATGCAGCTCCCATTGCTCGCGGATCGCTGCGTCGCTCTGTTCCAAGAGATGCCCGGCGCGTGCGGCACCGGCGTTATGGAAGAGCACATCGATGCGACCGAGTGCGGAGCGTGCCGCCGCAGCGATGCGCGCCGGTGCATCCGGTGCGGTGATGTCGCACACGAGCGTCGCAAACCGGGTGCGTTCGCCGATCTCCGATGCAAGTTCCGCAAGACGATCGGCGCGGCGAGCCACTGCGAGCACGGCGTATCCACGCTCGGCCGCGAGCACGGCGAGCGCACGTCCGATGCCGCTGCTCGCGCCGGTAATGACGATTCCGTGCGGTTGCTTAGGCGACATCGGTAAGATACCGCGCGTAGTTTGCCGCGATCGCACCGGGCATGGCGGCGTAGTAGGCCGCTTCGTCGACGAACGGCGGCCGCGTTTGCGGCAGCACGCTCATCTCGCGTGCGACGAGTGCTGCCAGCGCGTGCGCGACCGGTTTTAGGGTTCCGTCTGCGCGAACCATTCCGAAGCGAAATTCGTGCGGCGCCTGGTCGAAGGGTGGAAGCGCGGCGAGCGCTTCATCGTAATCGCTCCAGCACCACCACATCGCGCCGAGCGCACCGCGGCTCTGCAAACGATCGACGACCGCGATACAGTAATCGGCCATCTCGCGTTCGGTGAGACAGGCGAAGGGCTTCGCTTGCTCCGGGTGCTTCTCGTTCGGCGCACATGCGGGGTTCCCGAATTCGGAGAAGAGCACCGGCTTCTCCGTAAACGAACGCGCGAGTTCGCAAAGATAGGGAACGACTTCGGCGTCGAGGCGATCGCGTGCGAACGCGCTATAGACCGAGTAACCGTGCATCGTCGCAAATCGCCACGGAGCCGAGATGCTCGACGGGCGTAGATGTCGATCTCGCTCGAAATCCTCGCCGTGAATTCCGCCGGTGACACTTGCCCCGGAGCGTTCGGCAAGAATTGCCGAGAGCGAGCCGCTCCAGCGTGCGGCATCCTCGGGTCGCTGCGGTTCGCGCAGGTTGGAGAACTCGTTGCCGAGATCCCAGCACCAGAGCGCGCGGCGGCCGCGGGCCCGCTCGGCGATCGTGCGCGCGAAGAGCCGCTGTGCATCGAGCAATCTCGGGTCGGCATAGAAATCGCCGATACCGTATGGGGATTCGCCGGCGAGCGTCATCGTGCGAAAGCGCCCGTGCGGCGTTTTCGGGTCGAGGCTCCAAGGCGGAAGCCAATTAACGCCGCTCATGTGCCCGCAGAAGAGCGTCGGCATGGCGAGCAGTCCCGCCTCCTCGATTGCGTCCATCGCCTCGTCGAAACGCGCGAGCGCACCCTCATCGATCCGATCGATCTCCGGCTGAAAGCTCTCCCAGCGCAGGAAAAAGCGCACGACCTCCAAGCCGAGGGCGGCGATGCGCTTCATGTCGGCACGCCAATCGGCCGCATCGAAGCGCTCCCAGGCGTACATCGCGCTGCGGGCGGGCCAATAATTCACGCCGAGCCGAAATCTCTCCATCGGTTCATCCCCTCCATTCGCAGCGAAGCGCTGCGAGGTTGCGCCCTGGTTCGGCGCGAAACGCCTGCGCCATATGGATAGCCCGCCGCCGCTCGTCGGTATCGTCATGGGGAGTCGATCCGATTGGGAGACGATGCTTCCCGCACACGATACGCTCGTCGCACTGCATATCCCCTGCGAGATGCAGGTGCTCTCCGCTCATCGCATGCCCGATGAAATGTTTTCGTACGCCGCCGCGGCCGCCGACCGAGGGCTGCGCGCCATTATCGCCGGGGCCGGCGGGGCCGCCCACCTGCCCGGGATGATCGCCGCCAAAACCTTACTTCCGGTCATCGGCGTCCCGGTGCAATCGAAGGCGCTGCGCGGCATCGATTCGTTGCTTTCGATCGTGCAGATGCCGCCGGGCGTACCGGTCGCGACGATGGCGATCGGCGGGGCCGTCAACGCTGCGCTCTTCGTCGCGAGGATGGTTGCGCTGCATGACGCGCGCGTAGCCGACGCATTACGCGCCTACGTGACGCGCATGCACGGTGATGCGGCGGCGAGCACGCCGCAATGATGCATCGTCTGGGGGTTATCGGCGGCGGCCAGCTGGGCCGGATGTTTGCGCTCGACGCCAAGCGCATGGGCTACCATGTAACGGTTCTCGATCCACAAGAACATTCGCCCTGCGGCCAGGTCGCCGACGAACAGATCGTCGCTTCCTACGACGATCTTGCCGCGATCGAAGAGTTGGGGAAGAAGAGCGATATCGTCACTTTCGAGTTCGAGAATATCTCGATTGCATCGATTGAATTTCTCGAAACCGCCGGGTTTCGGGTAACGCCCGGAAGCTCCGTCCTGCGCATTACGCAGGATCGCATCCTCGAGAAATCCTTCGTTCGAGAATGCGGTATCCCCACCGCCGACTTCGCCAAAATCGAGCGCATCGGCGATCTCTCGGAAGCGGCGATGATGGTCGGCTTTCCGGCGATCATGAAAACGGTGCGCGGGGGTTACGACGGAAAAGGGCAATGGCGGGTCGATTCGCTCGACGCAGCGCAAGCGGCGTTTGCCGCCGGCAAAGGTGCGACGATGATTTTCGAACGCCTGATTTACTTCGTAAAAGAACTTTCCGTCATCGCAACGCGCAATGCGCACGATCGGGTCGTTACCTATCCGGTCGCAGAGAATTCTCACGATCGTGGTATTCTCTCGATGACGATTGCGCCCGCTCGCATAAAGGCGGACATAGCGACGCGAGCCGCCGAAATGGCGGCCACGATCGGGCGGAAGCTCGGCATCGTCGGGACGTATTGCGTCGAGTTTTTTCTCAACGAACGAAACGATTTTCTCGTGAACGAGATCGCGCCGCGTCCGCATAATAGCGGTCATTACACGATTGACGTCACCCCGTGCTCGCAGTACGAACAGCACGTCCGCGCGATCTGCGAGCTGCCGCTCTCGCCGCCGCGCCTGTTCGCTAACGCGATCATGCTCAACATCCTCGGCGCGGGAAAGGGCGACACGCTGGGGGGGATCGATGAGATGCTCGCTGATCCGAGTATCGTTTTGCACCTCTATGGAAAGCATCATGCCGTCGCGCGCCGCAAAATGGGGCACGTAACGGCGATCGTCGACGGACCGGTCGATGAAGCTGCCATCAAGCGCGCACGTAGCGCACATGGACGCTTGCGCTGGCTCCCCTAGGGTCGATGCGGCACCGAAAATGATGTCGCTCGAAACACCCGAGTAGGCTGCAACATTGTCACGCCGAGGACGCTGCAACATTGTCACGCCGAGGACGTTGCAACATTGTCACGCCGAGTAGGGCGCTTTAGCGCCCGTATCGAGGCGCGCGTGCGCGATTGCGTTCCCTCCCTCGATACGCGCTTCGCGCTACTCGGGATGACAAGTTGGCTTCGCGCTACTCGGGATGACATGTGCGCTTCGCGCTACTCGGGATGACAAGTTGGCTTCGCGCTACTCGGGATGACAAGTTGGCTTCGCGCTACTCGGAAAAGCGAAGCGAGCGCGGGCGCTCCGGAATATCGGTGAACGCCATCGGGCGATCCCACCAGTCATGTTCGCGGGCCGCTATTTCCGCAGCGCTCGGCGCGTCCGGCAGACCTTTGCGAAGGGCGATGCGATAGGCGTCGAGATAGCGGTCGACCATTCGCTCGATGCTGAAGTTCTTCTCGACATGCTCCCGGCAGCGCGCGCGATCGATTGAGGCGAGCTGAGGAACTGCAGCGACTGCAGCCTCGATATCGTCGCAGAGAATACCCGTATATCCGTCGACGACGATTTCGGGGATCGACCCCATGCGTGCGCCGAGCACGGGTGTGCCGCAGGCCATCGCCTCGACCAACGTCAGCCCGAAGCGCTCCGGGCGCGTCGTCATATGCACGAGCGCCAATGCACCTCCGAGCACCTCGTCGCGACGTGCACCGCGCACCTCGCCGAGGAACTCGACCGCATCGCCATCGATATGCGGCGCAACAAGTTCGTTAAAATAGCGCTCGTCGTGCGGAATTCCCGCGAGCTTAATGCGAATACCCGCACGCTTCGCAATCTCGATGGCGAGATGCGTGCCCTTTTCGGGATGAAAGCGACCGATAAAAAGAAGATACTCGCCGGGCTCGTTGCGGAGCGTAAACGATTTCGCGTCGATGCCGTTGTAGGTTGTGCCGAGATATCGTAGCCCCGGGTCGCGGTCGGCATCGCTGATCGAGGTGAAGAAGCTGCGGTGCGCGCAGGCATAGTACGCCGCGAGAATTTGCGGTTGCGAGAAACCGTGTATCGTCGTCACCAACGGCGGCGTCGGGCGTGCCAACGCATAGGTCATCGGCTTCCAATCGAAATTATTATGAATGATGTCGTATCGGTCCGCCTCTTCGAAGAGCTTCCCGATATGAATCGCGTCGAAAACGTTTCCGTCGAGCGCGCGATCTTCGTTGAGCGAGACCGGAACGACGCTCTCCAGGCGCCCGTCGAAGCGCGAGTTTCCCGAGGCATAGAGCGTGACGTCGAGGCCGCGCGCGCGCATACCACTGGCAATATTATAGGAAATTTGCTCCCACGGGCCGTAGCCCGGCGGCGGAACGGGCCACGCGATAGGCGCCAATACCGCGAGTCGAAGGCCCTGCAGGCCTTCGCTGCTATCCGGCACGATCGATGATCCGCGATCCGTTCTTCATCACCGCGAGTGGGCGGTAGAGCGTCGCGAGATCTTCGGCGATATCGCGCTCGAGAAAGAGTAGGTCGGCGGGTTCGCCCGGCGCGAGCGTTCCGCTGGTGAGGCCGACTAACTCCGATGCAACCGCGGTCGCCGCGTGGAGTGCTTCTTGCGGGCTCATGCCTAAGAGTCGATGCATCAACTCGATCTCGTACGCGTAGCGGTCGTGAAAATTATAGGGCGTTCCGGCGTCGGAACCACCGGCGATTTTGACGCCCGCGCCGTACGCGCGCGCGATGTTCGCTTGCATCTCGCGCGCAACGACGCGCGCTTTTTCCAATGCCCAGGCAGGTTGCTTCCCGTCCTCGGCATGTTCGAGGATACAGGTCGGGGCGGTGAGCGTCGGCACGAGATAGGTGCCGTTCTGTTTGAAGAGCTCGATCGCTTCGTCGTCGAGCATGTGTCCGTGCTCGATCGAATCGATTCCGGCGCGGAGAGCATTCTTGATGCCTTCGGTCCCGATCGCGTGCGCCGCAGCTCGCAGGCCGTGTCGATGCGCTTCATCGACGCCGGCGTGTAGTTCGTCGGGCGTTAATTGCGCGTTTCCGGGAACTGCGCCGCGCGTGAGAACGCCGCCGGTCGCAATAAACTTGACGCACGTCGCTCCGGCGAGGAGCTGTTCGCGCACCGCTTTGCGCGCCTCCCACGGTGAATCGACTTGGCGACCGAGAAACCAACCGTGTCCGCCGGTCATGCAGATAACGGCGCCGGCAGCCGAGATACGCGGCCCCTCGATTTTCCCGTCGGCGATGCCGGCCGCGACGCTCATCGCGCTGCCGCCCGAGCAGCCGACATCGCGAACGCTGGTTACGCCTGCATAGAGCGATTTGCGCGCATTCTGAACCGCTGCGATCACGCGCTCGTTCGGCGAGCTGCACGACCACGCATCTTGCGATGCAGCTTCGCCGCTCGCTTCGAGATGAACGTGAGCGTTCGTGAGCCCCGGGGTCATGCATGGAACCTTCCGCAGTTCCTCGGCTCCGGCTGCGCCCTCTGCTACGGCGAGGATGCGCCCGTCGGCGATAGTAACGTCAACGTTTCGTCGCGCTGCCGCGAGCGTGCCGTCATAAAAAACACCGACGCGAAAAATCTCGCGTTCCTGCGCAGCATTAGCCGGAGAGTAGGGCATCGTGAGCCTCCATCGCGGTATAGGCCTTGCTGGTTAATGTGTGTCTGAGTTCGCGCGCAATGAAGCGCGAAGCGGCCCGCACGCGCTCGAGATCGACGCCCGTCTCGATTCCCATCGATGCGAGCAGATAGAGCAGGTCTTCGGTGCCGAGGTTGCCCGTTGCCCCGGGTGCGTAGGGACAGCCTCCGAGGCCGCCGCTGCTGGAATCGAAGATCGAAATGCCGCAGCCGAGCGCGGCGTAGACGTTTGCCAGCGCGGTGCCGCGCGTGTCGTGGAAGTGCATGGCGATCCGATCGAGCGGTATTCGAGCAGCCAGCAGCGGGACGAGTTCTTCGACTTGGCTGGGCACGCCGACGCCGATCGTGTCGCCGATCGATAGTTCGTCGCAGCCGAGTTCCAGAAGCGAGACGGCGACATCCACGACTTTCTGCGGTCGTACCTCGTCGCCGAAAGGCGAACCGAATGCCGTCGAAACGTACCCACGAACGCGCATCCCATCGGCTTTGGCGTTGCGTACGACTTCGCGAAAGGTGGCGATCGATTCGTCGATGCTCATGCGGATGTTCCGCTCGGTAAATCGCTCGGAGGCCGCGGTAAAGACGGCGATCTCCCGTACGCCGACCGCACGCGCGCGCTCGTAGCCGCGCATATTGGGGACGAGCACCGGGTAACGAACGCCCGGGCGTTTGTTTATCGCTGCATAGACCTCGGCGCCGTCGGCGAGCTGCGGAATCGCCTTCGGGCTGACGAACGACGTCGCTTCGATAATCGGCAGGCCGCTCTCGGAGAGCAGATCGATATACGCGATCTTGGTCGCCGTCGCGACGATCTCCGGTTCGTTCTGTAAGCCGTCGCGCGGACCCATCTCCGCAATCGTGACCTGCTTGGGGCGCTTCATCTATGCTTCGATCTCCACGAGCGTTGCACCGCCGGCGACCGTCGCGCCTTCACGCGCATGCACCGAGGCAACCGTTCCCGCACCGGGCGCTTCGATACGATGCTCCATCTTCATCGCTTCGAGGACGACGAGCAAACTGCGCGCTTGAACGCGGTCGCCAGGAGCGACGGCGACGCGAAGAATCTTCCCCGGCATCGGCGCGCGAATGCTGCCGGAGCGTTCGTCGCCGATGCCGCCGGCGCTCTCGACCTGCGGCGCGGGCGCGAGCTCAACGTCGTAATCGATCCCTTCCCAAAGAATCGTATAGCCGCGGTCGTGGCGACGCACGCGCCCGCGCGCTTCGATGTCGCCGACCGCGGCGTGCATCGTCGCGCCGTTCCCGAGTATCCGCAGCGGCCCGGTGAGATCCCCGTGAACGATGATGCTGTCGGCAGTACGATCGATGCGCAAGGTTGCGCGTGCATCGTCGTGCGCGAGAGCGACCGGTATTGCAATTCCGGCAATCCGCCACGGTACGGCACCGTCGCGCAACATCGCCGCTAAGGCAAGTATCTGCACCTCTCGTGGGAAGGCGGTACGCGCGAAGCGCGCCTCGTCGAGCCGTTGCGAAAGAAAGCTCGTCGTCGTATCGCCGCGCACGAACGCTTCATCCTGGGCGATCCAGCGAAGCAGCGGGAGATTCGTGCGGAGGCCGCCGATCTGGGTGCGGTCGAGGGCGTGCTGGAGACGGCGCACCGCCTCGTCGCGCGTCGGTGCCGCGACGATGAGTTTTGCCAGCAGCGAATCGTAGTAGAGCGTTACCTCGCTTCCGAACGCGACCCCGCTATCGACACGCGCTTCCCACGGGTGCGGCACCTCCCAGCGATCGATGTTCCCGGTCGATGGGAGCATCTGCATCGACGGGTCTTCGGCACAGATGCGCACCTCGATCGCCGCACCGCGCGGTTGAATCTGTTCCTGCGAAAACGGCAGCCGTTCGCCCGATGCGACGCGAATCTGCCATTCGACGAGATCGAGCCCGTAGACGAATTCGGTTATCGGGTGCTCGACTTGCAGGCGCGCGTTCATTTCGAGAAAGTAGAACGAATCATCGGCATCGAGCATAAACTCAGCCGTGCCGGCATTACTGTAACCGACGCTTCGAGCGGCACGTAGCGCCGCTTCGCCCATGCGCGCTCGCAGTTCGGGGGAGACGGCCGTGCTCGGGGCTTCTTCAAGCACTTTTTGGTGGCGCCGCTGAATCGAACACTCGCGCTCCCCGAAGTGCACGACATTGCCGAAAGAATCGCCCAGGATCTGAAACTCGATATGGCGCGGCGAGCGGAGATAGCGTTCGAGCAGAACGCTCTCGTCGCCGAAAGCCGCGAGCGCTTCGCGCTTTGCCGCGTCGAGCGCTTCGTCGAACTCGGCAAGCGAATCGACGACACGCATTCCGCGCCCGCCGCCTCCCGCACTCGCTTTGATGAGCAGCGGAAAGCCGACCTCTTGGGCTCGGGCACGCAGCGTGGCGAGATCTTGTTCGGCGCCGTCATAGCCGGGAATCACCGGCACGTCGGCGGCACGCGCTCTGTGCTTGGCTTCGATTTTACTGCCCATCGCGGCCATCGCTTCGGGGGTGGGCCCGACGAAAATCAGCCCGGCATCGCGGACCGCGCGCGCAAAATCGGCGCGTTCGGAGAGAAAACCGTACCCGGGATGGACGGCGTCGGCATTCATCGCGCGCGCTGCGCCGAGCACGGCTTCGATGTTGAGGTAGGAGTCGCGCGCGAGCGCCGGCCCGATGCAGCGCGCTTCATCCATCGCGCGGACGTGACAGGCGCGCTCGTCGGCGGTCGAATAGACTCCGAGCGCGGCGATGCCCATTTCGTGCGCGGTGCGTGCGACGCGGATCGCGATTTCGCCGCGATTGGCGATGAGGAGGCGGCGGATCATCGTGAAAACGTCGGCGTCCGGCGTTCGAGAAACGCGCGCAACCCCTCTTGCCCCTCGGGGGAGGTGCGTTGCACGGCGATCGCTTCGGCCGTCAGCGCGAGCGTCGCGTCGTAACTACTTTCGATAACGCGCGGAATCAACGCTTTCGCCGCCGCGGTTGCCGCGGGTGAGGCACTAAAAAGTTCGCGAAGCGTTTCGTCGACGGCATCGTCGAGGTGCGAGGAGCGAACGACCCGATGCACGAGGCCGATCGCTGCGGCTCGCTGCGCATCGAAGCGCTCGCCGGTGAGAAAGAGCGAGCGTGCGTGGCTGCGACCGATTTTTGCGAGCACGAACGGCGATATCACCGCCGGAATGATGCCGAGCTTCACCTCGGTGAAACCGAAGACCGCGTCATCGGCGGCGATAACGATATCGCAGACGGCGGCGAGCCCCGCGCCGCCACCGAGCGCTGCGCCGTGTATGGCGGCGACCGTCGGCTTGCTGCAACGGTCGATCGCGCGGAACATCTCGCTCATCGCGCGGGCGTCGGCGAGGTTCTCATCGTGGCTGAGATCGAGCGATGCGCGCATCCATGAGATGTCGGCGCCACCGCAGAAGACGGGGCCCTCGCCGCTCAGCAAGACGGCGCGCGTGCTGTCATCATTATTGAAGCGGTCGAAGGTAGCGCGTAACGCATCGATCATCTCGGTGTTAAATGCGTTACGAACCTTCGGCCGAGCGAGCGTCACGCGTGCGACGCCGTCGGCGAGCGCGACGCGAAGAGGTGCTTCTTTCATACCCGCTCTCTCTTCTCGCCGCCATCCAAAGGCGCCTGGAATACGTTATAGTAGCATCGTGCAGAGACTCGTCTATCGCTATGCCCTGCTGACGCGGCTCGCCCACTGGTTCGGGGCGATCGCCGTCGCCGTCTTGATTTCAAGCGGCCTCCAGATCTTCAACGCGGCACCCTACCTCGACGCCGCGGATCGCAGTACCCCGGCGCGCCGGGTGCTCTCCATCGATTCCCCCGCCGACGGGGTCGGCCGGACGACGATTTTCGGCCACTCCTTTACGACGACCGGCTTCCTCGGATGGGGGAGCGACGGCACCGGCGGCGAGGGGGCACGGGCCTTTCCGGGCTGGCTCACGATTCCGGCCTACCAAGATCTCGCCGACGGACGACGGTGGCACTTTTTCTTCGCCTGGGTCGCGAGCCTCGCATGGCTTGCATGGCTGCTCTCCAGTGCGATAAAGGGAAATCTCGGCGAAATGATTCTGCGGCCAAGCGACCTGCCCAAGCTCTGGCCGATGCAAGCGTACTATCTGCGGTTGACGCGAGAGCCGCCGCCGCATGGAACGTACAATCCGCTCCAGAAGGCGGCCTACACCTTCGTGCTCTTCGTTCTCGCACCGCTGATCGTTCTCACGGGCCTCGCGCTCTCTCCGGGGATCGATTCGATCGCTCGTCCGTTAACCGTGCTTTTCGGCGGTCGTCAATTCGCGCGGCTCTGGCACTTCGTCGGAATGCTGCTCTTCGTCGGCTTCGCCGTCGTTCATATCGTTCAAGTCGCCACGCAAGGATTTTTCAACCAAATGCGTTCGATGATCACCGGCTGGTATCGTTTACGCGAACATGAGGGTATCGGGCCATGAGACGCCGTCTTTTTATCGCGTCGTCGATCGCCGCCGCTCTCGCCGGCTGCGCACCGATCGGGACGGCGCTCAACGATAACCCGGGCTTCCATCATTTTCTCGGACTCGAAGGCTCGCTCGACGCGGCGCTTCTCGGGAACGTTCCCGGGCTCGCACGCGAATACTCGCTCGCCGATATCAGCAAACATTTCCCCGTCGACAGTCTGCCGACGCCGACGACGGCGATGTACCAAGACATGCGCGCGCATGCGTTTACCGACTTTACGCTGAGCGTCGTCGGTGCGGTCGAACGGCCGCTCCGTCTATGGCTGGCACAACTGCAAGCCATGCCGCAACAGAGCCAGATCACGCGGCACGATTGTGTCGAAGGCTGGAGTGCGATCGGTGCGTGGAGCGGCGTTCCGCTCCGCCGCATCCTGCAGATGGCGCGACCACATCGCGATGCGCGGTACGCGATCTTTCGCTGCATGGATAGCGACGACCAAGGGACGCCCTATTACGAAAGCCTCGATATGGCACAGGCCTATCAACCGCAAACCATCCTCGCCTTGCAGCTCAACGGCGAACCGATCCGTCCCGATCACGGTGCCCCAGTTCGCCTGCGCGTGCCGACCCAACTCGGGTATAAGAGTGCGAAATGGGTGCGCGAGATCCAAGTGGTCGGTTCGTTCGCGCATCTCTATGGGGGGAAGGGCGGTTACTGGGAGGATCAAGGTTACGAGTGGTACGCCGGTATTTAACGTTGCATTTCGGAGGAATCGAAGATGAAATCCATCACTCGCGCACAGGCGCTCTTCTCGGCGACTGCACTCGGCCTCATCGGGGCGCCGTTGCTCGCTGAGCTCGCCGAAGCGGCCGCTGCGGCTCCCGGCGATCTGCAGACCCTCAACGCCGCGATCGAACTCGAGCGCGCGGGAATTGCGGCATACGATGCGGCGGCAAAGACGGGGCTGCTCTCGGGGCGCATCCTGACCGTCGCACTTGCCTTTCGAGCCGATCACGTCGCCCACCGCGACGCGCTTATCGGGGCGGTACGCGCCGGCGGCGGTGTGCCGACGGCAAAGACGGCGCGGTTGCCGGTTCCGAAACTCGCCGACGAGCGCGACGTCTTACGCTACGCGAAAAGCATCGAAGAGAAGGCTGCGAGTACCTATCTCTCGGTGATTCCCGATTTCCAAGATCGCAATCTCGCGCAGGTCTCGGCGGCGATTCTCGGCGTCGAAACGACGCACGTCGCGCTGCTCGATGAGGCCCTACATGAGTTCCCGGCCTACCCCGGCGGATTCGTAAAGTAACGCTCCCTTGCGTCTATCATTTCTCCAGCGGTTTGCAGCCCTAACGGCTCTTCTGACGGTCGGTGCGGCGATAGCGCTGGCGTTTCTTTTCGTGCGCATTCACGCGCGCTCGATTGAGAGCGATATCATCGCCACGGCGGTTGGCCAAGCCGAAGCGACGCTCGCTCCGACGATTTTGAAATCGATCGCGATTCACCAGGGGGCGAGCAGCTTGGAGCGGAGTTTGGATCGACGCGCCGCCGAGTTGACATCGTTCCAAGAGTATCTACGCGGAATTCGCGTCTATCGAACCGATGGAACCGCAATCTATCCGCTTGACGCGCGCCCACAACCGCTCGCCGCGCGGCGCGCGATCGCCGCGCAGAACGTCGTCCTCTCGAAGGCCTCGCTCCTTTCGGGCGAACGCGTGCGGACCGCCTATGCGCCGCTCGCCGACCCCACGACGCAACGTTACGTCGCGGTACTCGCAGTGAAAGTGTCGATCGACCAGATTCAATCACAAGATATCGGTGAAATTCGCATCGTTATCATCGCGACCGTCGCCTCCAGCGCCCTGATTTTTCTTTCGCTCCTTGCGTTGGCGATTGCGGCACAACGAGAGCTCGATCGCCGGAAACGTCTCGCCGAAGAGACCTTCACGCAGACGATGGGTGGTATCGCTTCGATCGTCGATAAACGCGACCCGTACACCGCGGGCCATTCGATGCGCGTAGCACGCTATTCGAAGCTGCTCGCGCAGCGCATGGGTTTGCGTGCATCGGAGATCGGCCGGGTCGAGATCGGAGCGCTCCTGCACGATATCGGCAAAGTCGGCGTTCCCGACGCGGTGCTGCTCAAAAAGGATCGGCTCGATGAAAACGAGCGCGCGATCATCGCGTTACATCCGCAAATCGCCGGCGAGATATTCAACAACGTCGAAGCGATGCGCGATATTCTTCCGTGTATCGTCGCGCATCACGAGCGGATCGACGGGCGCGGATACCCCGGCCGGCTCGCCGGCGAGAACATTCCGCTTGGCGCGCGAATCATCGCCGTCGCCGATGCCTACGACGCGATGACGACCGATCGTCCCTATCGGCGCGCATTGAGTTCCGAGGTCGCCTGCGACGAACTTCGCCGTTGCGTCGAGTCGCATTTCGATCGCGCGTGCGTCGCGGCGTTCCTCACCCTCATCGAGGACGGCAGCATCGTGCCGCCGCCGCCGATTCTCGACGACGATATTTTAGAGCGTTCGTTCGGGCAGCAATTACCGGGGCGCAACCCGTAACGACAGAGCGCCGACGTTGGCTGCAATGGTCACCGCCATGCGTCGCGTGCGGCCGTCGGCAAAGACCGCATCGACGATATGGCGGCCGACGGGAACGCCTTGGAGGATCACCTGGCCGTCGTCGCCGCTTGCAGCGATGCCGTCGGCGACCACGATGATGCCGTGCATGAAAACATGGATATGGCAGTGGACGTTCACCGTGCCGGGGTGGAGGAAGCGCACGACTTTTCCCGGCCCGGTGCCGTAGAACCCGATGTCGAAATCGTCGGGCGAGTTTGCGGCATAGATACTGTGAAAGAAGGGGTCTTCGTTGGGGAACCGGACGCTGCTCCCAACCGGAATCACTAAGACGTCGGGTACGAATGCCTTATCTTTATTCCGCATGACCGCATCGATCGGTGGTGCGTGCTTCGTGCCGGGTATCCATGCAGCGACGAGCGTATCGCCGTGCAGTAGCAGTGTTGCCCCCGCCGATGCGGGTGCGGCGGTCGCCGTTCGTATCGCCGGGAAGCATAGGAAGGCCGCGATAAATGCCAAAGCACGAAAAGCATGTGGTACCGACATCGAGTGAAGCTTCGCCTCATCGCCGCGCTTTCGCTGCTCGCCCTTGCACCGTTGTCGATCGCGCTCGCGGCGGCGAATGGCGGAGCGGCACCACAGAGGGTCGCGAGCGGTCGGGTCGATTTCGCCGGCCCGGGGAACGGGGTCTGGCTCGCGCGGGTGACGACCGCGACGCTCGGTCGCGATGCCTCACGGATTTTCAAGCAATGGCGGATCGAGATCGAGCGTCCGCAGCGACTCGGCGGGGGCATCGCGTATCGCACCCCGGGGACCGATAATCTGCTCGACCCGGTTGAAAAAGCGCATGGCGCGAACCTCTGGTTCCCCAATCAGGAGGCGCAGCTGCTCGGGGTAGGGCGCTTCCTTCCGGGCGAACGGCGCCAACTCGTCGTCCGCGTCTATCAGTCCGGCGCCGATTGCGGTTCGGTCACCGTCGCGCTGCTGGGGCTTCGGGGAAAGACGGGGAACGTCGGCCGCATGGTAAGCCTGGAGAATGCCTGCTCGCTCGACGTGAAGATTCTCCGCAACTCGAAAGGCGACGAATTACTTCTCTCGGGCCCGTACTACGCCGAGAGCGCCGCGCTCTGCTGCCCGACGAAGGCGCATGCCGAAGCCCGGCTCCTCTATCGGGGCGGCCGCTGGATCGAACGGCCGCAGCTCTTCAAAATCGTGCTTCCGACCGCGCAGTAAAAGGGGGCTCTCGGAGGGAAGGATCCCTCCATGGACGGGCCTTCGCAGCCCGAACGTGCCCAGCAGCGACAACGACGAGACCGCGATCTCGTCAAAGGCGCGGCCCTCCTGCTTTCTACCGACCGACCGCTTCCCGATCTCTACGACGAATTCGTTTCACTGCTCGCACAGTTCGTCGACGCCTCGATCGTTCTGATCCTCGCACCGGAGCGAGGCGCTTTGCAGTGCGTCTACGCCTATCTCGACGGCGTCGGGGGGCTTCCCGACAATCCGGGCGTTCCGAACGAGAGTACCAGCGCCCGCGTCTTTCGCGACGTCGAGGCCCGTATGTACGGACACGCTCGCGAATGGAACGCGACGAACTATCTTCGGCTCGGCGAGCGCATACGCGAGCCTGAGTCGGCGATCTTCGTTCCGATTCTCTTCGGAGGGCGGAGCATCGGCGTGCTCTCCGTGCAGTCGACGCGCCCCGATGCCTACGACGCCGACGACCTTGCATTGCTCGAAACCTGCGCGCTCTATCTCGGAGCGCGCATGCACAGCGATCTCGGACGGCGCGATGCGGAGCGCTTCGAACGACTCGCGCACATCGACGAATTAACCGCGATACCGAACCGACGCAACTTCGAGGAGAGCTTCGAACGTGAAGCAACGCGCGCGCGCCGCATCGGGCGCCGGCTCGCATTGCTGATGATCGATGTCGATCTCTTCAAGGAATTTAATGACCGGTACGGGCACATCGCCGGCGATGCGTGCTTGCAGCAGATCGCCGCGACGATCGCGCAAACGCTACGGCGCCCGACCGATCTCGTCGCTCGCTACGGCGGCGAAGAGTTCGTCGTGCTCCTTCCCGAGACCGAGCTCGCCGGTGCGCTCGGGGTCGCAGAGCTCATTCGTGCGTCGATCGCCGCGCTTGGAATCCCGCACGGGGGATCGACGTTAGGAGCGGTCTCGGTCAGCATCGGTTGTGCCGGCGGCACGCCGCGCGGAAATGCCGAGCGCCAACAACTCGTCGAGGCCGCCGATGCCGCGCTCTATCGTGCCAAACACGCAGGGCGCAATCGCGTCGCCGCCGAGCATCCCATCAACGTCGGCCCGTTAGTCGAGCGTCGGAGCGCTTTCGACGGCGTTCCGACCTTCGCCGGACGCTTCATCGAGCGAGCCGAGGAGATCCGGCGCCTCACCATCGCCATCGAACGCAGCGCATTGGTCACCGTGATCGGCAGCGCGGGCGTGGGGAAGACGCGCACCGCAATCGAGGGCATCGGACGATTACTGCACCGTTTCCCCGACGGCGCGTGGTTCGTCGATCTCGGCGGAGCGGTTGACGAGCGCGATGTCGAGGCGGCAATCGTGGAAGGGCTCGCGCAATTGGTGCGACCCGGTTCGAGCATGCGCGAATGCGTTCGTGCCTTTCAGCTCGCGCGCGGCCTGCTCTTGCTCGACGCCTGCGACACGGGAGCGCAAGCCGTTGCGCCCTGTATCGATCGCTTACTCGAGGGAGCGCCGGAAATGCGCATCGTCGCAACCGCACGCACGGCACTCGGCGTGCTCGGGGAAGCGCCGCTTCGGCTCGAGCGCCTCGATGCGAACGAGAGCGAGCAGCTCTTTTCGGCACGCTATGAAGAATCGGCGCACGAACCGCTCGACGTTCGCGTCCTCGACACGCATCTTCCCTCGCTGCACGGGCACCCGCTGGCTATCGAATTGAGCGCCAACTATCTCAGTTCGCTTCCTGCGGAGTTGCGCTCGCGCAGTGGTGCACTTGGGATCGAAAGCGTCGGCGACGCGCGCGGCCTCGGTGTCGCGATACACGCCGACCGAACGTTGGAGCGCGTCTTCAAGCGCGGCTATGCGGCGCTCGACGAAGAACGCCGACGACTTCTGCGACGGGTCTCGATGTTCGCCGGTGTGTGGAGCGCGACGGCTGCCCACGCTCTCTGTCGCAGCGAGGCCCCCGATCCCGACGTGACGGCCGCCGCGCTCGACGATCTGGTCCACCGCGGGCTACTGCGCAAGCAGGCGCACGGAGAGCGAACCCGTTATCGTATCGTCGACGCGTTGCGAAGTGCGGCGCACGATCTTCTCGCGCAAGCCGGCGAAGTGACATTGGTTGCGATTCGTTATCGCGAATACTACGAAGAGCTGTCCGCATCGATGCCGATGCGCTTTCGTACCGAGCCGTCGACGCGTTGGATATCATTACTCGACGACGAGTCGCCGAATATTCGAGCGGTACTGCGGATGTTACTCGCCGAAGGCGAGTTCGAGCGCGCCGCACTCTTCCTCGACGGCCTACGCGCCTGGACCTGGGAGCGCGGTGCGTTGCACTTGCGGACGCTTTTGGAGCGTCTTGAAGATGCGATGCCGCGTTTTCGCGTATGCGGAGAACGCGCCGAAGCGGCGCTCGCCCTGGCGATCGCGGGGCTATACATACGGAACGATCCGGAGCGATCGGCACGATACGCTCGCTCTGCCTACGATCTCTACGAAAAAATGGGCGATCGGATTCGCGCGTGTCAGGCGCTCAATGCGTTTCTTACCGGTGATTTTATGGCGACCGGAACGACGGAAATGGAGTGGAAGCCGGTCTTACAAGAGGCAATCGCCGTCGCCGAGGAGCACGGTGAAGTGACGCTCGCCGTCGAACTCATGCACCGTTTGGGGGTTCTCTACGCTCAACAGCTCGATCCAACGATGCTGGCGACGGCGATGGAATGTTTTACGACCGGTATCGAACGGCTCGAAGCAAACGGCGACCGCGAGCGAGCGGCACGGCTCTACGGGAGCAGCGCCGAGGTCGCCTTTCATTCCGGCGATATCGCCGATGCGATCGCTCGCGTGCGTAGAGCGATCGCTATCTACGAGCAGAGCGATGAAATGTGGTTTATCGCCTTGCAGTACATGAACCTCACCATCTACGCGTCATTCGCTCGCGATTTCGTTACGGCGCGCGTCGCGCTCGCCAAGACGTTCGATTATGCGGCACGATTCGATGATGCCCTCGTGCAAAGTTTTGGCTTCGATACCGCCGTCCACCTCGCCGCACTCTCCGGGAAGCACAGCGAAGCAGCAATTCTTATCGGCTATGCCGATGCCGCTCATCGCGGGCGGAGCCTGCGGCAGCCTCGCGACCAACTACTGCTCGACCGAACGCTCGCCGAGGTGCATCGCGTTGTTCCCACCGAAGAGTTCGATCGGCTCTACGAACGCGGCCTCAACCTCTCCGCTCCGGAGGGCGACGCGCTGGCTCGTACGCTCTAACTCCGGATAAAACGGTTCGTCACGCCGCGTAGAATCACCATGTCACGCAGAGTAGAATCACCATGTCACGCCGAGTAGCATCACCATGTCACGCCGAGTAGAATCTCCATGTCACGCCGAGTGGGATCACCATGTCACGCCGAGTAGGATCTCCATGTCACGCCGAGTAGGATCTCCATGTCACGCCGAGTAGGGCGCATGAGCGCCCGTATCGAGGCGCGTGGCGCGGGATGTGCATCGCGGTGCTACATGCGGAAGATGCCGAATCGCGTCGGCGGTTGCGGTGCGTGTGCGGCGGCTTCGAGGCCGAGCGCGATGGTGCGGCGGGTATCGAGCGGGTCGATGATGCCGTCGTCCCAGAGCCGTGCACTCGAGTAGTACGGGTTCCCTTCGCGTTCGTATTTTTCGAGAATCGGCGCCTCAAACGCGGCCTTTTCCTCCGCCGACATCTCCCCGCGTACCGTCGAGAGGACGCCGGCGGCCTGCGGCCCGCCCATCACGCTGATGCGAGCGTTCGGCCACATCCAGAGCTGTCGCGGAGAATAGGCGCGTCCGCAC
>JBMFXH010000019.1:0-20737 GCA_049964475.1 Vulcanimicrobiaceae bacterium
GATGCCGCGTTCGCCGAGAAATGCCGCGCTGCCGACGAGCACCGCTGCATCGCCGACCGTTGCGACGAGGCCGCGGCCGCGCACCGCCGTGACGTCGCGCGACGGGGGAATCTCGAGCGCGCGCGCGCGCGCCGCGCGGAGGATCGCTCCGGAGAGCGGATGCGCCGACGAGATTTCGAGCGCTGCCGCGAGTGCGAGCACGCGGCGTTCGTCGCCGGCGAAGGTATCGATCCCGGTGACGTCGGGGTGTCCGCGCGTCAGCGTTCCGGTTTTATCGAAGACGACGGTATCGATGCTTGCGAGCCGTTCGAGCGCGTCGGCATCCTTCACGAGAATGCCGTGTCGCGCGGCGACGCCGACGCCGGCGACGATCGCGGTCGGCGTCGCGAGGCCGAGCGCGCAGGGGCAAGCGACGACCAACACCGCGACGGCGGCGATCAGCGCTTCGGCGGGAGCGTGGTGCGTCAGCAACCAGCCGACCAGCGTGATCGTTGCGATCGCGAGAATCGTCGGAACGAAGACCGCGGCGATGCGATCGGCGATGCGTTGCACCGGCGGCAGGCTCCCCTGCGCGCGCGCGACGACTTCGGTAATGTGGGCGAGCGTGGTGCCGGAGCCGACCGCCGTCGCGCGCACCAGGAGCGCCCCGTCGCCGTTGAGGGTGCCTTGCTCGACGCGGTCGCCCGGCCCCGCTTCAACCGGCATGCTCTCGCCGGTGAGCATCGAGCGATCGACCGCACTCGTGCCTTCGACGATCTCGCCGTCGATGGGAATGCGTTCGCCGGCTGCAACCGCGACGATATCGCCGACGCGCAAGAGATCGGCGGCGATCGGCTCGCGCGTTCCATCTTCGCGGACGCGCACTGCGGTCGGCGGACGGAGCGCGACGAGCGCGCGCAGCGCCTGCGAACTGCCGACCTTCGCGCGCGCTTCGATATATTTGCCGATCGAGATCAGCGCGATAATCGCCGCCGCCGAATCGAAGTAGGTCGGTACGCCGCGCACGAGATTCACGTAACTCAACCCAAGCGCCGCAGTCGAGCCGAGCGAGACCAGCGTATCCATCGTCGCACTGCGCTCGCGCAGCGCGAGCCACGCACCGCGGTGAAAGCGCGCGCCGAAGAAGAGCCAGATGGAGGTCGCGAAGACCGCCTGCAGCGCGTCGTCGCCTGGAAAGTGCACCGGCAACATCGCAAGCGCGACGACGACTGCGGCGAGGGCGCTCCAGAGGACGAGCGCGCGCGCCTGCCCGGCTAATTCGGCGATTCGCTCGCGCGTCGCCGTCTCTTCGTCGGGGGCGACTTGCGCGCGATAGCCGGCGCGTTCGACCGCGGCGATCAGGTCGGCGATCTCCGTCTTGGGTTCGAAGGCGACGCTCGCACGTTCGGTCGCGAGGTTGACCGAGACGTCATCGACGCCCTCGACGCGGCGCAAGGCCCGCGAGACGTGATTCACGCACGAGGCGCAGGTCATGCCGCCGATGGAGAGCTCGATGCGCTCCTCGGCGGGCGTCGTGGTCATGCCAGGGCGTATCCCGCTTCGTCGAGCGCGGCGGCGATCGTCTTCCGATCGATCGCGCTCTCACTCTCGAAGTGTGCGCTGTTGTGGGCGAGGTCCACCTCGACATCGCGGACGCCGGGAAGCGCCTCGAGCGCCTCCTTCACGTGGCGGGCGCAGTTCCCGCAGGTCATTCCGGTAATCTCAATCGCTTGCTTCATGCTCTGGGCTCCCTTCGTTGCCGTTCTTCCAGCATAACCACCCCGGGGTTGCAAGCGAGCGACCTTGGTCGTGCTCGGAGAGAGCATTGCGCTTGCCTCGCCGCGATAGATACGGTACAACGGCTCTATATGATGCTTCCCACCCGGTGGACGCGCGGGCTGGTCGCCCTCGCTCTGGTGACCGCCTGTATCGGCGCCACCGCTCCCGATACGCACCTCACGCAGCCCGTCGCCGCCGACGTCCGCGAAGCGTTCAACCTGCTCTCGACCGTCCCGTTTAAGCCGCTCTCGGCGCAGCGATTGCTCGACGTGGCCCGCCATGCACTCGAAGAGCGAGCGAAAAAACATGGCGTCGTACTCTCGCTCTTTCCCGCCACCGCATCGACCCCCGAGGCCGATGTCGCAACGCTCGACGATGAGATCGAGACGATCGCCGGGCTGACGCACGAAGATGCGCGCGAGGATGCCTACGCCGCGATTCGCGCGATGGCCGCGGCCTTTCACGATCCGTACACGGTCTTCTGGGATCCGCAGCAGATGCTTGCGTTCCAACACGAACTCGATCCGCAGCGCACCGTCGGCGTCGGGCTCGAACTTCGCCGTTCGCACGCGGGGATCGTCGTCGGCTACGTCGTTCCCGATACGCCCGCCGACCATGCCGACGTTCGCGTCGGCGATCTGCTCACGAGCATCGACGGGAAGAGCACGCACGATCTCGGCAGCGCCGCTGCAGAGCACCTTTTTTCGGGCAAAGTCGGCAGTCCCGTGACGATGACGATCGAACGTGATGGCGAGCGCCCGCGCACGCTGACGCTCGATCGCGCACTCTACCGCCCGCCGACGGTGACCGGGCGCATGTTGCCCGATCGTATCGGCTACATTGCGGTGAGTGCCTTCGGCGAAGCGACACCCGAAGAGTTCGACGATACGTTGCATCGGCTCGTTGCTGCGGGCGCGCGCGGACTCGTCTTCGATTTACGCAACGACGGCGGGGGCTTCGTTTCGTCGGCGGTCTCGATCGCCTCGGATTTTCTCGGACGCCAACCGCTGATGGTGATCGAACGGCGCGACCACGCACCGGCGACGATTCGCGGCGAGAACGATGCACCGTTGCATATCCCGACGATCGTCTTGGTAAACGGTAATACTGCGTCGGCCTCGGAGATCACCGCAGGTGCGCTCCAAGACGACCGCGCCGCCGAACTCATCGGTACGCAGACCTTCGGGAAAGGCGTGATGCAGGAACTCGATCCGCTTCGCGACGGTGCGGCGCTGAAAATCACCACCGCGCATTACTTAACGCCGCTGCACCGCGATATCAATAAGCGCGGGCTTACCCCGAATATCCGCGTCTCGGGGGCGCAAGTGCGGCGGATCGGCGAGCTTTCGCACGATCCGCAGTTGCAGGCGGCGATGCACGCGCTGCTCGCCCAACTCGTCGCTCGCGCGCATACGCGGCCGTAATGCAGTACGCCGTCGCCTACGCACTCAGTAGTGCGGCCGGCCTGCGCGCCATCTTCGCACTCGCCGTCGCATCGCTCGCCGTGCATGCGGGCTGGTTCCATCCGCCCGCCGATCTCGCGTGGCTCGATTCGTGGACGGTGACGGTGACGTTACTCGTACTCGCCGCCGTCGAATTGCTCGCCGATAAGGTGCCGCTGCTCGATCACAGCCTCCACGTCGCGCAGAGCGTCCTCAAACCGGCGGTCGCAGCGATACTCGTCGCGGGCACGCTGCACGGGCTGCCCGGCCCCGCGCTCGTCTCGCTGGTGGTGCTCGGCGCGCTCAATGCGTTGGGCATTCACGCCGCCGCTGCGAGCGGGCGCGGGCTCTCGACCGTGGTCACCGGCGGCTTCGGCAACCCGATCGTCTCGCTGTTGGAAGATATCGGCGCGCTCGGGCTCTCCGTAACGGCGTTTCTCGCGCCGTGGCTCGGCGTCGTGCTAGCGCTGCTCGTCGGCGCGATTGCCGTCCGCGTGCTCGTAGGGGTACGGCGAACGCTATTCGCGAAGGCAGGCGCGAACGTGGGCGATTAGCTCAGCTGGGAGAGCGCCTCCTTTACACGGAGGATGTCGGCGGTTCGAGCCCGTCATCGCCCACCACTCCCCACGCGATGCGCGGCGCGCTAGATCGCTGCAACGGTTTCAACTGGTTTCAGCCGCACCCGTGACGCGGAAAGCACTCGGTCGAACGTCGCTCGCTCGTACGTATATGCACGGCCGATTTTGCTGCGCGTTACCAGGCCGATGGCTAAAAGATCGCTCAGACGCAGCTGTGCTGCCTCAACCGAACATCCTAGCCGAGCGGCAACATCTACGACCGCCAGTTTCTCACCGAAACGTATCGTAGCAAGAGCGCTATGTTGCGCAGCAGTGATATGTCCGATCGCAACCGCCTCTCCCTTTGCCAATAATTCGGGCGACGTCGCAACGTACAGGGCCCTGCCCAATCGGTCAGCGACGATCGCAAGGACTTCAATAAGATCTTCGTCTTCGGTGATCGCGGCTATTTGCCGCTCGGGCGTACGCCCGATCAATCCCCTCAAGAAACCGTCGAGCCACGAAATTCCAGCTACATTCGAGCGTAGATCGAGCACTACGGCCCCGCCGCGCTCGATCTCGCCCCCTAGGGCCTCGAGCTGGGCCGCCGCCAATCGTCGGTTCGTCAGTCGAGCCTCACGCAAGTCAACGTTCACGATCGTCCATCCTCAAGTTTAAACTAAAGCTCCAAGGCTTTAGTTTCGTCGCCGACGTCGACGACCCTACCGAGGTCGGAGGGTGGCTCCAACGAGGGTGCCGGGGTAGTGCAATACACGCGAACCCTCGAGTCGTGGCTCGGTTGGTGGGGAGTATCCAGGCAGCGCCCTCAACAGCGCACGACCGGAACGGATATAGAATTCATTAGAGAGACGGAGTGCCTCCGGAAGGCCATATCCACCCTCGGAGATTAGACGGCCGGCCGCATCACGACGGCCGGTCACACCTTCATCGGTGCATGCACGACGGATTACCTCCTCGTCCTCAAGGTTGAGAAAAGCCAGATGACTCGGAATCCCGACGCCTTTGTCTACAACGATAATTTCCAACCGCTCGTCATCGTGCCTACCATACCATTGCGCAAAATAATAGGCTCCGCCAATCTCGGCCGCACCCGAGTGTTCCGCGGCGTTCCCGCAAAGCTCTATCCAAACCTGGCCAACCCGTTGGTCGCTGAGCCGCCCTGCCACAACGCCCAGGCGAGCGCGGAAACTTTGCGTATCGAGGCGCCCCGCGTCAGGATCGATCGACATGAACTCAATGAGGTTCTGAGCCCCACCCATGTTAAAAGGTTCGACCTCGCCGTCAATCTCAACCTTTTCGTCGACAAGCGCCCGATAGATTCCACAACGCCGCAAATAGGTGTCGACATTGCTTGCGAAAGGCCTCCGAAGCGCAATCCGATCGGAGCGCGCTCCCAGCCACGCCACCGCAAGATACAGCGCACCAATACCAAGTGGGGTCGCGAACTCGAGATCAGCGAGATCGAGTTCGACCAACGGGTATCGCTCATCTGGCATCCGGTCCAAGAGGGGATCAAGAACCTCTGCGGAATCTAGCCTTTCGACGGGGATGCGCATGGTATCACCTTATTTTATCATGCTTTTCACGCCTACCTGGTGATCGAGCCCAACCGCGGTACGGTTTGCAAGCAACGCACGGCGGCGGTTTATGACTCCCTATGTTTGGGTACACTCTCCGAAAGAAAGAAGGTCTCGCATCATGGGAAATCTCTTATGGACCATCATCGTCGTACTTTTTGCGTTCTGGCTCATAGGGTTACTCTTCCATATTGGAGGAGCGCTCATTCATCTGGTGCTCGTCGTCGTCGTCATTTTAATCGTCGTCAATCTTCTGACCGGGCGCGGCGCGCGCGTTTAACGCATCTTGACATGCGAACCCGCCTCATGCACTGGGCACGAGGCGGGTTATTTCTCTGCGCTTCGCCGCTCTCGGCCCGCTCGTGCGAAAGCGCATAACGATAGAATCGAAACACCTCCGAGCGGCCGGCAGAGCCCGCTCTAACGGAGAAAGCGGATCGTCAACGGATAGGTGTAGCTCTCTCCGTTCGAGGTTTTCACGGCCGCCACGATCGTGAGAATAAGGTCGAGCAATCCGACGGCGACCAGCATCGGAAATCCGACGAACAGCAGAATAAAGACTGCCGAGATCAACGCATAGATCGACATCGATATCTGAAAGTTCAGCGATTCTTTCCCCTCGCGATCGACCAGCGGCGATTCGTCGCGCTTGACCAGCCACACGATCAGCGGCCCGAGCAGGTTGCCGAAGGGGATGATGACGCCGGCGAGCGCGGTGAGGTGGCAGAGCATCGCCGCCGTCTTCTCGCCCTGCGCGTTTGCGGCGAGAACCGGCCGCGCACCGGCGGCAAGCGCGGCCCCGCACGAGGGGCAAAAAGTACTTCCGGGGTTGTATGCGCTTCCGCAGTTCGTACACGTCATCGTTGCACTCTCCCAAACAAGCCCTTGGTTATAGGAACGAACGTGCGACCGGGGGCAGCGGCCTTCCTGCGCCGAATCGCTTCGACGACGGCTCTGGAAGAAATGAGGAGAAAATGACGGATTCGGCCCTGGTGCGGAGCGAGCGCGAAGGCAGCGCCGCGGTCATAACGATGGCGAACGCCGGCAAACGTAACGCGCTCTCCCGCGCGATGATGCGGGCCCTCATCGGAGCGCTTGACGGTGTCGCCGCCGATCCGACCGCTCGCGCCGTCATCGTGCGCGGCGAAGGACCGGCGTTTAGCGCCGGACATGACCTGCGCGAGATCGCCGATGCACGCGACGCCGAGATGGATGAGATTTTCGATGTTTGCGTCGAGTTGATGGAGACGCTGCAACGCATCGAAGCGCCGACGATCGCCGAGGTGGACGGTATCGCGACCGCGGCGGGCTGCCAGCTCGTTGCAAGTTGCGATCTGGCGGTCGCATCCGAGCGCTCGGTCTTTGCAACGCCCGGCGTCAAAATCGGGCTTTTCTGCAGCACGCCGATGGTCGCGCTGACGCGCGCGATCGGGCGCAAGGCCGCGATGGAGATGCTGTTGCTCGGCGAGCCGATCGACGCCGCTCGCGCGCGAGAATGGGGGCTGGTCAATCGCGTCGTTGCCGCCGAGCACGTCCATACCGAGGCGCTCGCGCTCGCCGAACGGATCGCTCGCTCCGCGCGCGCGACGGTCGCGACCGGGAAATCCGCCTTCTACGAACAGATCGACCTTCCGCAGCACGAGGCGTACGCCTACACGAAGCAGGTGATGGTGCGCAACGCACGCGCTGCCGACGCCGTCGAAGGCATCGGCGCGTTCCTCGAAAAACGCGCACCGCACTGGTCTGCCTAGACGCCCGTCGGAGCCCAGCCCGCTAGCGGGCATTCCGGGCGGCGCGGACGAAGGCATCGGCCGTGCAACTGCTTCAGAAAAACACGCGCTTTGCCGCGGGCATCCTGCTCGTCGCCCTCCTCGCTTGCTGCGTCGTCGCCGTACTTCGCGTTCGGACCGAGATCCATGCACGACGGGTCGAGATTGCGATGGATTATAGCGATTTCGCGCAGCTCGCTCGCTCGTTCGATTATCGCGCCGACGCCTTCTTAATCGCGCTGCGCCGGGCGGGGCTCACCTCGCTTGCCGTCAGCGAGCAACTCGGTTCGAATCTCGGTAACGACGGCTCGACGACGGTGATGACCGGCGCGCAGATCCTCAACGGCGCGCGGCTCGCGCCGATCGACGACCCGCTGCTCGCACGCCTCGCGCGCGAAGGGAAGATCGATAGCCGCGCGGTTTACCTCGCCATCGGGCGAAAGAGCACCTACGATCGCCTGCGTCTACAACTCCCGTTGCATTTCATGCCGAAATCGATTCGCATCCTTCGCGCGCAGCGCCCCTGGCTGATCGAGCTGCACACTCAGATCGATTATTTCAACGGCATCGGCTTGGGCATTCCTACCTCGGAGATCTTGCTCGCCAAACGGCTGGGGCTTCTGCTGATACCGCGCCTGCAAAATGACGAGCGTTTCAAAGCGCCGCAGATGAACGCCGAACTCAACGGCATTCTGTCGCTCGATCCGAAGGTTTCGACCGTTATTTTCTTCGGGCTGAAGAATCAGGTCTTCGGTTATCCCGATCACGAGAAGGATGCCGCCGAGCTCTTCCGCTCGCACCATTTTAATTTCGGCACCATCGAAGTTTACGATCCCAGCCAACTGCAAAAAGGCAACAATGCGCTTGCCGAACTTATTCCCGGCCGTACGGTGCGCGTGCAAACGGTGCAGAAGGCCGAGCTCGATCGCTTGAGCGTACCGGCACTGATCGATCGTTTTATGCTCGGCGTGCGAGAGCGGAACATTCGCGTGATCTACCTCCACCCATATCCGCATCGCGACAAACACCTCAGCATCGAGGCGACCAACGTTGAAATCGTGCACCGCCTGGCGAAAGCGATCGCCGCCGACGGCATGCGCTTGGGAACGGCGACCCCGATTCCGCTCTACGCCGGTACGAATCGTTTGCTCGTCGGCGTCGTCGCACTTGCGGTCCCCTCGATCTTCGTGCTTTTACTCGGCGCATTCGGGCTCTATCGGCCGAGTTATGCCGCCGCAGCGTATCTCGTCACGGTGTTGCTCTACGTCGCGGGCATCGTGACCCATCGCGCCGACCTCGTACGTTCGTTGCTCGCGCTCTGCGGGGGCTTGCTCTTCGTCGTTGCGGCGATGCTCGTTTACGCGCCGGCCTGCGCCGACGAACCGCGCGCGAACTTCTTCGCCCAGTGGTGGCGTTCGTTGCGCTGGTCGTTCGTGGTCATCGGAGCGGTGCTGCTCGGCGCGCTGGTCGTCGTCGGACTCTTGAGCACGCCGTTGGCGATGGAAGAGATCGAACCGTTTCGCGGCGTGAAACTCATGCTCGCGCTGCCTCCGTTGATCGCCTTACTTCTTTACGTTTTCGATGCGCGATTCAAAGCGAAGGTCGGCCGTGCAGTTGACGTCTTGCTCGCGCCGGTGCGCGCCTACCACCTCATCGTCATCGCCGCGCTCGTCGGCGCCGGAGCGGTGCTCTTACTTCGCAGCGGAAATACCAGCGATATCGGGGCTTCGCACTTCGAACTCGTCGTGCGGCAAGATCTCAGCACCTGGCTCTCGGTGCGCCCGCGCTTCAAGCAGTTCCTCATCGGTATTCCCGCAGCGATGCTCTTGCCGGCGCTCGCAGTCGCGCATCGCCGCGCGATCGGTTGGCTCTGTGCGTTGGGCGTCGGCGTCGGCCTCGGCGATGCGGTCGATACGTTCTCGCACCTGCACACTCCTTTGCTGATCGCGATCTTCCGCATCGGCAACGATTTCCTCGTCGGCGCCATCGTCGGTGCAATCGGGATCGCGCTCTACCGCTTGGTCGCACGCCGACTCCCGGCATAGCGTGCGCGTGTTGCTGAGCGGATATTACGGTTTCGGCAACGTCGGCGACGAGGCGCTGCTGCGTATCATCGTCCAACGGATTCGCGCCCGCATGCCGACGGTGGAGATCGAGGCACTCTCGGCGACGCCCGAGGCGACGAGCGCGCAGTACGGCATCGAGGCAACGCAGCGGCGCGATACGGGTGCGGTGCGTGCGGCGATCGGGCGCGCCGACTGCCTCATCTCCGGCGGTGGCGGGCTCTTGCAGAACGCGACGAGCACGCGCAGCCTGCTCTATTATGCCGGCATTCTGCGCGCCGCTCACCGTCGGAAGAAGAAAACCATGATTTTCGCGCAGTCAGTCGGCCCGCTCGACGGGCTCGGCAAGCTCCTCGTTCGCAGGCTCTGCGCCGGCGTCGACCGCGCGACCGTGCGCGACCGGCGCTCGCGCGATCTGCTGCAGTCGCTTCTGCCCGCAACGCAGGTGGAGCAGAGTGCCGACCCCGTCTTTCTGCTCGATCTCGCTCCCGACGAACGCGACGTGCGCGACGAAGGGCTCGATCCGGTCGGCGCGCCGTACGTCGCGATCAGCGTCCGCAAACATCAAGCGTTGCGCGCCGGCATTCCCGCGATCGCACGCGCCGTCGATCTGCTCTCGCGCGAATATGGTTTGCGCGGCGTCTTTTTGCCGATGGGCGGAGCGGAGGATGCCGACGTGGCGACGCGCGTCATTCGCGCTTGCGAGAGCGCACCGATGCTCTTGCCCGAACGTTCGATCGAGCGCAGTGCGGCGATCGTCGCATCGGCACGCGCCGTCATCGGCATGCGCCTGCATGCGCTGATCTTCGCCGCGCGCTTTGCCGTGCCGTTCCTCGCGATTCCCTACGATCCGAAGGTTGCGGCGCTCTGCGAGGACCTCGCCTACCCGCTCGCCCCGCTCTGGGTCCCCGGCGGTGCGGTTCCCGATAACGCGGCGGTCGATGCGAGCGTCGAGCGACTGATGTCGGAGCACGATCGTTTACGCGAGCACCTGCACGGGGCGGTGCTCGCCCTGCGCGCCGGCGCCGAACGGAATTTCGAGATCCTGCAAGATTTACTCGACGGGTAAGGGCCGAGCGCTCCGAGGGCGAATGAGAGCCCTCCCATGAACGACGCTTCGCGCGCGGATTATCGCGCTACCCTCAATCTTCCCACGACCGATTTCCCGATGAAGGCGGAGCTTCCCAAGCGCGAACCGGCGCGCGTTGCGTGGTGGAACGAACACCGAATCTATCAACGTGCCTTGGAACGTAACGCGAACGCCAAACCGTGGATTCTCCACGACGGCCCGCCCTACGCCAACGGCGAGTTGCACATGGGGCACTTCCTCAACATGGTGCTCAAAGATATCTTCGTGAAGATCGCGTTGCTGGAGGGTCGTGCGGCGCGGTTCGTTCCGGGTTGGGATATGCACGGGCTTCCCATCGAGTTGGAGACGCTCAAGCACCTCGGCGTGAAAGATTTTCACGAAATCGATCCGCTCGAACTACGCGCGAAGTGCAAGGAGCGCGCGCTCTACTGGCTGGAGCGACAGGCGGCAACGCGCGAACGCATGGGCGTCTTTGCCGAATTCGAGCATCCATACCGCACCATCGATGCGTCGTTTGAAGCGACGATCGTCGATGCGCTTGCAACGCTCGCCGAACGCAAACAACTCTATCGTGGCCTTCGCGCGACGCTCTGGTGCATTCACGACGAAACGGCACTCGCCGAAGCCGAGATCGAATACGAAACGAAGGTCTCGCCCTCGATCTACGTGCGTTTTCGTGCCGAAGGCGCGCAGCGCGCCGATATTCTCGCGCGCTTCGGTCTCGCAGGCGACGAGAGCGCTCCGCTCTCGTTCCTGATCTGGACGACGACGCCGTGGACGCTGCCCGCCAACGTCGCCATCGCCCTGCGTGCCGACGCATCGTATGGGCTCTATCGCGTCGGCGACGAGAGGATCGTCGTCGCGGAGGCGCTGGCAGAACAGGCGCTCGGCGAAGCGTTTCCGCAGGCGCATCTGCTCGCGGTCGCTCCCGGAAGTGCGCTCGATGGAGCGCAAGTGCGCCATCCGTTCGCGCAGCGCGATTCGGCGGTCGTCCTCGCCGATTACGTCGATCTGGAGAGCGGCACCGGAGCGGTGCATACCGCACCGGGGCACGGCGCCGACGATTTCGCCACCGGCATAAAATACGATCTACCGATTCTCAACCCGGTCGATGCCTCCGGGCGTTTTACCGCCGAAGCGGCGCCGTATACCGGCATGCAGGTCTTCGAGGCGAACGAACGCATCGTCGCCGATCTGCGTGCGAGCGGTGCGCTGTGGCGCTTCGAGAGTTACACGCATAGCTATCCGCATTGCTGGCGCTGCCGACAACCGGTGATTTTCCGCGCGACCGCGCAATGGTTTATCGCGATGGATCAGAATCGTTTGCGCGCGCGCGCCGTCGAAGCGGCCGAGAGCGTCGCCTACGAACCGGAATGGGGGCGCGCGCGCCTCGTGCAGATGCTCGAAAACCACCCCGAGTGGTGCATCTCGCGTCAGCGTACCTGGGGAACGCCGATTCCGGCGCTGGTTTGCAAAGGCTGCAACGAATCGATCCTCGATCCGCGCGTGGCGCGCATTGCGGCGGCACGTTTCCGCGAGGTCGGTGCCGATGCGTGGTGGTCCGAGCCGGTGGAGCGCTTTCTCCCCGAGGCGTTCCGCTGCGAACGATGCGGCGGAACGGCTTTCGAGAAAGAACGCAATATCGTCGATATCTGGTTCGAATCGGGGGTGACGCACCTCGCGGTGCTCGGGCACGATCCGACGCTGCCCTGGCCGAGCGATCTCGTACTCGAGGGCGGCGACCAATATCGCGGTTGGTTCCGCAGCTCGATCGTGACCGCCGTTGCGCTGCAAGGGTACGCACCCTATCGCTGCGTCGTGAAGAACGGTTGGGTGAACGACGAACAGGGCCGCCCGATGAGTAAATCGCGCGGAACCGGCATCGACGCGCGCGACGCGATGGCGAGCTACGGCGCCGACGTGCTGCGGCTCTGGTCGGCGTCGGTGGAGTTCGTCGACGACGTGCGTTTCGGCCCCAACGTCGTCGAGCAGGTCGCACGGGTCTATCGCAATATCCGCAACCGCATTCGTTTCATCCTCGGCAACATCGCCGATCTCACTCCCGAAGCGATCGTCGAACCGGCGGCGATGCTGCCGCTCGATCGCCTCGCATGCAGCGTGACCGATTCCTTCGTCGCCGACGTCCGCGCGCGGTACGCGGCGTTCGGGGTTCACGATGCCTATCTCGCTATCGTCGCTTTCGAGAGCGAGATGTCGGGGCTCGCGTTCGACGCCTGGAAAGATCCGCTCTACTCCGGCCGGCGCGATGGCGCGCGTCGGCGGAGCGCGCAGTCGGCGCTCTTCTATTTGCTGCGCGGATTCCTCACGGCGCTCGCACCCTTGCTGCCGTTTACCGCAGAGGAAGCGTGGCAGTCGCTCTCGCCGGCGCTCCGCGGCGACCGCGAGAGCGTCTTTGCGCTGCGATTCGCCGACGAACGCCGGGCCGCCAACGCCGACGATATTGCGCTCTGGGAGCAACTCCGTGCGTTGCGCGCGCAGGTCGCGGCCTCGGCCTCGCCGCGCGATTACGAAGCGGCGGTCGATCTCTACGTCGGCGGGGAGCACTTCGATGCGCTCGCGGCGCTCGGCGATACCTTGCGCGAAGCGCTGATCGTCTCGGAGGTGCGGATGCACCGCGATCCGGCGGCGCAGAGCCCGCGCTTGACGATCTCACGGGCGAGCGGCGCGAAATGCGCGCGCTGCTGGAAGTTCCGCGACGTGCGTGAGGGCGATGCGCGCGGGGCGATCTGCGAAGATTGCGAACGGGCGATTAGCGCGAGCGCGTAAGCTCGGCGAAGAGCGCATCGCGCCACGCCGCCCAGGCGTCGCGCTCGATCGCCGCGCGTGCTTCGGCCATGAGCCCGTGCAGTAATGCGACGTTGTGGTAGGAGAGCAACTGCGGGCCGAGCATCTCGCCGGCGCGAAAGAGATGGCAGAGGTAGGCGCGCGTGTAGGTGCTGCAGACCATGCAGGTGCAGCGCGGATCGACCGGTGAGAAATCGCGAATGTAGGCGGCGTTGCGGATGTTGAACTCGCCGGTGCGCGTCATCGCGCGCGCGTTGCGCCCGCAGCGCGTCGGATAGACGCAATCGAACATATCGATCCCGCAGTCGACGGCGACGACGATATCGGCGACCGTGCCGATACCCATGATGTAGCGCGGTTTTTCGGCGGGGAGTAGCTCGGCGGTAAAGCGCGCCATGCGCTCCATCTCGTCGCGCGTCTCGCCGACCGAGAGCCCCCCGATCGCATAACCGGGGAGATCGAGCGCGACGAGTTCGCGCGCGCTACGCTCGCGAAGCCGCTCGTCGAGACCGCCCTGCACGATGGCGAAGAGGCGCGTGCGTTCGCTCGCACGCCGCGCTTGCGCACCGCGCTGCGCCCACGAGGTCGTCATGGTGACGGCGGCTTCGAGTTCCTCGGCGCTCGCCGGCAACTTCACGCAGACATCGAGCTGCATCGCAATATCGACGCCGATCGCTTCCTGGAACTCGACGGTATCCTCGGGAGTGAAGCGGTGCGTGCTGCCGTCGAGATGCGATTTGAAGGTGACGCCGTCGGGATCGAGTTTACGCCGATCCTGGAGCGAAAAAACTTGGAAGCCGCCCGAATCGGTGAGGATCGGTGCATCCCAGGCCATAAAGCGGTGCAGCCCGCCGGCGGCGAGGATCGTCTCGCGCCCCGGGCGCAGACGGAGATGATAGGCGTTGGCCAACAAGATCTGCGTTCCGGATTCGCGGAGATCGCGCGGTTGCAGCCCTTTCACGGTCGCTGCGGTCCCGACCGGCATGAAGGCCGGCGTCTCGACGACTCCATGCGCGAGCGTTAAACGCGCGCGGCGTGCGCTGCCGGAGCGGGCGAGCAGTTCGAAGCCGCTCACGGTTCGCGTGCGGCGAGAAGCGCGCGGACGCGCGCGTACGCCGGCGGCGGCGCAGCTTCGAAGGCGAGCTCGACGTGCGTGCGCGGATGCGCGAATGCCAACCGCCATGCGTGAAGCGCCTGTCCGGGCAGCGGCGAGCCGGGAACGCTGCGTCCGTAGACCGGATCGTTATAGATCGGATGATGCATCGCCGCGCAGTGCACGCGAATCTGGTGCGTGCGCCCGGTTTCGAGACGGAAACGGAGTTCGCTGTGGCGCGCGAAACGCTCGACGACTTCGTAATGCGTGATCGCGCGGCGTCCTTCGCGCGTGACGATATATTTCAACCGGTTGTGCGGCTCGCGCCCGATCGGCCCGTCGAGCGTCCCGCGATCGAACTCCGGCGAGCCGTGCACCAACCCGAGATATTCGCGCGAAATTCTGCGCGCCTTCATCGCGATGCCGAGCCCCGAGAGCGCCTCGGGGGTCTTCGCGATGACGAGCAGCCCCGAGGTATCGCGGTCGAGGCGATGGACCAGGCCGGGGCGCAACGCATCGCCGGGAAGCGTACCGAGATAGCCGAGCAACGCATTCACGAGCGTCCCACTGCGCGTGCCGTGCGCGGGGTGGGTGACCATCCCGGCGGGCTTATCGACGACCAGCACGTCTTCATCTTCGTACACGATCGCGAGATCGATGCGTTCGGGGGTGGCGACGAGCGGTGCGACTTCGGCGAGTTCGTATTCGACGAGATCGCCTTCGAGCAGTTGGCGGCTCGCCCGTGCGAGTTCGCCGTTGACGCGCACGTCGCCCTGACGAATCGCTTCGGCTACTCGCGAACGCGGCGCGGCGGCGTGCCGCGCAATGGTGACGTCGAGGCGGGAGCCCGCCTCCTCAGGTGCGACGACGTGACGCAAGAAGGCTCGATAGGAGAAGCAGCACGACGCCGATCGTCACGCAAGAATCGCCGACGTTGAAAATGTTCGGCCATACTCGATAGAAATCGATGAAATCGACGACATAGCCGAAGTGGATACGATCGACGATATTCCCGATTGCGCCGCCGACGATCAGCCCGAAGGCCAAGCGCACCAGCCGCGATTGCGTCGCCGCTTCGCGAAAACTGATCCAGAAGAGCACCAGCACGAGCACCGCCATCGCGACGAGCAGCGTGGCGTTGCTCCCGAAAAGCCCGAAAGCTCCGTGATAATTGCGCTCGTAGGTCCAGCGCAAGAGATGCGGGATCGCGACGCGGCTTTCGTTGGGTAGCAACGCATGCTGCACCAGCCGTTTCGTGTATTGGTCGGCGGCGAACGCGAGGATCGCTACGACCGAGATGGCGAGCGCGGTAACGCTAGATTTTTGGTGCTGGGACAAACTGGTAAAATACTCCGGCGATAGTGAGAAAAGCGTCGTTGACGAGCACGAGCCCGACGAGTACCAAGAACGCTCCGGCGGTGAATTCAATTGCGGGGATGAAGCGTTTGATGCGGTCGAGCAGCGGCAGCACCAACCCGATTGCCACCGCGGTGGCGAAGAACGGTACCGCGAGCCCCGCGGAATAGACGACGAGCAACCAGGCGGCTTGAAGAGTCTGCTGCTGCGACGCAAGGGCGAGAATGCCTGCGAGAATCGGCCCGATGCAGGGTGACCAGCCGGCTGCGAAGGCGACCCCGACGACGAACGAGGTAAGGTGCGAGCGGGGCCGGCTCCCAGCGACATGCGCGCGCGTATCCATCATGAGGAGCGGGATTCGGAGCAGGCCCATCATGTGCAGCCCGAGCACCACCACCACCGCTCCGCCGAGCTCGGCGACGAGCGTGCGGTTCGCCGCGAGTGCCCCGCCGATCGCGCTCGCCGAGATCCCCAGCAGCGTAAAGACCACGGTGAAGCCCAGGATAAACGCCAGCGCATGCGTCATCGCTCGCGCGCGGAGTGCAGGGGCCGCCTCTTTGCCGCGGAGTTCTTCGAGGCTCGCTCCGGTCAAAAAGGATAGGTAGGCCGGCACCAGCGGGAGGACGCATGGCGAGACGAAGGAAACGAAGCCCGCGAGGAACGCGAGGCCGACGCTGATATGCGCAGTCGTGTTCACGTACGCCCCTATTGTACGACGGCGGCTCGCGCGGGCCTGTAGAGGCACCGCCATAGAAGGACTACATGCAACACTGGTTTGTCTATCCGAACATCTCACCGATCGCGTTTCGGCTCGGGCCGGTCGCCGTTCACTGGTACGGCCTTGCGTACCTCGCCGGTTTTATCGCCGTCTATTTTTGGATGGCGCGCCCGGCGGGCAAACGGCGCCTCGGCCTCACCGCAAACGAGATTCAAGATTTCTTAGTCTATGCGTTGATCGGCGTGCTCGTCGGCGGGCGCGCGCTCTTCGATATCGCCGATATGATTACGTGTCGGCAAGATATTTCGCGCGTGCAATCCTGCCACACCGTCGCGCAGTATTTTTCGCATCCGATTCTTTTTATCGCCGTCTGGCAGGGCGGCATGGCGTTTCACGGCGGCCTGATCGGCGTCGTGATCGCGATTTTCTTGTTCCTGCGCAAGCATCCGCACCTGAAGTTTCTCGTGCTCGGCGATGAAGTCGTCATGATGCTGCCGATCGGCATCACCATCACGCGCATGGTCAACTTCATCAACGACGAGCTCTGGGGGCGCATCTGCCGCCCCGATCACCCGTGGTGTATGGTTCCCGGCGATACGCTGCTCTGGGGCAATCAATATCGGCATCCATCGCAGATCTACGAAGGAATCCTCGATCTTGCGACGCTGCCGATCTTGCTGCTGCTCTACCGGCGTAAACCCGCCGACGGGGTCGTCGGGTGGACGTGGTTCATGCTCTACGGCATCGTCCGCAGCGTTGCAGAGCTCTGGCGTTCTCCCGGTATTCTCTTCCTCGGCCTCACCGGTGGGCAACTGCTCGCGGTGCCGATGATCTTCATCGGTGCGGCGGGGATCTGGTGGTCGGTCAAGCGCGGCCGGCATACCGAGGAGAGCCTTCCGACGCGTGCTAGCTGAGCGCCTCGCGGCCCTGCGCGGCGAGATCGATCGCGAGCTCGCCGTGCAGGGTCGCGCGCGCGAGAGCCTCTCGATCCTCGCGGTCAGTAAGAAGCAGCCGCTCGCGGCGATTCGCGAGGCGTATGCTGCCGGGCTCGGTCACTTCGGCGAGAACTATCTGCAGGAGGCCGCCGAGAAGTTCGCGCCGCTTCGAGCCGAGGGGCTTCCGCTCGAGCTCCACTTCATCGGCCACCTGCAGAGCAATAAGGCCGCGAAGATCGCGGCGCTCGTCGACTGCGTGCAATCGGTCGATCGCGAGGAGGCGGCGACCGCGCTGGAGCGCGGGGCGGAGCGGGCCGAGCGGATCCTGCCGGTGCTGCTCCAGCTCAATATCTCGCCGAGCGAGCGCTTCGGTTGCCTCCCGGCCGACGCGGCGCGGCTCGCCGAGCGCATCCGCGCCCACGCACACCTCCGCCTCGACGGGGTGATGGCCGTCGCCCCGATCACCACCGACCGCGGCGCGATTTCGGCCGCTTTCGAGCAGGCCGCAAAGACGTTCGCGCTCGTAGGTGGAACAACACTCTCGATCGGCATGTCGGGCGATTGGCGGGAGGCGATCGCCGCTGGCTCGACGATGCTGCGAATCGGTAGCGCGCTCTTCGGCGCACGACCGAGTTGACGAAGGAGGTGACGAGGTGAGCGTTTTTCAGAAAATCGGTTCGTTCTTCTCCGTGCGCGAAGAAGAGGAAGAGTATTTCGAGGAAGAGCCGACGCATTCGCGCGTCGTCCCGATCGCGCATGGAGCGCAAGGGCAACGACGGAGCGGCACCGAGGTCAGCGTCTACTCGCCGCGTTCGTACCAGGACGTCGTCGAGATCGCCGATGCCTTGCGCTCGCGCCAAGTCGTGATCGTGAATCTCCAGAACGCCGACCGCGCGCTCTTGCAGCGCGTCGTCGATTTTACATCCGGCGTCGCCTACACGATCGATGGAAAGATGCAAAAGCTCGCCGAAGCGATGTATCTCATCGTGCCCGCCGGCATCACCGTCAATGCCGCCGGGTTGCGCGAATCGATGGGCGCCGACGGTGGACTCGATTTTATGGTGAATAGGGGATAAGCATGGAAAAAATTACGCCGATCGATATCCAACACAAAGAATTCAAACGCGCGCTCCAGGGATACGACCGCACCGACGTCGATCGTTTTCTCGACGAAATTATCGAGACGCTCGAAGATTACGCACAGGAGCGAGTCGCGCTGCAGACCGAGATCGCCGATCTCAAGGAGCGCATCTCGCATTTCAAAGCGATGGAAGAATCGCTGCAGAATACGTTGGTGCTCGCGCAGCGAACCGCCGACGAAGTCAAGGCGTCGGCGCATAAAGAGGCCGATCTCATTCGCGCGCAGGCGCGTATGGCCGCGGAGCGCGAAGTCGCGGGCTTCAACGACGCGATCTCCGAGGTTCGCCGCGAAGAGCAGCACGCGCGCGATCATGCCGAGAAAGTGAAGAGCGAACTGCGCAGCTTGCTGACGACGCACTTGGCCCTGCTCGACCGCACGCCGACGAACGGCAGTGCCCCCACCGTCGTCACCGAGAGTGTGAAGGTGGTCGTCGAGGAGCCCGCCCTGCCGCTTACCGACGATACCACGCGCATCACGGTGTATTAGGCGTTGCGGCCGACGATAGCGGTTTTGCCCGGTGACGGCATCGGGCCGGAGGTCGTGCGCGAAGCGGTCCGCGTGCTCGCGGTGGTGCGCCCCGATCTCGATTGTATCGAAGCGCCGGTCGGCGGCGCGGCGCTGCGAGCCGGGCTCGCCGCACTCCCCGATAACACCCGCGAGCTCTGCGAACGCGCCGACGCGATCCTCTTCGGCAGCGTCGGGCTGCCCGAGTACGACGGCAAGCCGCTCGACGCGCGCCCCGAGTACGCGCTCTTTCTGCTCCGGCGCGATTTCGAGCTCTTCGCCAACGTGCGCCCGGTGCGCGTCTTTTCCGGGCTGGAGAGCGCTTCGACGCTCAAACCCGAGGTCGTCAGCGGACTCGATTGCACGATCGTGCGCGAACTCACCGGCGGCATTTACTACGGCGAACCGAAGGAGCAACGCGTCGTCGACGGCATCGAGTGCGCGGTCGATACGATGTATTATCGCGCGCCGGAGATCGAGCGCATCGCGCGCGTCGCGTTCGAACTCGCGCGCACGCGCCGTTCGCACGTTACCTCGGTCGACAAGCAAAATATTCTCGAAACCTCGCGGCTCTGGCGCCGCGTCGTGACGCGGGTTGCAACCGAGTATCCCGACGTGCGGCTCGACCATCTGCTCGTCGATACCGCAGCGATGCAACTCGTTCGCAATCCGCGCGCCTTCGACGTCATGGTGATGGAGAACATGTTCGGCGATATTCTCTCCGACGAAGCGGCAATGCTCGCCGGGTCGATCGGTACGCTCCCGAGCGCGAGCCTCGGCACGCGCACGCATGCGCGCGGACGCTTCGGGCTCTACGAACCGATCAGCGGCAGCGCCCCCGATATCGCCGGCAAAGGTATCGCGAACCCGACTGCGGCGATGCTCTCCGCAGCAATGCTGCTGCGCACCAGCCTCGGTGACGAAGCCGGCGCCGCGCGTATCGAGCGCGCCGTCGAAGCGACGTTCGCCACCGGCGCACGGACGGCCGATCTCGGCTCGCCCGCTGCGAGCACCGCAGAGTTCGCCGACGCCATCCTCGCGCGCCTCTAGTCGGCGCAGAGTGGGCGCTGTCACGGCGTCCGAGACCGAGGAAGCAGCACCTATCCAAGGCCCTGGACTCGGGTGCGTCATGCATCGCCGATTCCACGACCGTCAAACGCACGTTTTACGGCGAATGAGTGCGAAAAAAGGATGGCTCGAATCGGAGAACCTTGCCGTTTGCCAGTACCGCCGGCCCCGCTCCGCACAGCATCCAGTGAGGGTGGTCTTGGGGGCTGCCATCTGCAGCTTCGCCGCCCGCCGTCCAGATAAACGAACGCATTTCGTAAGGCTTGAGCCCAAACAGGATGCCGTCTTCGTAGGAAGCGCCCCGATCGATTTCAAAAGCGATGCGCGTATAGCGTAAGTAATAGGGCGTCTCATTCATGACGGTCACGCGAAAAGTCTCGAAGTACGTCGCCTCCGTTTTCCCCTGGAATGCGGCATCGCATGAGAGCACCGCAACGGGTGTCGGGAAATTATTTGCGGGAATACCGTGTACGATTGGCCCGCCAAGTTTCACGACATGCGACGACAACGTTCGAAAAGGTGAAGCGAACTTGCCGCGAGCATCAACCGTAAGCATGAACGGCATTGGAGCGCGCACGGGCGTCCACGTTGCAGAGGCAGATTCCGCCACGGCATATCTGCCGGAAACGGCGCACGCCATCGTTACCAAAATCCACACCAATGCAAATCTATAAGTCACCTCAGGTCTCCTAATCCGCGGCCGCGCGTTAAACATCGAATCCAGCCGCGTTCGCCCGCTTAAAAAAAGTTCCCGCGCGCGCGACCAGCGCTGGAAAAGTGGGAGCCATCGTAAAATTTCTGTGTTATCCTGCCGCGTGTTAGCTACGGACGGCTACCGGC
>JBMFXH010000020.1:0-19608 GCA_049964475.1 Vulcanimicrobiaceae bacterium
GCGCCCGGTCACGATGACGACGCGCACGCCGCGCGCGAGCGCTCGTTCGATCGCCTTTCGTTCGGGGTCGGCGACCCGATCGTCGGCTTGCAACAGCGTTCCGTCAAGGTCGAGGGCGATCAGTTCAATAGGTATCACGGCCTCCTAGCATAACCGCTGCGGTCAATGTGAGGGGTGCGACCATCGGCGGTCGAACGGTCACCGTATCGTGAAATCCCCCCTCTCGCCCCGTCGACGCCGGCTCGCGCCGCTCGTCGCCCTCGCGGCCGCAATCGCGGTCGTCGCCCCGGGGATCGCCCGTGCCGCCTGTACGAGCGAGCGCTTCACGGTCGAGGGCTCCCCGCTCACCATCGAGCTCTGCCTGAATGCGGTGACGCTCGATCCGTCGACCAGTTCCCGCATCGCCCATGTCGAGGCAACGACCTCGACGCCGACGCGGAGCGCGACCGCATCGCTCGCCCTGCTGCTACCGATGGGAAGTGCGGCGTCCCACGCCCCGGCCTCCATCGAACTCGCGCCGGTCGGCCTCGTCGGCACGCTTCACCTCACCCTCCACGTAACGCCCAGCTCGGCATCGATCGATTCGGCTCTGCTGACCCCCGGTGCGGTCATCATCAAATAGAGCGAAACCGAGTTCGAAGCGAAAGCGTTAAGAACGGGCATGCGGCGACGTTACATCGCGTATAACTCAGCAAAAATCCCCGACGGCTGTCGATAGAGGTTTCTTTTGTCCTGTACATCCACCATCCCCGACCTGACCGCCCGCGACCGGGCACTGCAGGTCGAAGCAGCGATTCCCCCGGGGCTCTTCCGGGTAGAGAACGAGCAAGACCGCATCGCCTGGCGAGTCGCTCCCGAGCCCTTCGGGCTCTCGGTCGAGCAGTTCTCGCAGATCGAACGCATCGGCAACGACCTCCTCCGCTTCTACAAAGCGCTCAATTCGCTCTATACGCGTAGCGCGCGCGGGACGGCGCCGGCATTCATCGCCGAATATCTCGATCTCGGAAAGCCCGAGCATATCGTCCGCCTCTCGCGACAGAACCGCTTTAAGAACGATATTCCGGCGGTCATTCGTCCCGATCTGCTCGTTACCGAGAGCGGTTTTATCGCCTCCGAACTCGATAGCGTTCCCGGCGGGATGGGCTTTGTCGGCGCGATGGCGCATGCGTACTGCTCGGTTGGTATCGAGAGCGCCGGTGGTCGTGACGGCATGGCGCGCGGCTTCGCCGAAATTTTTTCAAGCCAGTGCGGGAAAGAGCACCCCAGCGTCGCGGTCGTCGTCTCCGATGAATCCGGGGATTATCGCGCCGAGATGAGTTGGCTCGCCGCCGACATTGCGCGCTTGGGAATCGCCGATATCTCGGTCGTCCGGCCGGAGCAAGTGCTCTTCACAGAGGAAGCACTTTTCATTCGCGACGATGCCGGCAGCGAACGGCGCATCGATGCGATCTACCGAAACTTCGAACTCTTCGATCTTCTCAACGTTCCGAAGCAGGAGCTCATGCTCTACGCTGCGCGCCATCAACGCGTGCGCATGACGCCGCCGCCGAAAGCACATCTAGAAGAGAAGCTTTCCTTTGCCTTACTCCACCATTACGCGCTCGAACGTCTCTGGGTCGGCGAACTCGGTGAAGAACTCTTTATCCGGCTCCGAACCCTCTTCCCCGAAACCTGGATTCTCGACCCGCGCCCGTTGCCGCCGCAAGCCGCAATCGTCGGCGTAACGGTTGCGGGGCGCCCGGTCGACGATTTCATGCACCTCGCCGAACTGACGAAGAGCGAGCGCGAGTACGTCGTCAAACCGTCGGGCTTCTCCGAGCTCGCATGGGGTTCGCGCGGTGTCAAGGTTGCCAACGATCTCACGCGCGAAGAGTGGGTCGAAGCGCTGCGCAACGGTCTCGCGCAGTTCGAAAAGACGCCGCATATCTTGCAGCGCTTTCATAAGCCCAAACGCGTGCGGCAGAGCTATCTCGACCGCAAAAGCGATGAAGTCCGAACGTTCGACGGCCGCGTTCGCCTCTGTCCGTACTATTTCGTCGTCGGCGAGAGCGTCCGCGTCGGCGGTATCCTCGCGACCGTCGCCCCGGCAGATAAACGGCTCATTCACGGGATGACCGACGCGGTCATGGCCTCCTGCGTCGTGCTTCCCGAGAGAGAGGCGCTCCCTCGCTAACCCCGCCCTACCTGAGCCTCTTGCGGCTCTGAGCGATTCAGAACAGCCGGCAGCGGCGGAGAACCGCTATGCTACGGGGAGAGAAGGCCGAGCTCAACGCTCGCGGGTGGAACATGAATCAACGATCGATCGTCGTCGCTCTCTGCGGAGATCTCGACCTCGGAGTGCGCGACGAACTTCTGTGGGCGTTGGTGCCGCTTATCGAGGCTCCCGTTGCCATCATCGATCTAACAGCGGTGACCTTTGCCGACACGACGTTCATCAATGCCGTTCGCGATACGACGCGCATGCGTGCAGCTTCACTGCGAAATGCAACTCGGCTACGGATCGTCGGAGCATCGTCGATCGTCCATCGCATCTTTGCAATCGCTCACCTTGAATCGCTCGTCGACTTTTTCACTTCGCTCCACGAGGCCGAGATCGAATGGAGCCCCGCGGCCTTCCGCCACATCACGCTTGAGAATCTCGCAATCGGTAGAACGGCGACTTAGATCGTCGCCTCTAACGCAGATATGAATGCGTCGATTTCGGCAGCGTCGTTATAGCCGTGCGGTGAGACGCGAATACCGTTGGCGCGCCAAGTCGTCACGAATCCTTCGCGTTGCAGAGCACGTCCGAGCGCGATGCTTTCGCGCTCGGGGAGAGAGAACGTAAGGATCCCCGATGCGTTACTTCCCGATCGCTCCAGCACCCGAGCGCCGAGCCTGCGCACGCCGACGGCTAACCGGTCGCGCAGCGCCAGAATATGTCGTTCGATTCGCGCGATCCCCACGCTCCGAAAGAGATCGAGCGAAGTTGCCAACGATAGGGCGCCGATAAAGTTCGGCGTCCCCCCTTCAAATCGCGATGCATCGTCGACCCACCCTTGCGTATCGTTATGGAAGTCCCACATATCCGCGACGCTCCGCCACCCCGGTGCGGCGACGCGCAGCCGATCGCGCAGCGCGGGGCTCACATAGAGCAAGGCTACCCCTTGGAGCGCGCAGAGCCACTTCGCACCGCCTGCATAGAGCGCGTCGAGGCCGCATGCGGTAACGTCGAGATCGAGTGCACCCAGCCCTTGGATCGCATCGACGACGAGAGCGACGCCGCGCTCGTGAGCGACGGCGGAGAGCCCCGCAAGATCGTGACGCGCTCCGTCGGCATACGATATCCATGACAGCGCGACGACGCGCGTTCGGGATCCGATCTCGAAAGCGAGCCGCTCCGGGTTCAAAATCGCTTGCGAACAATCGAGTTCCCGAACGAGGACGCCGCGCGTGCGTAGCGCCCGCCAGGGCCACGCATTACTCGGAAACTCCTCGGCGGGAACGAGTACTTCGTCGCCGGGTTGAAGATCGAAGCCTTGTGCGAGAATGTTTGCCGCTTCGCTCGTATTGCGAATGATGGCGATATCGGCCCCGCTCGCACCGATCGCTGCGGCGACCCTCTCTCGATACCCTCCCATCGCCGCTTCGTACGGAAAGGTTCCCAGAACGCCGCCCGTCGCATGCGCTTCTACGAATCGGTGGAGTGCATCGAGCGTGGGTTTGGGAAGAACGCCGACGGCGGCATGGTTGAGGTAGACACGATCGCTCGTTACCGCGAAGAGCGCGCGATCGAGCGGAGGAGCGGGCTCCGCCACGTTATTCGCCGATCATATCCTTCGTGTGCCACGCGATATTGCTCGCACGGTCGCCGACGCGCTCGACGGCGGTAAGGACGAAGAGGTACCTCGTTCCGGAGGTTACGAGTTCGGAATCGCGTTGCATCTCTTCTTGCAGGAGGGTTATACTGCGTTTGTAGAGGCGATCGACATCGTCGTCGCGCGCGATCACCTCGGTCGCGAGCTCGGAATCCCGTTCGGTATAGGCTCGCATAGCGTCGAGCAGCATGCCGTGTGCGACCGCTGCGATCCGATCGATCTCCACCTTCTGCGGGCGTAGTGCGGTATCTGCGAGTTTTATCGCATTCTTCGCGATCTCGACGGCATAGTCGCCGACGCGCTCCAAGTCCGTCGCGATCTCCAGCATCGCCGCGATCTCCCGAAGCTCTCCTGCGACCGGTTGCTGGCGCCAGATCAGCTCGATGCAATGCGCCTCGATCTTGCGACGAAGGTCGTCGATGATGTCGTCGCCGGCGACGACCCGCGCCCCGGTCGCTTCGTCGCGACGCTCGAGGGCATCGACGCTCACGCGAATAGCGTCGCCGACCAATGCGCCGAGACGCACGACGTCGAGCCGGGTCCCCTCGAGAGCTTCATGATACGCTGTCCGCACCGATACCGTACTCCTCTTTCCCTAGGGTGATACCGACGAGAGGACGAAAGCACCTGCGCTCTTTATCTCATTTTAAGGAAGCGAGAGGTTTTCACACGTGTCAAAGATTCGTACGGTCGGCGTCTGCGGCGCCGGGCTCATGGGTAACGGGATCGCGCAGACCGCAGCGAGCGCAGGCTTCGACGTCGTCCTCATGGAGGTCGCCGAGGCTCCCCTGCAGCGCGGGCTTGCGTCGATTTCAAAGTCGCTCGATAAGTTCGTGGAAAAAGGGAAGCTCCCAAAAAGCGAACGCGACGCAATCGTCGCACGCATCAAGGGAACGACGTCGATCGCCGATCTTCAACACTGCGATCTCGTTATCGAGGCGATCGTCGAGAACCCCGAAGCAAAAAAATCGCTCTTTAAACAACTCGACGAACTGCTGCCACCCCACGCGATCGTGTGCACGAACACATCGAGTTTTTGCGTGATCGAATTGGCGGCGGTCACGAAGCGCCCCAATCGCGTTGCCGGGCTGCACTTTTTCAACCCGGTGCCGATAATGAAACTCGTCGAAGTCGTTCGCACCATCGCCACCACGCAAGACACGATCGACGAACTCTTCGCCTTCGCGCAAAAGCTTGGGAAAGAGCCGATCCTCGCGCAAGATACGCCGGGATTTGTCGTCAACCGTCTGCTCATTCCCTATCTCCTCTATGCGATCCGCTGCTATGAGGGCGGGCTTGCAAGTAAAGAAGATATCGACAAAGGCATGAAACTCGGCTGCGGCTATCCGATGGGGCCGCTCGAATTACTCGACTTCGTGGGCCTCGACACCACCTACTACATCGCGCAGATCATGTTCGAGGAATTTAAAGATCCGATGATGGCCGCGCCACCGCTCCTCAAACGCATGGTCCTTGCCGGACGGCATGGCCGCAAGAGCGGTAAGGGTTTCTACGATTATGAGTAGTGCCTACTCCAATATTCTCGTAACGGAAGCAGGGCAGATCGCAACGATTACCCTCGACCGCCCAAACGTCCTCAATGCACTCAATGCAGCGCTCCTCGGCGAACTCTCGCGCGCGCTCGCCGAACTCGATGCACGCCCCGAGATTCGAGCGATCGTCCTCACCGGTTCGGGCGAGAAGGCTTTCGCCGCCGGCGCCGATATCGGCGAGCTGAACGCGCTCCCCAACGCCGGTGCGGGCGCCGAGAAGGCGCGCATCGGACAGCACATCACCGAGCGGATCGAGTCGCTCTCGAAACCGGTCATCGCTGCAGTGAACGGTTTCGCCCTCGGCGGTGGCTGCGAGCTCGCGATGGCCTGCGATATCCGCATCGCCTCGGAGAACGCAAAGTTCGGACAACCCGAGGTCAATCTCGGCCTCATTCCCGGATACGGAGGCTCGCAGCGCAGCACGCGGCTCGTCGGGAAGGGCATGGCGCTCTATCTCTGCCTCACTGGCGAGATCGTCGATGCGCGGGAGGCGCTACGCATCGGACTCGTCGAGCGCGTCGTTCCGCTCGCCGGGCTCATGGATGAAGCGCACCGCATCGCTGCGGCAATTGCAAGCAAGGCGCCGCTCGCAATCGCGGCCTGCAAACGCGCGATCCATCGCGGAGCGCACCTCTCGCTCGCCGACGCACTCGAAGTGGAGGCGATGGAGTTCGGGCTCCTGGTCGACAGCAACGATTTCCGCGAAGGGACGAGCGCGTTTCTCGAAAAGCGCAAGGCTGCGTGGACCGGGCGGTAGCCGTAGTTATCGATATTTTACGATATTCGTACAGACGTTCGGTTTTCAGAAAAAAGGGGTGAGCCTTTCCTAATGGAAGCCACAGCCCATGTTTTTCAAGCGCGCTTTGCTCAGCACGATCGCCGCTATTGGAGCGTTGCTCCTCTCAGCGTGCGGTGGATCTAACGCGACGTTTCTGCCGTCGCAACCCTCGGCTCCGCTCGCCGTCGCAACACCCGCGACGGCCCCTGGGTTTATCAGCGGCCTCACGACACCGCTCACCTTTAACATCACGATTCCCTCGCCGGGAGTCGGAGCCGTCACCGGGGTATCCGTCAGCGGCAACGTTATCGGCCAGCCGGCGCAAACGGTCACTGCGCCTTGTACGCCGACGGGATGCAGCGTGAGCGTTCCGAACGCGCCCGTCGGCCCGAGCGGATACGTTATCGATCTCACCGCCGGGGGCAGCGTGCTATCGACGGCAACGATCGGCCAATACGTGCTCTACCACGCACAGAGCGTCGGATTGAGCTTCGGCGGGACGATTGCATCGGTGAAACTCTCGGTCGAACCGACGACCGTCAAAATCGGCACCCCGCAGAACGTGTTGCTGACCTTGCTTGCGTACGACGCAAACGGCAACCGTATCGTCGGTTCTCAGGGACTGACGACACCGGTACTCGTCACCGCTCCGAGCGGCGCCCCCGGCACGCTTCCCGTCATTCAGTTTACCAGCGCCAATCAGCGCCTCACCTTCGCCTATAACGGCGGCTCGTCGGGGTATGGAGCGACGACCTTCACGGGAACGGTCGGATCGCTAACCGGAACGGCGACCTTAGCCGAGCACATTCCTAACGACACGGTCAACGTCAACGGAACCACCGAAACCGTCGGCGGCGACCAGCGCATGACCAACGAGATGGCGGCGGCTTTCGGTGACGGAAGCACGACCTTCAGCGGAGCGGCACGCCGTCCACTCGCGTTGCGCTTGCCACAATCGGCGACGATCTCCGTTCGACCGCCGAGCGGGAACCAAGGCGCCCAAGGCTCCTGCGTCGCCTGGGCGACCGGGTACATGACCGCGTCGACGATCTCGGGCTTGGGGAGCCGTAACGGCTACACGAGTTTCTTGACAGGCACCGGAGCACCCGATTACACCAAGATCCTTTCGCCGGCATTCATTTACAACCAAATCCGCCTTCCAAACGGCGGCAGTCTCGAGAGCGACGCATTAACGCTCCTCATTGCGAAGGGCGACCCGCCGTGGGTTGATATGCCCTATAATCCCGCCGACGATCTCACGAAACCCAGTTCGATGGCATTTACCGCCGCGCAGCCCAATCGCATCACGAACTTCACCTACCTTCCGCGTAACGATCCGAACGGGATTGCGCAGATCAAGGCCTCGATCGCCGCCGGCGTTCCGGTTCCCTGGGGAGCCAACGTCGATGCCGGGTTTAATAATCTCACGGCAACGTCTATTTGGACCGGCCCGACGGCGACCGGAGGCGGACACGCCATGGCGATCGTCGGCTATGACGACGCCAACCAGGCCTTCATCGTGGCAAATTCGTGGGGCACGGATTGGGCGAATAACGGAACGTTCTACCTCGCGTATAGCTCCTGGAACATCCCTACCAGCGACACGTTTATCGTCAACCCATAGAACGATTGCGTTCTACGACAAGGCGGTGGGGGCGTACGCTTCTACCGCTTTTTCGATAGGCTCTGCAGCGCATTACTCATCGCGAGGCCGATCGCCGGGTTAAAGCCGGTCCAGGTCGCGCGAATATTCCCCTGGGGGTCGATCACCACCATCGTCGGAAATCCAAGGATCTGAAAATATCCACGGGAGAGTTGCTCCGGGTCGAGGACGACCCGTTGCATACCGTGTGCATCGGCAAAGCGACGTACCGCCGCGACCGGTTCGCCGACGTCGACGGGAACGACGAGCGCCTGCGGATGCGCGCGTTCCCATGCCTGAACCAGCGGAAGCTCGGCCCTGCACGGGGTGCACCAGGTCGCAAAGAAATCCAGAAAGAGCACCCGCCCCCGCGCCGAGATAACGCTGAACGGTGCTCCGCCGTCGAGACGAGCGAACGACACATGCGGCGCTGGATAGGCTCCGGGCGCGTTGAGGAAACGCGGCGCAACGAAGACCCTCCATGCGGCGAAGAGGATCAGCGCGACCGCCGCAACATCGAGAATGCGCCCCCACGGCACGCGCGCTCGCGGGGGCATCTGCGGTTCGGTCACCTTACTCCGCGGAGAAGACGGCCGCTATTCCCTGGCCCCCGCCGATACACGCCGAGGCGACGGCAATTCCGCCGCCGCGACGCTGCAGTTCGTGGAGCGCCGTATAGGCGATGCGCGTTCCGGATGCACCGAGCGGGTGTCCGAGTGCGATTGCACCGCCGTGCGGGTTGAGTTTGCGTCCGTCGTCGCCGAGATCGCGCAAGCAGGCGATGACCTGCGGTGCGAAGGCTTCGTTAATCTCGATGAGATCGACGCCCTCACGAGCGATCCCGGCGCGTTGCAACGCCGCGGGAATCGCCATCGCCGGGCCGATGCCCATGATATCGGGATCGACGCCGACCGAGACGCCGCCGAGCAATCGCCCGATCCAGCGGAGACCGTCGGCGCGCGCCTGCTTCACCGTCGTGAGGACGACCGCGGCAGCGCCGTCGGTGATGCCGCTGGCATTACCGGGCGTCACCACGCCGTCTTTGCGAAAGCGGGCGGGAAGCTTCGCAAGCCGTTCCATCGAGAGCCCTTCGCGCGGGCCTTCGTCGCGATCGATGCGCTGGGTCGTTCCTTTCGGCCCCGGCACGTCAACGGCAACGATCTCCTCGCTAAAATATCCGCTCTGTTGCGCCGCAAGCGCGCGCTCCTGGCTCGCGAGCGCGAAGGCATCGCACTCTTCACGCGAGACCGAATACTTCGCCGCAAGGTTCTCGGCGGTAATCGCCATCGGCATACCGTTATACGAATCGGTCAGCGCCTCCCAAAGCGAGTCTTCGAACGCGACCTTCGCGCCGAGTGCGAACCCACTACGCGCTCCGCGTACCACGTGCGGCGCCTGGCTCATGGATTCGGCTCCCCCGGCAAGAACGTAACGCGCCTGCCCGAGGGCGAGCGATTGGGCGCCCGAGAGAATCGCCTGCAGCCCCGAGCCGCAGAGCCGATTGAGGGTTAAGGCGGGCGCCGAGACGGGGAGACCGGCGCGCAGCCCGATATGCCGAGCGAGATAGATCGCATCGGCGCTGCTCTGGATGACGTTGCCGAAGATCACCTCGTCGATCGAGGCCGCGGGAACGCCACTCCGGAGGATCGCCCCGGCGGCGGCGGCGACGCCGAGGTCGGTCGCGGTCAGCGCAGAGAGCGCCCCGCCGAAATTGCCGAACGGGGTGCGTGCGCCGGCGATGATAACGATGTCCTGATCTGATGGGGTACTGTTCATACCCCCCACTTCTGCCTAGGAAAGCCCCGCTCCGGCAGGCCCATCCCTCCTCGATCCATAATCAGCGCGCGTTATGCCGATCAATCGACCTGCTGCCTTTACGCTCGACGCACGCTCGCTTTCGCACGCGACGAAGACCGACCAGATTCTCGAGGCCTTCGATAAGCTCCAGCTTGGGAACATTCTGGAAATTCGCGAGGAAGGCGACCCGCGCGCGCTCCGAAACGAACTAACGCAGTTGCGCCCCGGACGTTTTTCCTGGGATGCGCGCAACCTTGGCGGCAATCGCTGGACCTTACGGCTCGAACGCATCGACGAGCACGCCGACGGCGAAGCTTTCCTCGAGCACGTCTCGCAATTTAGCGACGCGAAAGCCTCGACGGTGAAAGAGCTCGCGGGCCAGTTAAGCGAGCGATCTTTCAAATCCGGCGATACGATCTTCGACGAAGGCGAACTCTGGCCATATCTCGGTATCGTCAAGAGCGGAAAAGTGATCTACACCCTGCTCTCTCCCGACGGGAAAACGCATACCATCGGCGAGCGGCTCACGCACGATACGCTCAACGAAAGCGGAACCTTCGACGGCGGCGGCGCCACCACGCGCGCCGAAGCGCTTACCGATGCGACGATCGTTACCATCCCGAGCGAAGCCGTCATACACGCGTGCCGTAACGACGCCGAACTCGCGCTGGGTTTCCTCATCGGTTCATCGCAAGCGCGCCGTCGTTCGATCGACACGATCGCCGATCTCGCCTTCGCGCATGTCCTGCAGCGGGTTTCGAAGTTTTTACTCGGCTACGCACGCACCTCGGTCGGCATGACGCGCGGGTTGCCGGGCGTCGAAAACCTCTCGCAAGCACAGATCGCGGCAGCTGCAGGAACCGTCCGCGATATGGCCGCGCGCGCACTGTTGCGCTTGAAAAACGCGCACGCGGTCGAGTTGGACCGCGGGCGCGTTAAAGCGATCGACCGGGCGCGCTTAGAAGCATTCGCGCAGAACGTGCAAGCTCCGCCGGTCTAGCATCGTCCACATCTCGCGCAACCGCGCGAGCGAGACGAAGTTGCGCCTCGCCCCCGTCGCTAGCGTGGAGCGTTTTGTGCCATCGTGACGTTTGCCGTCGCTTGTTTGTTCGCATTGGCGGCAGCCATCGCTCCCCACACCATCGAGAGCGGCCAGATCAGAAAGAGCCCGATTCCCAACGTCAGCGGCCCGATAATCAGCGCCGCCACAATCATGACCACGGCACCGAGCACGGTGGAATACAACATCCCTAGCGGTCCGAAAAAAAATGTCAGCACCAACGCCGTTACGACGCTCTTCGGCGGCGAGAGCATGACAACCGCGGGCGCGCTTTGCTGCACTTGCTGAGTGATATAGATATTCTGCGTCGGTGGTACGGCCTGGGACGCTGCCTGCGGCTGCGGCTGCGGCTGCGGCTCGGCGCCGATCTTCGGCGGTGCGGCGGGAGCATCCGCCGACATCTCATTGAGAACGTGAGCCGGCTGATTCGCGCCGACCTCGTGTTGTGGCGCCTCTGTAAATCGCTGGATTTGCTGACCTACTTGCTCGTTGCTGCGATCCTCACTCATTTTCGACACTCCTTCAGCGTGGTTTAGTTGATAAAATAGGTGACCGTTACGTGTCTCGTTCCGACGAAAGCCTCCTTGAACGTTGCTTGGCGGTCATACCTCGACCGCTTCGGCTTCCTCAGGCGCCTGTGCATCGAACGCCAGGCGCTTATTTTTTGCCGCCGCATCGGCGAGCGGATCGTTCCCTGCCGCAAGTACCGCGCCGGGTTGGGGAAGACGGCCGGCAAGCGCGTCGCGCCCCTTGCGCACCGAGGCGAGCGCGCCTCCGAGGCGCCCCTCGAGCTCTGCGAGCATCTGCTCGGCGTAGTGATCGGCGCCTTCTCGTACTTTTTTGGCACGTTCTTGGGCATCGCGCAAAACGGCCTCCGCGGTCGCGCGTGCGCGACGTACGATCTCGTGTTCGTCGAGCAACTCGTCGTGCTTTGCCGCTGCCTCGGCGAGCATCGCTTCGGCTCGCTCTTGGGCGTCGCGCACGAAGAGGTCTCCATCGCGAGCGATAACTTTTGCTCTGCCGATCTCGTGGGGAAGCGAATCGCGAATCTTTTCGACGAACTCGTCGATCCGCTCGGTCGAGAGAATGCGGTAGCCGCCGGGCAACCACAGACCTTCGTGGACGTAAGCGTGGAGCTTCTCGAGAACGCGCTCAACCGACATTGTTACCCTCCGTTTCGATGCGAACGTTCGCTGCGTTTGGTGGACATCATGCGTAGGACAGGCTCGGGGACCAAGCCGCTCACATCCCCTCCGAGAAAGAACACTTCTTTGACGATACTCGAACTGACGAACGAAAAGCGTTGATCGGACATAAGGAAGAGCGTATCGACATCGGAAAGCGTTCGATTCATTAACGCCGTCGCCATCTCGCTCTCGAAATCCGAGACGACACGCAACCCTTTCACGATGACGTCGACCTTCTCGGCACGCACGTAATCGGCGAGCAATCCGCGAAAGTGACAGACGCGGACGTTCCCCAAATGTGCTACCGATTCGCGAAGCATGCGCTCGCGTTCGTCGAGCGTAAACATCGGATGCCGTTTTTGCGGATTGACGACGACGGCAACGAGCAACTCCGCAAAAGCATGCGAAGCACGTTCGATGACGTCGAGGTGTCCGTTGGTGGGCGGATCGAACGAGCCCGGATAGATGGCGCGCGTCACGCGAGCAGGATCCTAGGAGTTTGGCTGACGCTGAAAGAGAGGCTCCTAGCCGTTGTCGGGTTCGAAAAACGCGAGAGCGACATCACCGTAGACTTCTTCTCGCACCCCGCGATACCCCGGTATCATCGGTAAAATTCGCTTCGCGCTGTGTTCGTAGATTACGAGCGCGCCGGGCGAGAGGAGCCCGCGTTCGGTCAGCAATCGGAATGCCTGCAGAGGAACGGGATCTGCATACGGCGGGTCCATGTAGACGATATCGAAGGGGCCGGCGACCCGATAGAGCGCGCGTTCGACCGGCGCGGCAACAAGAGCGTACGCCGGTTCGCGTAACCCGAAGTTCTCCGCGGCCGCTTCAATGGCCAGCGCGGTCTCGCGGTGCCCCTCGACGCTCACGACGCGACCCGCGCCGCGCGAGGCCGCCTCGAAACCGATCGCCCCGGTTCCGGCGAAGAGATCGAGGAACGCCGCCTCCGCGATCCGCGGGGCAAGAATCGAAAAGAGCGACTCCTTGACGCGCCCTGGCGTCGGGCGCACGTTGGGACCCTTCGGGGATTTCAGTTTGCGGCTATTGAAGGCGCCGCCGGTTATTTTCGGCATCGAGCTCTCTTACGGATGGGTGTGCGAAGAGGTTCCACGTTCCGAGCGATCATCATACCGCCGTCACCTCGAGGAGGGGAAGCAACTCATCGAGCGAGAGAATTCGCGCCGTCGGAGGAGGGATATCGGCAGGGTATGGCTTGCTTCCCCCATCGAACCAGACCGCAGCGAACCCCGCCTCGAGCGCCCCGGCGATATCCACGTAGGGATCGTCGCCGACATAGGCGATCCGCGGCGGTTCGAGGCCCATCGTCGTCGCGAGCAGCGCGAATGCCGCCGGATCGGGCTTCTGCACGCCGATCTGCTCGCTGGAAAGAACGGGATAATAGAAGCCGACCTGTGCCGCCTTCCGCTCCTGCAACGGGCTTGGGCCATTCGAGAGCGCTGCAATACGAAGATTCGACTGCGCGAGCGCGGGGAGCATCCGACCGAGAGCGGGCATCGGCAAGACCATGCGTGGGACGAGATCGAGTGTACGCTGGCGGAACCACGGCACCCACGCCTCCCCGCCACTCCCTCCGCAACGCTCGACGAAACGCCGCAGCATTGTTTCGAGATCGACGCCTTCGTTGCGATAGCGGAAAAGCTCCTCGTCTGCGACGATCCCCGCACGGTCGAGCGAGAGGCGCATCGGCGCCCCGCTCGCGTCGATGCGAACGATCAGGTCGAGGAGGGCAACGCGCTCGAGACGATTATCGACCAAGAGGGTATGGTCGAGATCGAACGCCACGCCGTCAAAGCGAAGCTGCATGCAGGGGCTCGTTCGCCGCGCAGAGGTCGGCACCTCGACGGACGAGCGCTCACGAAAAGGCCCCCGCGCCATGCTGACGCGGGGGCCTCGGAGACCGGATCGGCAGAGGCGCCTAGCGCGGGCCGGGCCCGGTCACCACGCGGACGAAATCCTTCGGACGCACCCACTTCGCGACCGCCGCCTGCACCTGCGCGGGCGTCGTCGCCAATTCTTGGCGCGCTTCGATGATGTTTTCGTCGAGCGGTAAGCCTTCTTGCGCGTAGCCGAGCAAGAGGTTGGCGACACCGCCGTAGGACTGTTGCCGCACCGGGATGAGCCCCAGCAAGAGCGCCTTTGCGCGCAGCAATCGATGTGCGCCGAGCGGGTGCTGCTGGAGTTGCTCGATATCGGTCACGATCTGTTGCTGTGCCGGAACGATATTCTGCGGATTCGACCCATAGCTAATCGTGAAGACCGAACGATGCTTCTCGATGTTAAATTGCGATCCGACGTAATAGACCCAACCGTGGATCTCGCGCAGATCGTGGTAGAGCATGGAGCTATAGAATCCACCGGTCAACACGGTATTGGCGAGTTGAAGCGCCGCATAATCCGGATTCGAGCGACCGAACGCCATCGTTTGCGCCAGGGTCGTCGAGGACTGCACGCGACCGGTCGCCGGCACGACGGCAGCGGCCGGAGGGTTATTCGGCTGGGCGGCGAGATCGGTGTTCGGTTTGGGGCCGACCGCTTTCCACGCCCCGAAGTAGCGCTCGACGAGAATCTTCGCGCGCAACGGGGTGATATCGCCGACGATCGCGATGGTCGTCAGATCGGGGCGATAGGCCGCTTGATAATAGCTTCGGAGATCGGCGAGCGTGAGCCCGCGGATGGAGGCGGGCGTTGCATGACGCTGCGTGGGGTCGCCGGCCGGATAGAGCAGCTTCTGCAATTGCTCCTGAGCGAGCGTATCGGGGGCGTTTTCGGCTCCGAGGACCGCTCCGAGCGTTTGTTGCCGAACGACCGGGAATATGGCCGCCGGGAGCGCCGGATGCAGCTCCTCGTCGGCAAGCAGTTGCATGCCGCGAGCGACACGATCGGAGAGGACGTCGAGGGAGAAATTCGTTCCGACGTTGACGTTCGCCGCGATCTTATCGAGTTGCGCCTGATAGGCGAGCCGATCGTAGTTCGTGCTGCCGTATCCCATCAGGGTTGCGAGCACGCCTCCAACTCCGGACTCGCCCTTCGGCTCTTGAAGCACGGGGTTATTATCGATCGACCCACGCAGCACGACGGTTTTGCTGAGCTTGCTCGGGACGACGATAACGCGAAGCCCGTTCGCAAGCGTAAAGCTCGTCGGGTGAACCGTCTGCGGCGGCACCTTCAAGTGTGCGAGAATGTTGTTGGCCCACGCCGGGAGCGCTTCGTGCTTCGTCGGCGGAATGGAATTATTTTCTTTCGCTGGGGCGCCGGTGCCCATCGAGACTTTGCCGGAGTTGCTCGGGACGGCGTAGGCGAGAATCGAAGTTTTATAGACCAAGTACCGACGTAACACCCGATTGACTTCCGCCGTCGTCACCTTCTTGTAGGCGGCGATCATCTGGTTGGGCGAATGCAGCCCTTGCACCGCAAGCGCCGTCGACCATGCAAAGGCGAGGTTCGCGATGTTGTTGTATTGGAACGACGCCTGCGCCACTTCGCGGCGAATCGACGCGCGCACCAATGCCGCAGGTACGCCGTTCTTTTTATAGCTCTCGATGACCGACTTCATCTCCGCGGCAATCGTCTGCGGCTTCACCGTCGGGGCGACGGCGGCAAAGAGAAATCCGCCCGAAAGTTTCGGGTGGTTATCGCTCTGGAAACCGGTGAAGAGCGCTTTACCGTCGGCGGTAAGTGCATAGAGCGCCCCGCGTTGCGAATTGAGGACGTCGCTTGCGATAACCGACGCGGCGTACTCCTTGCTGTCATACCCCGGGAAGCGAAATGCTTGGGCAACGAGCGTATACGGCTGATCGCTGGTCTCGGAGATGACCTGTGCCTTCATCGGCTTCGGGGCCACCTTGGGGCGCGCCGGCAATTTTGCCGCCGGAATCGAGCCGAACAACTTCTTTACCATCGCAATCGTCGCGTGCGGATCGACGTCGCCGACGATCACGAAAATTGCATTATTGGGGTGATACCACGTGTTGTAGAAATCGATGAGTTGTTTGTGGTTGATCTGCGTCGAAAACGTTTTGATGGTCCCCAGGGTATTGTTTCCATACGGCGTACCGACGTAGACGGCTTTTTGAATTTTCATCAGCATCCGCGATATCGCGTTGCTGTTATCTTGCGTTACTTCTTGCTCGATCGCTCCGCGCTCTTGGTTCCACTCGTTCTGGGCCATGAGCAAACCTTGAGCGCGCGACGCTTCCAGACGAAGCGCTACGTCGAGGTACTGGGACGGAACGGTAAAAAAGTATTGCGTCATTTCGGCTTGCGTATCGGCGTCGAAATCGCCGCCGGTGAGGCCGATGATTTCGGTCAGTTGATTTGCCGAAATCGTTTTACTCCCGCGGAACATCATGTGTTCGGTTGCATGCGCGAGGCCGTCGAGCGGCTCTTCATTCGAGCCGACTTTGTAATTCATCATCGTCGTCACGACGGGGGCGAGCGTGTCGCGCACGACCACGACTTGAAGACCGTTGGAAAGCGTCGTACGCGTGACATTCGAATCGGCGCGCGCTTGACCCACAAGGGCGAACCCAAGGGCGAGCGCCGCCGCGAACGCGACGAGCGGGCGAGTGAATCGCACGATAGGAGGACTCCTTCAATTATAGAGAGCGATGCGCCTGAGTTTACTGCTTCCTTACGAAGAAAGTTGCAAATCCCGCAAATTTTGTTCGGCGAGCAGCGCCGAGCGAAGTCCGGCGTTCGCGGGCGCCCGCAGTTCCGGGTCTCGATCGAATATCTCACGGGCGACCGCCGCCGCAGCCAGAAAGAGCGGGCGATCGGCGATCGGGTCGCCGTAGCGCATACCGCTTCGCCCGGACTGTAAGAGACCCGCGAGTTGCCCGCCGCCGCGCAGTTCGAGGTCGCGCTCGGCGATTGCAAAGCCGTCCGTGCTCTCCAAGAGGAAATCGAGACGTGCGCTCTGCGGGGCCTCATCCGGATGGACGAGCACGCAGTACGAGGCGGCGCCCCCGCGCCCGACCCGCCCGCGAAGCTGATGGAGTTGCGCGAGCCCGTATCGGTGCGCGTCGAGCACGAGCATCACGACGGCATTGGGGACGTCAACCCCGACCTCGACGACGGTCGTCGCGACTAAAACATCGATCTCGCCCGCCGAAAAGTGCTTCATCGTGCGATCCTTCGCGTCGGCGCTCATGCGCCCGTGCAGCAACCCGACCCGCAACCCCGCCAGCGGCCCCGCTGCGACACGTGCCGCCTCTTCGACTGCACCGATGAGCCCCATACCCTCCTCTTCGTCGCCCTCGATCGCCGCGCACACCACATATGCCTGCCGACCATCCTTCTCGACTCGCTCGCGAATAAATCGATAGGCGCGGTCGAGCCGGCTCATACGCAATACGAATGTTTCGATCGGCGTCCGTCCCGGCGGTAACTCGTCGATCGAGGAGATATCGAGGCCGGCCAGTAGCGTCTGCGCGAGCGTACGCGGAATCGGCGTCGCCGTTAAGTGGAGCGTATGCGGCGTCCCGCCCTTTGCGCGCAACCGCGCGCGTTGCTCGACGCCGAAGCGATGTTGTTCGTCGATGACCACGAGGCCGAGGCGCATGAATTCGGTGCTCTCCGTCAGTAGCGCGTGCGTCCCCACCGCGACCGCCGCCTCGCCGCCGGCGAGTCGCCGCAACGCCTCTTTTCGCTCCGAGGCACGTTGGCTGCCGAGAATCGGTTCGACCGCGATGCCGAACGGCATCAGCAGCGGTCCGAGCTTCTGCGCATGCTGCAGTGCCAGCAGCTCCGTCGGCGCCATAAGCGCGGACTGCACGTCATTGCGCGCCGCAACCAACATCGCGGCTGCCGCGACGAGCGTCTTTCCACTTCCGACATCGCCTTGAACCAAGCGGTTCATCGGCATAGCACCGGCAAGATCGCGCGCGATCTCGCCGATAACGCGGCGTTGTGCACCGGTCAGCGGAAACGGGAGATTTCGCTCGAGCTGCTCGATCGACTCCTGCGTATCGGACATCGCTTCGGCACCGCGTTCGAGAGCGCGCAATGCACGGCGACGAAGCGAAGCAAACGCGTGCACGAGAAATTCCCCATAGGCAAAGCGCTCGCGCGCACGTTGCGCCTGCTCCGGGCTCTCCGGCGCGTGAACGCTGCGATACGCCGCTTCCAACGGTTCGTAACCAACGGCATCGAGATACGACGGCGGAATTGGATCCGCCGGTGCTTCCTCGAGCAGCAGCGGAAAATTTCGAGCAATCGCCGCCGCGATCGTCTTACTCGGTACGTCGGCAGCGGCATGATAGACCGGAACAAGTGCGCCCCGATACGGTTCGTCGGGCCCGAGGATGCGATAGGTGCTCACGCTGACGATGGGGCCCGCCAGCGAGCGCTCTACGCGACCGCGTACGAAAAGCCGCATCCCGTTTTTAAACCGTCCGATCGCATAGCGATTTCGCCCGATCCATTTCGCACGGAACACGCCGCTCTCGTCGCGGAGGTCGACTTCGACGATCTCGATGTTTCGCGCTCGTCGTTCCCGTACCGCGATCACCGTTCCGACGGCGTTCTCTTCTCCGGCCCGCGATCCGAGAGCGACCGATGGGGTTGCCTCGCGCAGATCTTCATATCGGAACGGAAAGTGTTCGAGGAGATCGCGCGGCGTCGCGATCTCCAATGCCGCGAATGCAAGGACCCGCTTCGGCCCAATGCCGGCGAGATCGCGCAGCGTCATTGTTTCGCGCGTTGTAATAGGTGCGCCCCCACGGCATCGGGATCGATCCCACGCGCCTCGAGCAAGACGAGGAGATGAAAAACGAGGTCGGCCGCCTCCCAAATCAGTTCCTCGTCATCCGGATTTTTCGCGGCGATGACGACCTCGGTCGCCTCTTCGCCGATCTTCTTTCCGATGCGATCGACGCCGTCGCGCAACAGCCGCGCAACGTAGGAACTCTCCGGTTCGGCGTTCCGACGCTGTGCGATCGTCGCACGCAGATGCGCGAGGGCACGGCGAAGGTCGCCGACGGGAGCATCGGGCGCAAGGAGCGGATGATGGAAGCAGCTCGCGGCGCCGGTGTGGCACGCCGGCCCTTGAGGAATCACGTAATAGCAAAGCGCATCTCGGTCGCAATCGGTGGCGACCGCCACGACATGCTGACGATTCCCCGACTGTTCGCCTTTGCGCCAGAGTGCGCCCCGCGAGCGACTGAAAAGCACGGTGCTGCGCGTTGCCAACGTCTCATCAAGCGCTGCACCGTTCGCCCAGGCGAGCGTCAACAGCTCGCCGCTGCGCGCGTCGCAGATCACCACGGGCATCAGCCCTCGGTCGTCCCAGTTTAATCCGTCGGTTGCCACGGTCGCAGCATTATGCCTCGCTCGCGGAGTTCTTGCTTGAGATGCGGAATAGCGATCGTGCGGTCGTGAAAAACCGAGGCTCCTAACGCCGCATCGGCGGCCCCGGCTTCAAAGAGCGCGGCAAAATCTTCCACGCGCCCGGCTCCCCCCGAAGCAATCACGGGAATATCGACCGCGGCGCGGATCGCCGCGCTGAGTTCGATATCGAAGCCGGCACGCGTCCCATCGCGATCCATGCTCGTCACTAAGAGCTCGCCCGCGCCGCGCGCCTGCGCTTCGCGAGCCCATTCAACGGCCTCGCGACCGCTGCGCGTGTGGCCGCCGTCGATATAGACGGAGAACGCTCCCGATGAATCCCGGCGTACGTCGATGGCGACGACGAGGGACTGGCTGCCGAAGTTG
>JBMFXH010000021.1:0-19267 GCA_049964475.1 Vulcanimicrobiaceae bacterium
CCGCGGCTACAGAGCGTGCCCCGAGCGAACCGTTGCTGGTGCCGACGATCGTCGAACTCGACCTCGCCCAGAGCGAGCGACTCGAAGCCGCGCTGGAATTACTGCGTGAAGGCGGCCTCGCAATCGAAGCGTTCGGCGAGCGAAGTTTCCGGATTACGGCGACGCCGGCGGGCTACGGCGCGCGCGCGTTCGATATTGCGGGCTTCCTCGACGATCTCACCGACGAATCCCCGCAGCGCGACGTCCGCGAGCGCATCTGGGCTTCGCTCGCGTGCCACTCCGTGACCACGGCAGGCGAACGGCTCGCCTTCGCCGAGATGTCGCGTCTGGTCGACGATCTCCAGCGCTGCGCGAACCCGATGCATTGCCCGCACGGGCGGCCCACGATGCTGCGCATCGAACCCGATATGGTCGCGAGGCTCTTTAAGCGCGCGTGAGCGATCTCTGCGCGATCGTCGGCGCGACGGCGTCGGGTAAGAGCGAGGTGGCGATGCGGATCGCCCGTGCCGTCGGCGGCGAGATCGTCGGTGCGGATTCTCGGCAGATCTACCGGGGGATGCGTGTCGGCACGGCGGCTCCCGATGACGAAGCGCAACGGGAGATTCACCATCACTGCGTCGAGTTTCTCGATCCCGAGGAACGCTATTCGGCGGCACGATACGCACGCGATGCAATGGCGGCGATCCTCGATATTCGCTCGCGAGGACGGCGCCCCATCGTCGTCGGTGGAACCGGTTTTTACTTGCGCGTTCTCCGCGGCGAGGTCGCGCTCGGCGAACGCGGCGACGACGCGCTGCGCGCGCGAATCGCACGTGAGATGCGGGTGCATCCGCCCGAAGTGCTGCAGGCCTGGCTCGCGCTACGCGATCCGCGACGTGCCGCAGCGATCGAGAAAACCGATCTCTACCGCATCGGGCGCGCGCTCGAGATCGCGCTTGCACCACCACGTGCGGCGAACGCGACGATTCCGACGCTGCGCTCGCAGGGGCTCACGTTTCGCACCTTCGGGCTCGCACTGCCGCTCGCCGAGATCGATCGGCGCATCGAACTGCGCGCGCGCGCGATGCTCGCCGGCGGTCTCCTCGAGGAAGCCGAGGCGTTAGGAGCGCGTGCCGTCGCCGCCGATGCGGTCGGCTACCCGCAGGCACTCGCCTATCTGCGAGGGCAGAGTACGTTCGACGAGACTTTGGTCGCACTCACGCGTGCGACGCGTCGCTATGCACGGCGTCAGATCGCCTGGTTTCGCGCCGAGCCAAATATCGAGTGGCTCGCCGCCGACGATCTCGTGCGTGCGGCGAAGGAAGCCCTGACGGTTGCGCCAACGCCCTCGTAGATGGCGGCGATTCCCTTTACGAAGATGCACGGCACGAAGAACGATTTTATCGTTCTCGATTCGCGCGTGCAGCCGCTGCCGGATCTCCCGGCGTTCGCTCGGCGTTGGTGCGACCGGCATACCGGTATCGGCGCCGACGGGGTGCTCGCGATCGAGGCATCGGTGCTCGCCGATGCGCGCATGCGCGTGATCAATGCCGACGGCAGCGAGGCGGAGATGTGCGGGAACGGTATTCGTTGCGTCGCGCGATATCTCGCCGAAGCGGGCGAGCCGGAGCGTCTCGCGATCGAGACGCTCGCCGGCATTCGGCAGACAACCGTCGAGAGCCGCGCGGGCGACTGGCGCGTTCGCGTCGCGATGGGAACCACGAGCATATCGTACGGCACCGCGGCTTTTCCCGACGCAACGGTGGTCTCGGTCGGAAATCCGCACGTCGTCCTCTTCGTCGAGCGTTTGGAGAGCGTCGATCTCGCCGCCGTCGCCGCGCGCATCGCGCGAGAGCCGGCGTTCGTCGGTGGTGCGAACGTGCACCTCGCGGCGATCGAACCCGATCGCATACGCGTGCGCCACTTCGAACGCGGTGTCGGCGAAACGCAGGCCTGCGGAACCGGAGCGATCGCCGTTGCCGCGGCGGTCCGCATGCGCGATGCCTCACCGACGCCGCTACGGATCGATGTTCCCGGCGGCACGCTTGCGGTCGAGTTTGACGTGCGCGGTGAAGCGACGCTCATCGGCCCGGCGGCGCGCGTCTTCGATGGAGTTCTCGACGACGATGTCGCGTAAACGCTCCGGTATTGCGCTCGCCTACGCCGATGCGCGCGGACGCTATTATTTCGACGAAACCTGCGAACCACTCGCCGACGGTGGTATCGTACGCCCACCGCGAGCCGATGAACTGATTCCGGCGCCGGCGGGCAGCGTACCGACGTTGCTGCCGCTACGACGCCCGCTCGGCGGTCGCGGCGTCGAAAAACGACGCCACGCACTCGGCGTCCTCCTGCCTGCAGGTTATACGCGCTTACTCGTGCCGGCGTACGAAGCCGAGCCGAGTGCGCCGACGTTGCCGCTCTTCGGCTATACGTTCGCCTGCGCGATCGACGACGAACTCTACGTCGCGGCGATGCGAACCGATCGCGACGAGGATTGGGAGCCGCGGCGCTTCGCCGAGGGCGAGCTCGAAGCGTTGCTGGAACGGCGTTGTGCGCGCGACCCCGAGAATCGCATGCTCGCGCAACTGCGGGTCTGCGCCGGTGAGTATGGCTGCTTCACTGCGCAGAACGTTTTTCTTCAACGCGGTGAAGCCGCTCTTCCGGTCTCGCCGAAATGCAACGCACGTTGTGTGGGATGCATATCGGAACAGGACGCCGATGCCGGTTTGCCCTCGCCGCAGCGTCGCATCGCCGTGGAGATGCAGGCCGAGGAGATCGCGCGCGTGGCGATCGATCATCTGCAGGCGGTGCCCGAAGGGATCGTGAGTTTCGGCCAGGGCTGCGAAGGCGAGCCGCTGCTGCGCTCGCACGCAATTGCGTCGGCGATTGAGAAGATCCGTGCCGTGCGCGAGAACGGCACGATCAACCTCAACACCAACGGCAGTCGGCCGCGCGAGCTCGCTCGCTGCATCGATGCGGGGCTGCAGGCCGTTCGGATCAGCCTGAATAGTTTCCGCGAAGGGACCTATGCCGCGTATTATCGCCCGCAGGGCTATGGGCTTGCCGAGGTCTTGGAATCGGTTCGTATCGCGCGCTCGGCGGGGCTGCGCGTTTCGCTGAATCTGCTCACGCATCCGGGCGTGACCGATGATGTCGAGGAGATGAAGGCGATGGAACGTTTTCTCGAAGATCGGCCCGTCGATATGGTGCAAACGAGGACGCTGAACATCGATCCGCATCGCTACTTTGCGTTAGTCGGGCGTCCCGATGCAACCGTCGGCATGCGCGCTGCAATCGGGAGAATCACCGAACTCGGCGTTCGCGTCGGGAACTTCACGCACGTGCACTGACCGTTGCGGAGAGGAATGCGTAGCTCGCGTACGTTACCGATCTGGGTGCTTCCCGGGGTGGCGTTGCTTGGCGCTGCGGCAGGATTGAGTTTTGCAAAGCCGGTCGGCACCGCTTTTGCGCCCGCCGCATTGCATTATCTCGTGCCGCCGCTGCTCTTTGAAGCGGCATGGAACCTCGATCTCGCTGCCGTTCGGCGCGCATGGCGCCCGATCGCGATGCTCGTGCTCCCCGGCGTCGCCGTTGCGGCCCTCTGCGTGACGGGCGCAATGCTGATGCTGTCGTTCTCTTTGCCGCTTGCATGGGTGGTCGGCGCGGCGCTCAGTGCTACCGATCCCGTCGCGGTGATCGCCTTCGCTCGCTCGGTCGGGGCGCCGGCGGGGCTCGTTACCATCGTCGAGGCGGAATCGCTCTTCAACGATGCAATTGCCGTCGCGCTCGTTCGCGCGAGTAACTTCGTTTTGGCACTCATTGCCGGCGCGCTCGGTGCGGCGGTGGGAGATCTCCTCGGACGGGCAATTTGTGCGATCCGGGTGCGTTCTCCGTTCTTGCTCTGGTCGCTCAGCGTCCTCGGTGTCTACGGAGTCGCCGCGGCGGCCGAGGCCTTCGGCGGGTCGGGAATTATCGCGGTCGTTACGCTCGGGATATTCATGCGCACGCGGATCGAAAGGACGATCGAGAACGCGACGCTCGATGCCGTCGAGGCGCTCTGGCGCTGGGCCGCCGTTGCGCTGAACTTCGTCCTTTTTGCGTGGATGGGCGCGAGTTTCAACCTCGCCGACGCGCGGCCCGCGCTGATCGGCGCGGGCTTCGTGCTCGTCGCGCTGGTCGTCGCTCGTCTCGTCACCGCGCTCGGGTTCCTACGCGTGCTTGCGGATCTCGGTGCGGTACAACGGAAATTCATTGCGACGGCGGGCGTACGTGGAGCACTCTCGTTGGCGCTCGTCTTTACGATCGACCCCTCGGGTGCGGGGGTGCAAAGCGCGCGGGGGATCGTTTTCGTCGCCGTGCTGAGCACGATGCTGATCGGGCTCTTCGCCCTGCCGCGCAGCGCGAAAAAACTCTTGGCCTCCTAAGGCGTCAACGGCCTACGCCAGAGAGGCTCCGAGCAATTGCGCGAGGCGCTCGCGGGCGCCGTTCTTTACCACCGCGATCACGCGATCGCCGACTTGCAACCGCGTGTGTCCGCTGGGAACGACGATCTCTTCGCCTTCGCGTTCGATCGCAACGAGGACGGTGTCGACGGGAAGCGTTACCTCACCGATCTCTTTGCCGGCAACCGAGGATGCGGCCGCGACCGACATCTTCGTGAGGTGAAGATTCCCTTTGCCGAAAAGATGCATCGTTTCGAGGACGGCACCATAGCCGGCGGCGCTAACGTGTTCGTTGAGAACGTCGAGAATGATCTCGGTCGAGGAAATGACGGTGACCGGTTCGCCGGTATCGAGCGACTCGAATATGCGTCGGTTGCGCGGATTATTCACGCGCGCGATGCAGCGCGCCTTGGATATCCGTTTGCTTAGCAGCACGACGACGAGATTGTCTTCGTCGTCGCCGGTATCGGCAACGACGATATCGGCACGCTCCACGCCCGCGGCCCGCAGAACTTTCGGGTCGCAGCCGTCGCCGACGACGGTCACCTGATGGCCGATCAGGCGTTCGAGGTTTTTTGCTTTGCGCTCGTCTTTCTCGACGACGACGACCTCGCTCTTGCGATCGATGAGCGCCCGCGTCAGATACGAACCAACCTTGCCGCCGCCGACGATGAGAATGAACACGTTACGACCTCACCGGTTGGGCTTTGCGCGCATCGGGAAACGACTGGACGAATGCGCCGAACGCATCGGAGGTGACGACGGCATGTACCTCGTCGCCCTTTTCCAAAATGGTGTCGGTCGATACGACGAGAAGGCGACCTTTGCGAATGATCGCGGCGATGCGAATGCGTTCGAACTCCTCAAAATCGCCGACGCGTTTATCTGCCTGCGCCCCGCCGACGTGCGCGACCAGCGTGGTCAAGACGCCGAATTCGATCTCGGGCGTACTCGTCGCCGACGATTCGACGAGCCGATCGCGAATGAGTTGTGCGTTGACGGTCGTCGGGCAGACGGTCTCGACGCCGAGGTCGCGATAGAGCTGTCCGCGCTGCGGATCGTAAATCCGCGCGACGATTTTCTGGATGTGAAATTCGGTCCGCGCGATTAGCGCGGCCATAATGTTGCGGTTGTCGCCGTTGGTGACGGCAACGAAGGCGTCGGCCTTCTCGGCACCGGCGCGGCGCAGCACTTCGGAGTCGATCCCGGTGCCGACGACAACGTGCCCGCCAAACTCCTTGCGTAGGCGTTTGAATGCGGTTGGATTTTCGTCAATGACGATGACTTCGTGCCCGTCTTCATCGAGCTTCTCGGCAAGGGCGGAACCGACTCGTCCGCAGCCGACTATGAGATACCTCATGCGCGCTCGCGGCTTCTCTGTGACGCTGCGTTCCCCTGTGAGCAGGAGCGAGACTTTACCGTTGAGAAACGGGGGGAGCCTTCGGGGCGTGGCTCAGCTTGGTAGAGCGCTTCGTTCGGGACGAAGAGGTCGCTGGTTCGAATCCAGTCGCCCCGACCATTTTCCCCCTTTCCCTACGAGTAAAGTCTTTAGGCGTTGCTGTCACGATTCGGCTCGGCAGCTCGGCGGGTCATGCATACCGCCGAGCAAGAGTCGCGCAATCACAATCATTACTATATCGGCGCGGAGCATCTGCTCGTGGCGTTGCTGGAGGAGCGCGATTCGGCGGTCATGCAGCGGCTCGAGAGCGACGGCGTCGATATCGGTGAGGTTCACGCCGCCGTGCGGCGAGCGCTTGGGACTGGTGAGGACCGGAGTTGGGAAGGAGTCCTGGTGACGCCGCGGGTGAAGGAGATCGTCCGCGTCGCTCACGAGGTGAGCGAGGGCGGCGAGATCGAGCCGCTCCATCTACTCGAAGCGCTCCGTCGCGAAGGCGGGAGCCGCGCCGCACATATTTTACGACTCGCCGCGCCGAGTACCGAAGCGCCCGAACGGAGTTAAGCGTCCATGCAGCAAGCCGTCGTCTCGTTCATCGACCACGCCGGCCTCGGCGGGCTGTTCATCGCCCTGGTGCTGGGGAATATCGGTGCGCCGGTCGGCAGCGAGGTCGTTCTGCCGACCGCGGGTGCGCTGGTTGCAACCGGGCACCTCGGGAACCTCTGGGTCGCGATCCTCGTCGCGGTTCTCGCCGAACTCGTCGGGCAAGGGCTCGGCTATGCCGTCGGCCGCTTCGGCGGGCGTCCGCTCGTCGAACGCTATGGGAAATACGTCGGCTTCCATCACGATCGGCTCGACCAAGTCCATGCGTTCTTCGAGCGCTGGGGCAGTTTCGCGGTCTTTCTCTGTCGCTTCATCCCGGTGCTGCGCGGGATCGACGGCATACCCGCGGGGATCGCCGAGATGGATCTCGCACCGTTCTTTCTCTGGACGGCGCTCGGATCGACGCTGTTCTGCGGCGGCCTCATCTTGCTGGGCAATGCGCTCGGCCATCACCTCGATCAGATTCTGCCGCTCTTCCACCATTACGCTCGCTTGCTGCTCGTCATCGTGCTGGCGGCGATCGTCGTGGCGACGGGGATCGCGCTCCTGCGACGAAAACGCGCCGCATAAGGTTGTAGCCTTCGATGGCCGCCGCGCCGCTCGAACTGACGCTCACCCAACTGCCCGATGCGCCGGGTGTCTACCAGATGCTCGCAGCGGGCGGCGAGGTGCTCTATATCGGGAAGGCGATCTCGTTACGAAATCGCGTCCGTTCGTATTTTCAGGAAAGCGCGCAGCACCATCCGCGCATAGCGGCGATGGTCGCGCGGGTCGCCGACATCGAAACGACCGTCGTCGGCAACGAGATCGAAGCGCTCATCCTCGAAGCGAATCTCATCAAACGCTATCAGCCGCCGTTCAACGTGCGGATGCGCGACGACAAACGCTATCCCTATCTCAAAGTGACGAACGAGCCATTCGCCCGCGTGCACTTTACGCGCACGCTCGCCCCCGATGGGGCGCGCTATTTCGGCCCGTTTACCAATGCACGCGATCTGCGCGAACTGATCGATTTGGTGCGCATGGTCTTTCCGTTGCGTACCTGCCGCGAACCGATCGACGGAAAACGCGCACGCCCGTGCCTGCAGTATCACATCAAGCGCTGCCTGGCTCCGTGTGTCGGGTACCAGAGTCGCGAAGAGTACGACGCGATCGTCGACGACGTCGTGCTCTTTCTCGAAGGCAAGCACGACGCGTTGCTCGCGCGCCTCAACGCGGAGATGGAGAGCGCTGCGGGCGAGATGCGTTTCGAAGCGGCGGCATCGATTCGCGATCGGATCATCGCCGTTCGCCGGGTCACGGAACGGCAGCGGGTGGTCTGGCGCTCGCGCATCGATATGGATCTCATCGCATGTGCGCGGGCGCAGGGACAGGCCTGTATGGAGGTCTTCGTGGTGCGCGGCGGCAAGCTCGTGGGGCAAGAACACGTCATTCTCGACGGCGTCGCCGCGCGCGAACCGCAGGAAATCTTCGCTGAATTTCTGACGCAATTTTACAGTTCGCGAGCGGGTGGCGAGGAGCGGCGGACGTTCTCGACGATCTCGGAAGGGCGGGTCGCGCGCGATAATGCGGCGCCCGCTCCGGCGAGCGCGCGCGCGCGGCCATACGCCGCCTCGGTCATTCCGAAGGAGCTCTTGCTCGAGGCGATGCCCGAGGATCGCGAGGAGATCGAGCGTTGGTTGAGCGGTATCAAAGGGCAACGCGTGCGCATTCTCGTGCCGCAGCGCGGCGAACGCGCCGACTATCTTCGTCTGGTGGCGCGAAATGCCGAGCAACATCTCAAAGCTTTTCTTGCCCATCAAGAAGTGCAGGAGAGCGCGCAGGCGCGTGCGCTCGACGAACTCGCGCAGGCGCTCGAACTCCCCGACTTGCCGCGCCGTATCGAGTGTTACGATATCTCGAACGTGCAAGGCAGCAATCCGGTCGCTTCGATGGTCGTCTTCGTCGAAGGGCGCGCAAAGAAATCTGCATATCGCAAGTTCTCCATTCAATATAAGAACGGTCCGAACGATTTCGAAATGATGCGCGAAGTGCTGCGACGGCGGCTGCGCTATCTCGCGCAGCGCGAGGAAGAAGATGCGCTCGGCGTCGATCGCAGCAAACGCGAGCGATTCTCCGCACGCCCCGACCTGCTGTTGATCGACGGCGGCAAAGGGCAACTCGGCGTCGCCGTCGAGGTGCTCGACGAACTCGGGCTCGCCGGTATTCCGGTCGCCGGGCTCGCTAAAGAGCACGAGTGGCTCTACCTTCCCGAGCGGAGCGAACCGATCGTCTTACCGTCGGGGTCGCCGGCGTTGCATCTTGCGATCCGCGTTCGCGACGAGGCGCATCGCTTCGCGATCTCGTTCCATCGCAAAAAACGCGACAAGGCGATGATCCGCTCGGCGCTCGACGAGGTGCCGGGGCTCGGCCCCGTTCGCCGGAAGCGCCTGCTCGCCACCTTCGGCTCGGTCGCCGCGATCGAGCGTGCCGATCTCGATGCGGTCGCCGCCGTCAAGGGGATGACCCCGGCACTCGCTGCGGCGATCCGCCTCCACCTCGGCGAGCGCTCGTCGAGGTAGGAGCCTCGCGCAGTGCGAGGAATGTCGCAGCCATGATCCTTCGATTTATCGTCAACGCCATTGCGTTGTATCTCATCCTGAAGTTCGTACCCGGCTTCAACCACGACGCCGGGATTTGGACCGCCCTGGTCGCAGCGATCGTCTTCGGCATCGTCAATATGCTCCTGGGGCCGATTTTGCGGCTGATCTCCGCGCCGATTACCTGGCTGACGCACGGGCTCTTTTCGTTCGTGGTCAACTACCTGCTCTTCGCACTCGCCGCCCATCTGACGCCGAATTTCCGTTCGAGTGGGGATTTCAACCATTGGCTCGCCTATCTTTACGGGACCATCGTGATGATGCTGGTGAGCACGCTGATGGAGCGGGGCACCTCGGGGCAGCGGATAGGGGGCTCGTAACCGTTCGCTTGCCGGATCGGTTATACTGAGGGTCGATGGTCGCGGGGCTGAAGCAGGTTCGACGTGAAGATCCGCGGTCGATGTCAGCAGGCGGAGTTGCGAGCTCTCCTAAAACGATCGCAACGGCAATAACTGCCAACAACAACTACGCACTGGCTGCCTAAATAAGGTAACCACCGGACGCGAGGGGTCGGCCCGAACCACTTCGCCTTCCGGTCAAAAATTCGGGCTGGTTCGCACGGATGATGTGACGCGCAAACGAGATCGACTGCATCTGCGACGCACGATAGCCTAGCTTTGGGGCGATCGAGCGGCTAAGACAAAATCAAAGCTGAGCCTGGAGAACGCATCGGTCCGGCTTTGCGGACTCGGGGGGCAGTACCCCGACAGCTCCACCATTTGCAACGAAAACGGAGGCCTCACGGCCCCCGTTTTTTCTGTCGTGCAGGGAGGGGTTAATCACTCGCATTCGTAGCCCGCACGCGAGCGATAAATGCCCAAGCCTCCGCGAGGCCCGGCATTGCCGAGGCGGCCTTCGCGCGATTCTTCGGGTCGCTGTAGACGCCGGCGAGCGACTGCTCCATCACCGGATCGCGCTGCGTGAATGCCGCGATCAATTCGTCCGGTCGAACGGATCGGCGTGAAGTTTCGGAAGCGCTCCAACGGCGAACGCGTGCGAGGCTTCGATCGCGAGAAACGAAAATCCGAGCGATCGAACGCGTGCCGGTAGCCAGACTGCCGGGTCGCCGGGTACTTCGAGTTTCCCAAGGCCGACCTCGATCGCGATCTCCCAGGCTGTCGCCACCGATACGAAAATCTCGTTCGCTGGATTCTCGATTGCCTCGTGCGCTTTGTCGTTCAATTCCTCCGGCGTCGCGGAAGCCCAAAGAAAGGCATGCGTATCGAGCAACAGGCGCACTACGCTCCCTCGAAGAGCCTGGCAATATCGGTATTGACGGCGTCGAAATCAGGAGCGAGGGAGATCAAGCCGCGATCGACCCCGAGGGCGCGCTTCGGCGCGCGATCGACGGGAACGAGGCGCGCAGCAGGACGCCCGGCGATGCAGATCAGCACCTCTGGCTCCGCCCCCGAGCTCACGTCTCGCACGAGCGCCGAGAGCGTGCTCTTTGCCTCGTGCATCTTTACGCTTTTCACGATATTAGTCTACCAGACTTCGTCTACTTAGGCAGCTGCTCGAAGAGATCGATGCGATGCCGTGGATGTTCCGTGCGAGCATGCTGCGCGCACGGAAGAATGGGCATCGGCAAACGATCTCCTCCTCGTCGCGGAAAGCTGGAATCGCCTGGGCGGAGCTCCGCCGGAAACCTCTCGCGGCGTGGGTCGGTCGTACGGCGTATGAAGCAGAGAAAACTTGGTGCGCAGGGCTTGGTCGTTTCGGAGATCGGGCTGGGATGCATGGGAATGTCCGAATTTTATGCCGGGCGCGACGACGCCGAATCGATCGCGACCATTCATCGGGCGCTCGAACTCGGGATCGATTTTCTCGATACCGCCGATATGTACGGCCCGTTCAAGAATGAGGAGCTCGTCGGCAAGGCGATCGCCGACCGCCGCGAGCGCGTCGTGCTCGCGACGAAGTTCGGCAACGTCCGCGGCAATGACGGATCGTTTCAAGGCGTCAACGGACACCCCGATTACGTCCGTGCGGCCTGCGATGCGTCGCTTAAGCGCCTCGGCGTCGCCCACATCGATCTCTATTACCAACATCGTGTCGATACGAAGGTGCCGATCGAAGAGACCGTCGGTGCGATGGCCGAGTTGGTGAAAGCGGGAAAGGTTCGCTACCTCGGGCTCTCGGAAGCCGCGCCCGCCACGATACGGCGCGCGCACGCCGTGCATCCGATATCGGCATTGCAGACGGAGTACTCGCTCTGGACGCGCGACGTCGAAGATGAAATCCTCGGAACGGTTCGCGACCTCGGCATCGGTTTCGTCGCCTATAGTCCGCTCGGGCGCGGCTTTTTAAGCGGTGCCTTCAAAACCCCCGACGATTTTCCGGCCGACGATACGCGCCGCAATCATCCACGATTCCAGGGCGAGAATTTCGTGCAGAATCTTCGCCTCGTCGACCGCGTTCGCGAGATCGCCGGCGAGAAAGGCGTAACGCCCTCGCAACTCGCAATCGCCTGGCTGCTCGCGCAAGGGAACGATATCGTGCCGATCCCGGGCACGAAGAAACGCAAGTACCTCGAAGAGAACGCGGCGGCTGCAACGATATCGCTGAGTGCTGCCGATCTTGCCCGGATCGCCGAGGCGGCGCCGAAGGGAGCGACGGCGGGAACGCGCTATCCCGATATGAGCTCCGTGAATCGTTAACGGGGCGTGGTATACTCGCCGTAACATCGGTGCGGGAGGCGAGATGGACGGTTTCCAAAACGGAAAAATGCTGCGGATCTTCGTCGACGAGCACGACCGTCACGGCGTCGAACCGCTCTATACCGCAGTGGTCGAACTCTTGCGCAAGCGCGGCGTCGCCGGGGCGACCGTGCTGCGCGGGATCGAAGGCTTCGGGACGCACCATCGCATTCATATCGCCAAACCTTTCTCGCCCGCACCCAACTCGCCGGTGCTGATCGAAGTCGTCGATGAAGAGGATCGCCTGCGCGCGCTGATTCCCGAATTAAAAGCGATGATCGGCGAAGGGCTTATCAGCCTCGAGAATATCTCGTATCTCCGCTTGCAGCGACCGTAGCCCCCTTCCCAACTTCTTCGCAACTTTGCTCGCGCTTTCGGGTAAGCTCGCACGGTGAACACGCCGGGTCTTCGAAAGATCGTTCTTTTGCACGGGCATCCCGACCCCGATCGTGCGCGCTTGGGCTACGCCCTCGCCGATGCGTACGAACGGGGCGCACGCTTGGCGGGGCATGAGCTCCATCGCGTCGATATCGCCGATCTCGATATCGGGTTCGTACGCAGCAAACAGCAATGGGACGAGGAATTGCCGACACCGGAAATACGCGCGCTTCGCGAGCGCGTGGCGGCGAGCGATCACCTCGCCGTTTTCTTTCCGCTCTGGTTGGGGACGATGCCCGCCTATTGCAAGGCGTTCTGGGAGCAACTCCTACGCACCGGGACGCCGCAGAACGGAAGCGCGAGCGCGCCCTCGATCCTGCGCGGGAAAAGCGCGCGGATCGTCGTGACGATGGGGATGCCGGCGTTCTTTTTTCGTTGGTATTTCGGCGGGCATGGAGTAAGGAGTTTCGAACGAGGCGTGCTGAAAATCATGGGCGCATCGCCGGTCAAGACGACATTGCTTGGCTCGGTCGAGGGACGCGGTGAGGCGGGCTATCGGCGTTGGATCGCCGAGATGAATGCGTTGGGGCAGCGATGCAACTAACGCACATCGACGCCGCCGCGGTGCGCGCGATCTACGAACGCCCCTTCCCGGAGCTGGCTTTCGCGGCGATGAGCGCGCACCGCGAGGCGTTTGACCCGCTGGCGATTCAACGATCGACGCTGCTGAGCGTGAAGACCGGCGGTTGTTCGGAGGATTGCGGATACTGCGCCCAGAGCGCACGGCGTACGACGCACGTGCGTCCCGAGCCGCTCGCGGAGATCGAGGAGGTCGTCGCTGCGGCACGCGCGGCGAAAGAGGGTGGCGCGACGCGCTTTTGCATGGGTGCGGCGTGGCGCGGCGTGAAAGACGGCGCGCCCTTCGAACGCGTGCTCGCGATGGTGCGCGCGGTCAACGCGCTGGGCATGGAGAGCTGCGTGACGCTCGGATCGCTGCAACCGCACCAAGCGGAGGCGTTACGCGATGCGGGATTGCACTACTACAATCACAATCTCGATACGTCGCGCGAATATTATCCGCAGGTCGTCTCGACGCACGACTACGACGACCGGCTCGCAACGCTCTCGCACGCACGCGAGGCCGGGCTGAAACTCTGCTGCGGCGGCATTATCGGCATGGGGGAGTCGCGCGAGGATCGCATCGCGCTCATCACGGAATTCGCGGCGATGGAGAGCCCGCCGGAATCGGTGCCGGTAAATCTCCTCGTTCCCATCGAGGGGACGCCGCTTGCGGAGCGAGCGAGTGCCGATCCGCTCGAACTCGCGCGAACGATTGCGACCTTGCGCATCGTGTTGCCGCTTTCGTATATCCGGCTCGCAGCCGGGCGCGCAACGATGAGTGTCGAGTTACAAACGCTCTGCTTTCTTCTCGGCGCGAACTCGATCTTTTCCGGCGACCGCTTGTTAACCACCGAGAACGCCGCGCTCGATAGCGATGCTGCACTTTTCGCTGCGCTGGGGATGTACGCCGAGGCGCTCTAGCGCGAACGACGCACCGCGATTAGGCCCTTCCCGAGGTATTCTCTTCTTGTCGGCCAATGGCGGCGAGGATGATCGACCCGACCGAACGCTTCTCCGAACGTGCCGCAGATTACGTGCTCGGTCGCCCCAGCTACCCGCCGGAGGCAATCGACGCGCTCTTCGAAGGCTTCGGCGATCCGTTGCAATTGCGCGTCGCCGATCTCGGCGCCGGAACGGGGATATCGTCACGTCTGCTCGCCGAGCGCGCGGGGCTGACCGTAGCGATCGAACCGAACGCCGCAATGCGGGCGAGCGCACCGCCGTTCCCACGCTTGGAGTGGCGCGATGCACGCGCCGAAGCGACCGGACTTCCCGATGGGTCGGTCGATCTCGTCACCGCTTTTCAATCTTTCCATTGGTTCGATGCAGCGTGCGCCCTCGGCGAGATCGAGCGCATCCTCCGCCCCGGCGGCCGCGCCGCATTACTCTATAACGAGCGCGACGAACGCGATCCGTTTACCGCCGCCTACGGCGAGCTGGTGCGAACGTTCGCAACTGATGAAAGCGAGGCGCGGCGCGCCGATGGCCGGGTCACCTTTCTCACCTATGAAGGTTGGAAGCGCGTGCGCTTTGCGCCGTTTGCAAACACGCAGCGGCTCGACCGCGCCGGCCTCTTCGCGCGCGTCGGTAGCACCTCGTATCTGCCGCACGAGGGTGAGGCCGCTCTCCGTTTGCGCGGAGAGCTCGAAGCACTCTTCGAACGTTTTGCCGTTGACGGAAGCGTGAGCATGACCATGCAGTGCTCCGTCACCCTCGCCGAGACGAAGTGAGCGACGTTACCGATTTCTCGGTCGGCGCAAGTGGCGATGCCGCCGAGCAGATACGCTATCTGGATGGCGTCGCACAGCTCGGCGCGCAGGCGAAGGAGGCGACCTTCGCCATGCAGGGCATCGTCGGGAACTCGCGCGTGCTCGATTGCGGCTGCGGTGTCGGCGACGATGTGCGTGCGATCGCCGCGCGCATCGGCGAGGGCGGCATGGTGGTGGGCATCGATGCAAACGAGGCGCTCGTTGCAGCGGCGATCGCGCGCGGCGTTCCGGCGAACGCCCGGTTTGCCGTCGCAAACGCCGAAACGTTATCGTTTCCGGATGCATCCTTCGATGCCGTCCGCGCGGAGCGGCTCTTGCAACATCTCGCCGATCCGCAGAGCGCCGTCAAAGAGATGTACCGCGTGCTCGCCCCCGGCGGCTCGTTGCTGGCGATCGATCAGGATTGGCAGAGTATTATCGTCGCAGGTGGCGACCGCACCATCACGCGGCGGGTCGTCGATGCGTTCGTCGACTCGCTCGCCGACGGCTGGGCCGGGCGGCGGCATCGCGAACATTTTGTCGGAGCCGGCTTCACGCAGATCGAATCGCGACCGTTCGTCACCTCGCTTTCGTTTGCCCACGCCTATGCATTCGTGCTCGAATCGGCTATTGCCGCCGCAGTTCGCAGCGGACGGCTCGAGCGCGATGAGGCGGATGCCTGGGTGCGTGGATTGCTCGCGGCCGATGCACGCGGCACGTTTTTCTACGGCGTGACGGTCTTTCTCACGGTCGCGGTGCGCTAACGCACCAAAGCGAGAGGATTGCCCCCGTGCCGACGTTAACGGTGTACGCATAATGTCTCAATACGTACTCGATGCCCACTTCATTGTCGCCGCGCTGGTGATTCTCTGCGCCCTCGTCTTCAGTTGGAACACGATGGGGCGCCGCGTGATGGTCGCCGTGACCGGGCTGCAATTCCTCGTCGGGCTCGTCGTCGCGGCGGTCTATCATCCGGCCGGTTCGGTGATTTGGTTCCATATCGCAGGAGCGCTCGCAGCGATGGTTGCCTATATCTTCGCGCGTCGGCTCGGTGAACGCCCCGGCAAGGAAGGGCTCGCTATCGCGCTCTCGATCCTCGGGTTGCTTCTCGCGGTGGGAACGTTCTCGCTGGGAATTACCCTCGCGCGTGGGTCGATGTAGTGAGCGAGATCCGTCGCAGCGGCCATCGCTCCGCTCCGAAATCTCGGCCGAATTATGCAATCCCCATCGTCGTTCTGCTCTTGCTCGCAATCGGCGCGGGATGGTGGTTCATGCGGCCGCACGCGGCTGCTCCCAATACGCTGACGATCTATTACACCGAGATGAACGGCACGACCGTTCGGCCCTGGGATGTGACGATGCGACCGCGCCCGGCAGGGAGTACGCGGACGCAATGGGCGCACGACCGCGCGCTCTACGCGGCCCTGCAAGCCGTCGTCGGCCCGCCGGCCGACGTTCGTGCCGTGCGTTTCCCGCCCGGAACGCGCGTGATCGACGTTGCGATTCACGGTTCGACGATCACGGTCGATCTTTCGAAAGAGGTCGAATCGCAACCCGGGGGCACGTTCGGTGAGAACGCGGAATTTAAGGCGCTCGTCTATTCGATGACGGCGTTGCCGGGAATCTCCGCCGTGCAGATCACCGTTGAGGGCCAACGATTGCCGACGCTGCCCGGAGGGCATCTCGAACTCGATGAACCGCTACATCGTTCGGATTTCTAGCGCCTTCTTCGCGCTCTGCTTCGCGTTGCTCTGCATGCCGCGCGTCGCAGCAGCAGCCCCGCTCTGGCAATTCTCGGGGCGGACCTTTGCGTTTACCCACGTCGAACGGCGCGATGCGACGCTGGTGGTCGGCATCGACGATCCCGCGCTGCGTCGGCTCTTTCATGCACTCGGTGCGATCGTCACCTGGAAACCCGGGGCCCGATACGTGCTCATCGCGACCGGCGAACCGACGATCGTCAGCTTCGCGATCGGCCACCGCACCTACGATATCGGTCCGCTGGCCGTGCGCTCGAAAGTGGCGCCGTTCGCGCGTCACGGTGAGGCCTATCTCGACTTCGACGCACTCGCGCGGGCTTTGGGGCTACGCAAGATCGCCGATGGAGCGACGACGATCCTCCAACCGCAGATCACCAACCTCGATGTCGCCGATGAAGGCAGCGGCATGCGCGTCGTCGCGCGTGGCGCGATTCCCCTCCAAGCGCGCCTGGTGCGGTCGAGCAAACGGCAGATGATCTACGCATTCGTCGGCGTCGGAAGCCGCCTGGCGCATCTTCGCAGCGTCGATGCCGGTGGTTTAGTCGCCGTTGAAATATCGCAGGTGGGGACGGCGGCGAATCCGACCACCTACGTCACGCTCGATCTCGACGGGAGTTCGCACGTCGCACAGGTCGGCTTGCTCGACGGACGCGATATCGGGTTCGTCATCGCTCCGGGAGCCGGCGAGGTCGCCGTCAACGCGCCCACAACACCCGCGCAGCCCCGCTCCGTCGCGACGCCGCCGCCGACACCGACGCCGCAAGTCGCCGTCGCGTTGCGGCCGCCGCCGAACTCCGAGCTACCGACGGTTTCACCGTGGAATCGCGTCGCGAACGAACCGCTCGCAACGAGCCCGCCGGTTGCCGAGGTAACCCCGGCGCCGCTCGTCTCGCTCGCGCAGATCGATGCGATCCAAGCACAACTAACGCCGAGCGGCGTCACGCTGCATATCGCGCTCACCGGTGCGGCTTCGTTCGATTGGCATCACCTTCGCGCACCCGACAATCGCTTTTGGATCGATCTGCACGGAGCGACCCTCGAACCGACGGCGATACCTCCGTCGACCGGCGCGCCGATCTCCGATGTGCGGGCTCGGCAGATCGATCCGCAGACCGTGCGCATCGCGCTCTCGATCACCGGCGCTCACGATGTGACGGTAACGCCGGCAGCGACCGGTGTCGATATCGCGGTCGACGGTGCGCTCTCGCTCGCCGATGCATCGACTGCGGGCACCGGCGTCGCCGGTACCGGCACGCCGAGCGTCGCGCTCGCGGCCGCCGCCCCGGTCGCCGGCGGCGATCCCAATCTCTGGAGCGTCAATCCCGTAGCGGCGTACGTGCCGACCAATCCGCGTTTGATCGTGATCGATCCCGGGCACGGCGGTAGCGACCGCGGTGCGGTTCGCCACGGTGTCGCCGAAGCGGTGCTCACGCTCGATATGGCTAAACGGTTGCGCGCGATTCTCGAGGCGCGCGGCTGGCAGGTCATTATGACACGCACGAAAGATGTCGATGTCTACGCTCCTAACGATACTGCCGAACAAGAATTACAGGCGCGCGATAACATCGCCAATCGCGCCGGGGCACGCCTGCTGGTGAGCATTCACGCCAACGCCTATATTAACGCGGGCCCGAACGGCACGACGACCTACTATGCAAAGCCGATCGACGAGCCGCTCGCGCGCGATATCCAGAACGAACTTGCCGCGCAGGTCGGCACCAAGAACGACGGCATCGTCAAGAGTCATCTCTATATTCCGTTGCACGCATTTATGCCCGCATGTCTGGTCGAGACGGCCTTTCTCTCCAATCCCGATGACTTCGCCCTGCTCACCGATCCCGCATGGCGCCAGAAGGTCGCCGTCGCGATCGCCGACGGCATCACCGATTATGCAGGCGCGCCGCCCCCGGCAATCCAACCCCAGCAGTAAGATATGCTGGGGCTTTTCGATTCCGGGCTCGGCGGTTTAACCGTGCTTCGAGCCGTCCGTGCGGCACTTCCCGACGAGGAGATCGTTTTTCTCGCCGATCAGGCGCACGTGCCGTACGGCGATCGTCCTGAAGAAGAGCTCGTCGCGCTCCTTCATGCGAACGTTGCGTGGCTCGAGGCGGCGGGAGCCGATGCGATCGTGATGGCGTGTAACACCTCGTGCGCCGTCGCGCAACGGCACGGTTGGCCGAGCGCCGGCGTTCGTATCCTCGATCTCATCGAATCGGCCGCGCTCGCCGTCACGCGGCGAGGACTGCGCAATATTGCGGTGATCGCTACGGCTGCGACCGTTCGCACGGGCGCTTACGGCCATGCACTACGCGCGCGTGCTCCCGGGATGCAGGTCACCGAGATCGCCGCACCGGCGCTCGTACCGCTCGTCGAGTCCGGCGAGATCGAAGGCGAGCGAGCGCGCCGTGCGGTTGCGGAGGTCTGCGAGCGCGTGCCGTCGAGCTGCGAAGCGGTCGTTTTGGCATGCACGCATTTCCCCGTCCTCGACGCACATTTCGCAGCGGCGCTCGGCCCCGACGTGCTGCGAATCGATCCGGCGATCGTACAGGCCGAGCGCGCAGTCGCGCTGGCGATCGAGGCGGGCTCGCCGCGTGGGAGCGGAGCAACGCGTTGCGTTACCACGGGTGATGGGGCGCGTTTTGCCGCGCAACTCGAGATGATGCTCGGCCCGGATCCCGCGCGGACTAGTGAAGCAGTGCGTTTGGAATATGGAAGAGATCGAAAAGCACGGTAACGCTACCGATGCCGAGGATGGAGCCGCCGATCACCTGAGCGAGCGTGTGCGCGCGTAGATAGACGCGCGCCCATCCAACCATCGGGATGAGGACGAGAAAGGGCAGCGGCGAGCGGCCGTCGAGGAACACGATGACCGTGAGCGCAGCCGAGATCGCCAGTGCGTGCGTGCTGATCTTCCAGTAGCGCGTAATGACCTGAATGACCGCTCCCGAGACGGCGTATCCGGCCAATGCCGCGCGCATGAGCAGCGGCGCGTGCGCGGCCCA
>JBMFXH010000022.1:0-18581 GCA_049964475.1 Vulcanimicrobiaceae bacterium
GTGAAGGCGCTTCCCTAATGCGTTGCGTCGCAAGACGTCGCCGCGTTTTTCGATCGGCGTTCTAAAAAAGCGTGCAAAGGAGCTTCTGGTTCCCAATAACCCCGGCAATGCGAAGGCATAGATCGACCAGAGTTCTTCCAAATTATTCTCGATCGGCGTACCGGTCATTGCAATCCGTTGCTCAGCATGGAGCTTCGTCGCCGAGATCGCCGCTTTCGCTCGCGGGTTTTTAATCGCCTGCGCTTCATCGAGCACGGCGATCGACCATTCGCGAGCGTGCAACTCGTCGGCATCGCGAACCAGCAGCGCATAGGTACTGAGCACGATATCGACATGAGGAATCTGGTCGAAGTAGCGAGCACGATCGGGGCCGCTCAGCGTCAGCACCCGCAGTTCCGGCGTAAAGCGTGCAATTTCGGCGCGCCAATTCGGGACGACGCTCGTCGGAGCGACGATTAGCACCGGTTTCTTCAGCCGACCCGCGGCCTTCTCCATTGCCACATGCGCCAGCAGTTGCACTGTCTTGCCGAGCCCCATATCGTCGGCGAGGACTCCCCCGAACCCGTGCGTACGAAGTAATTGCATCCAAACGACGCCATCGCGTTGGTACGGGCGCAATTCGGCATGGAAATTCGTCGGCAGAACCGGCGGACACGCCGCAAGATCTTTCAACCCGTCGATAAAAGCGCCGAACGCCTCGGTCACCGCGCCCCGTCGCAGCACGGTTCCGTCGATCTCGGCAAGCGAGATCGCACGCGCGGCTGGAAGAGCGATCCGTTCGCCCTCCACCAAGGCATGCTCCCCATCAAAGAGGTCGACAAGCGTTGCCAGCACGCGCGCGACGCGCGCCGGCGGAAGCGCGACATATGCGCCGCTCGGCAAGCGTCCGAAGATCGGCTCGCTGCGTGCGGAGATCGCCACGAGATCGTCGGTCGAGGAGATGCCGTTTGCCGCGAGCGCCTCGACGATCACGGGCAACAGCGGAATGCGTTCGCCGTCGACTTCGATTCCAAGATCGACTTCGAACCACCCGGTTCGGTGCGGATCGGGTACGATATCTGCATCCCAATCCTCGGAAAATTCGACGATTTCGTGCGGAAACTCCGCATCGATCTCAATGGTCCACCCTTCGGCGCGTAAGAGCGGGGCGGTGTAACCGAGAAATCGCGCCCAGGCATAGGCGCTCTCTTCGGAACCGAGCCGAAATATCGCACGCCGTTCCTCGCTATCGAACTCAAAGGAACGCGGAATCGGAAGAAAACCCAACACGAGCAGGCGCTCCAACGCGCGCTCTTCGTAGGCACGTTGTCGGGGCCAGATCGCCGCACCATCGCCTTCGGCGATGCGAAACTCCGTTTCGCCGCTCTCCGGTGCGATTCGGAAATCGCCATAGAGAAATTCAAACTCGGCGGTCGTCGTCGTCCGCCCACGCCCGAGGTGCAGCACCGGCGTTGGGTCGCGCTCGATGACGCGCACGTCGAGTCGAGCCTGCGGCCCATCGATACCGGTCGCCGAAAAAACTCGTCGTAAAGCCACTTGGACGCGCTTTGCGTGTTCGGCGGTCATCGCCGGGGCACCGGCGAGCACCGCCGCGAGGTCCGGCGCGAGATCGCTCCGTGCGCGGCCCGCAACGTTGAGATCGGGGTCGACATACCAAAGCGGCATCGCTCCGACGAGCACGCTTCCGGGGCGTCCGGCGAGATGCGGTCGTTGGCGCTCGTCGTCGTCGATGCGCCACGCAATATGCGCGTCGACGATATCTTCACGTCGAATCGGCTCGTTATCGAGGCTCTGCCAGTGAACCCGCTCGCTTTCCAGCAGCAGATCGAGCAGCGTCCCCAAAATCGTCGGCGACAGCGCATTCATTCCGCCGAGCAATCCGCTCGCCCCGACCAATCGGCCAATCGTACGATCGAGCGGCTGGAGGTGCTTCGCGCTTCCTGCGGCGAGGTGCTGAAGTTCGTAGCGCCGCGCACTCCCTAACGCACCGCTTCGCAGCATCGGCACGACAAAGGCCTGCAGCGAGAAGGAGGGGACGAAGAAGCGCTCCTCTATCGAGATGACGTATCGAACGTGCTCTCGCTGCAGCTCTCGGCGTTTGTTCGCCGTCACGGCATGAACGTTTTCGATCCAGCTTTCAACGGCACCATCGGCGGCGTCACGCTTACGCCCGGTCGATCGTGCGGCGATTGCGGCGAGAGCGACCGCCGCGGCATGCTTGCAATTGCTTCCCATCGGGCAGGAGCAGCGAGCGAGCAGTCTCGTGGTGCCGTTCGAACCGACCGCGCGCACGTGGACCGAGTAAGGCTGCTGTTGTGTGCCGATAACGCGAGCATCGATTGCCTCCGCGCCGATCTCCAGTTGCAACACCCGACGACGCTCGAAATAGTCGCGGCCCCGCGTGAGCGTGGGCGCGTCGAACGATGCTTGTAGTACGGCGAGGTCGAGGTGCATAAGGGCGACCTCTTTGCTTGGCGGTCGGTGCTACGATTTCCTTCCGTCGAGCAATGTCGCAGCGGCGCGCAGCCCCTCGCGCAATGCATCCGGTGACGGCGGGCAACCGGGAATCTCGATTGAAGCGTGAAGTTCTTGCCCTGCTCCCGGCCCTGCACTCCCCGCTCCGCACCATACGCCGTCGCCGGTCGCACAATCACCTACAGCGACGAGAACGACCGGATCCGATGCGGCCTCGATCGTTCGCTGCGCTGCGACACGCATCGCCTCGCTCATCGGGCCGGTCACCGTAACGACGTCGGCATGCCGCGGGGAGGCGACCACGCTCCAACCTTCCTGCGAAATATCGTATTGCGGCGCAGCAAGAGCGTTCATCTCCAATTCGCAGCCGTTACAGCTCCCGCAAACGAGATGGCGAATTCCAAGCGAACGCGCGAACTTTCCCGACATTCCTATCGATCCACGCACGAATAGCAAAGATTGAAGCTCTTATTGACCAGCGGAAAATCCGGCACGATATTCCCTTCCATCGCGCGCGTTACGAGCGGCCAATTGCGGTAGGCCGCCGAGATGACGTGCAAACGCTCGATTCGTCCGTCGGCAGCCAGCGCAAGCGAGATGCTCTCCGCTCCGCGCGCACCCTCGACGACCGTCGTCGTAACGCCGACGCCTCGAGGAACCCGATGCGAAAGTACAGGCGCGCCGCTTTTGAGTTCGCGAAGTCCGCGTTCGAGGAGATCGAATGAACGGCCGATCTCTCGCACCCGCACCTCGCTGCGCGCAGCAACATCGCCCGCGCTCGCTCGTTCTTCGGCGAACGCAAAATTCCGGTAGGCTCCATACGGGGCGATTGCGCGCACGTCGCACGCGACATCCGACGCCCGCGCGCTTGGGCCCACGGCAGCGAAGCGACGCGCCAACGCCGTGTCAACGATCCCGGCTCCTTCCAGCCGCCGGAGCACCGAACGTTTTGCGAACAGCGCATCGCAGAAGCGCGCAACGTCATCGCGCAACTCGCGAAGGGCTTTGCCGATACTCTCGGGATCGGCGAGTATGCCGTCCTTTATGCCGCCGGGGATAATCGTGTCGAAGAGCAAGCGATGCCCGCCAACGGCGCGGTTGAGCTGATTGACGCGCTCGCGTAGCTCCAACGCAGCGGTCGTACCTTTCCCGTATCCAGCACCTGCCGCGATATTGCCGATATCGAAGAGGTGAACGTGCACGCGTTCCATTTCGGCGAGAACGAGCCGAGCGAATTCGGTCCGTTCGTCGAGTTCGATATCGGCGAGCTCTTCAATCGCGCGGGCATAGGCCCAGGAGCGAGCGACGGTACAGTTGCCGCATATCCGAGCAACGTTGGGAGCGAGCGCGAGCGCATCGCGCCCCTCGAACCACGGCTCGAGCGCACGATGGGCGTACGAAAGCTGCGCATCGATGTGAACGACGCTCTCACCGCCGGTGGCGATCGTAAAGCGCCCCGGCTCGATGATTCCGGCATGGACCGGGCCGACGACGACCTCGGTAATGCCCTTGCCCTCGACGACGATCGCTTCGGGAATTGCGTGCGGAGAGAAATAGAGCGGCCGCTCGTCGGGGCTCGACTCGAGAACGATGCCTTGTATCGCTTGCATCTCGCGCTCGTGATTGATAAAAAACGGGAAAAGCGGAGCGAGGGATTTCCAACGCTCGTCACGCTCGAGAGGGGTTCGCAATGCGAGCACACCGGTGTGCGACAGAAAAAGCGTTCGCACGGTGCGCTGCGTCGCGTAGCAACCGAGAGGAAGTGCAACGCGCAGCATCTCATCGACGGCGCTCGAGAGTTCCGGCTGCGCAACGGCGCGCTCGCGATAGTTTCTATCCACCGGAAGTTAAGCTCCGCGAGAGTTCGAGCAGGCGCGCAGCTTGGGGGAGAAACGGAAAGAGCGCAAACGCCACCGCTCCGGCCCCGACGCACCAGAGCGCGATTTTCGTGAAGCCGAGCAAAGGGCGTGGTTCGACCGGAGCGCCGACAACGGACGCTCCTGCAGAACTTTCGAGCGCAAAGCGCAACAGCGCTGCAAACCCGAGCAATAACGCTATCGCTGCAAAGAGCGCGAGCCAATAATCTCCACCGCGCACCAAGGCAAACATGAGCAGCAGTTCTGAAATAAAGAGCCCGCCGGGAGGGAGCCCGCCCAACCCAACTGCAGCGAACAGCAGCGATCGCCCGCCCGCACCTCGGCGCAGCCCCCGTAGATGCCCCATCGACGTCGTGCCCTGTTCGTGTTGGAGGATGCCGACGCTCAAAAAGGCGAGTGATTTTACCAGTGCATGATCGAGGAGATGATAGAGCGCGATGAAATATCCGAGTGGCGTCGCGAGGCTGAGCGCGATTGCGACGATACCGGCATGTTCGATCGTTGAATAGGAGAGCAGCCGCTTGATATCGCGCTGCGCCAGCATTAAGGCAGCTCCCAAGAATAACGAAAGCGCACCGGCGCCGCGTAACACCAACTCGAAAAGTGGGGCCGCGTTCGTGTGCAGGGCCACCCCCTGCACGCGCACCAGCGCGTAGAAAGCACACGAAACGAGCAAGCCCGAGAGCATCGCGCTGACCGGCGCCGGCGCCTTTGCATGCGCATCGGGGAGCCACGCATGCATCGGCACCAAGCCCGCTTTCGTAGCAAAGCCGACGAGCATCAGTAAGAGTCCGGTGCGCGCGAGCGGAGAGTTGAGTTGAGCGCCGTGAAGTGCAAGCGCGCTCCAAGCAAAGCGGTCCCCGGCGAGCATGCCGAGATCGCCCGCAGCGCGGGCAAGCATGAAGGCGCCGATCAATGCAACGGCGATACCGAAACTACAGAGCATGAGATACTTCCACGCCGCCTCTAAGGCGGTACGGCTGCCGAGGTGAGCGACGAGGAAGGTCGTCGCTAGCGTTGTCGCGGTAATCCCCGCCCAAAGTCCGACGAAGGTCGTCGCCGTCACGGCAACGAGCATCGCACTCCAAAAAGCGCCGACGAGAAGAAAAAAAGCGGGTGGGCGCGACCACGGCGCGTGATGCCCTCGCGCGGGCTCGGGAAAGAGACCGCCCGAAAAGAGCACCACCAGCATCATTACCACCGAAACCAGGCATGCAAAGATTGCCGAGAGCTCGTCGACGCGTGGGGCCAGCGCAAAGGTGGCGATTGCCGTTCCGATGGCAAAGACGCTGCGTAAAGCGATACGGAACGCTCGCCGTCGGGGAATCGCCGCCACCGCGAACGCAAGCAACGGGGAGAACGCCAACGCGACGATCATCCGCGCAACTCCCGCATCCCGCGCACGTCGAGTTCCGGATTTTCGCGCGCAATTTCGCGTGCGATAGCAAGCCCGACGAGCGTCGCCAGCAATGCATCGAATGTATCGGCGAGTTCGGCGCTCATCGGTACGTGCGGCACAAACACCACTGCGGCGAGCGAGACGGTACTCCCTAATGCCAGCAATCCGATAGCGTTGGCGATCAGGCTTCGATGGGCGATCACGACCGCAATACTCGTTGCTAAAGCAAAAAACACCAACCCGACGTTATGAATGGCGGCAAATGCCGGAAGCCGCGCGGCAAGATGCGCGAGCCCTAATGCTGCCAATACCACGGCGATGCGTCCTCCGAGGGGGAACGAGGGCCGGAGATCGTTTCTCAATCCGCGATGCTTCTCGAGCCAAAGAATCGATGCCGGTCCAGCGACGAGCTTTATCAGCGCGAGCACGACGAATACGGCGAAATCCTTGAGGTTGCCGGTGCCGGGATAGGAGAACGAGAGGGCGATCCCGGTGAAAAAGACGTATCCCAGCAAGGCCGTTCGAATGCGGGCATCGATCACCAGTGCGGCGAGGGCAAAGAGGAATAATAAGGTCACCGCAGGCCTCCCAACGTATCGATCCCCAGTGCGGCAACGGCGAGCAGGGTCGCGGCGGTCGCAAGTTGCGGAACGTCAAAAACCCGCATTTTCGCTTGGAATGCTTCGACGACGGGCAGCGCGGCGACGACGAAGATCGAGGCGAGGGCGGGCGAGATTCCGCCGCCCGAAAGGACGTATGCGACCAACACGACCATCGCAGCCTGTCGCAGTTGCGCGCTGTATTGCCATGCCGCAAAAATGGGTCCGGCATACTCCAGCAGCATTCCCTCGTGGATCATCGTCAATTCGTAATGCGTTTCCTGATTGTCGACCGGAACGCGTGCGCTCTCGAAAAGAAGCACGATAAAGAGTGCGGATCCGGCGAGAAGTGCCGAAGCGGGAACGCTCCGAGCCGCGAGCAACGCCAGAAGAAACGGCGCCTCGATTATCGCGGCGAAGGCGATCTCTCTTCCCACCGCCATCGCCGAGAATGAAGAGCCCGTGTCGAGAGCGGCGAGGACCGTCGCAGCACGGCCGAGGGCAAAAAACAGCACGATAGCTATGACATCGAACGCAGCGTCCGGCCGTGCCGCATCGAAGAGGTTCGGCAGTAAGAGTAAGATGGCGATCGATGTTCCCAACGCAAACCCGGATGCGGCAAAACCGATAACGGCATGCGGTCGGCCCGCACGCGCGCGCTTGCCCATGAATTTTGCAAACTCTCGATACGGTTGAAGGAGCGAGGGACCGGGCCGCCCGCTCAGCCGCGCACGCAGGAGCGCGAGCGCGCCCTGGAGCAGCGGAGCGCCGGCGAGAATGACGAGCACCTGCACGATCTTCACCGTCCGAGGACCAAGGCGAGAGCGATCGCCGCTGCGGCATAGGCGATGTAGGCGCGCATGCGCCCCGATTGTACGATGCGCATGCGTCGCGCCGCGCGTTGGGCGAATGCAGCGACCGAGCGCGCCGCTTCGTTGGTGAGATCTCGGGTACTCACCTCATAGCGTACCTGCGTCGGAAAATCGCTCGTTGCCTCAGGGGAGAACGAACGTTGCCGTTCGGGGAACAGAGCGAAAGCGAATATGCGCCGCAATGGTTTCGTCAGCGCGGTTGCCGTATAACTCGCTCGCGCCGGAAGTGCGGATCCACAAGCCCACAGCGGATCGTTCTTTTTCGCGGCACGTACTCCATACCACCAAAAAACGAGCGCCCCGAGTACCGGTAGCGCCGCAAAGGCCGCGAGATGAGCGAGGCCCGTTAACGTTCCGGCGAGCATCGTCGGCGAGGTGCCGACCGTTCCGGCAGCAACGGTAAGCAATGCGTGCAGGACGGGAAGCGGGAAGAGTCCCAGCGCAAGCACGAGCGCGGCCAAGAACGCCAACGCAAGCACCGATGCATCGAAGCGTTCGGGGCTCTCCTGCTCGCGCGAACGTGGCGGCGCGCCCGCAAAAGCGAGGCCGAAGAGCTTGAGGAACGCCGCGGCGGCGAGCCCCCCGCCGAGCAGCAAAGCGAAGAGGCCGATGATACCGAGGACCGCGAGTTCGCCGCTCCCCGAAAGCGTCGCGCCGATAAACCCATGCAATACTAGCCACTCGGAGAGAAAGGCATTGCTCGGAGGCAATGCCGCCGCGGCGAGGCAGCCGACGAGAACCCACGGCGCACTGCGCTTGAGGGCGTCGCTTCCCAGCCCGCGGAGGCGATCGAGATCCGTGACGTGGTGCATGCGTTCGACGATGGTTCCCGATGCTAAAAATAGGAGCGTCTTGAGCACGGTGTGATTGAGCGCGTGAAAGAGCATCGCCAGAAATGCAAGCGTCGCAAGCGCCGGATAACCCAGCGCGGAGGCGCAGATGGCGAGTCCCAGCACCGAAACCATGACGCCGATGTGTTCGATCGAACTATAGGCAAGCAAACGCTTGAGTTCGCTTTCGGCGGCTGCGGCAAGGCCGCCGACGACCGCGCCGATGAGCCCGGAGAGCAACAACAGCATCCCCGCAACGGAGCCGACCGGTGCTGCGAGGACGAAACACGCGAGCGCAAGAGCGTAGAGCGCAATCTCGAGCATGACGCCGGAAAGCAATGCCGAGGCGTTTGCCGGAGCGGCCGGATGCGCTCGCGGCAACCAAAATTGGAGCGGTACGAGCCCCGCTTTCGAACCGAAGCCGAGCAGCATGGCCGCGAGTACGGTCGCCCGCAATCCGGGCGAGAGCGATGATGCGTCGGCGGCGATCGCCGTGAAACTCCCGCTTCCGGCGTGAACGGCGAGGATCGCAAACCCAATGGTAATAGCTAATGCACCGAGCTGGCTGACCATTGCATACGCAAAAGCGGCACGGCGTACGTTCTTTCGTTCGCGTTCCGTCGCAACGATGAGTATGGAGATCAGCGACATACTCTCCCAACTCAGCAAAAACGCGAATGCCGATTGGGCGAGCAACACGGCGATCATCGCCAAGCTAAAAAACGAAAGGGCGATGCCGGAATCGGCTCGTCCTCGCTTCAGATTCCAGATTGCAACGGCAATGACGCCGATTGCAAGAAAGAGGAGAAAGGGTCGAGCGAGCGGCGTCGCAACGAATTCCAGCGAGAGATATCGCGCGAAAACCGACGATCCGATCGCGAGCGGTGCGAGCGGCAAAACGGCGAGCGCGACGGCGGCTGCGGCGACCGCGCCGAGGAAGAGAGCGGCGAGCGGCCGTAGCATGCTAGCTCTGCGCTTCGAAATTCGCGCGTTGTTCGCGAAGCAACCGGTCGCAAAAATCACGAGCGGCGTCAAGGATATCCCAGAGACGCCGGTCGGCGACACTATAGCGAACGAAGAGGCCCTCGCGACGGGCGACGACCAGCCCCTTCCCGCGCAGCGCCGCAAGATGCTGGGAGACCGCCGACTGGCCGAGGTCGAGCGCCTGTTGCAGCTCGGCAACGGTCTTTTCGCCCTCGCGAAGAGCGTCGAGCAGGCGGATCCGCGCCGGGTGCGCGAGCGTCTTGAAGAGATCCGCCTTAAAGTTTCTCAGCACATCTGGATATTAGCATATTCAGATTTTCTAATGCAAGGACGATCGTCTGGTCGGCGGCTCCGGGATACTACGCGTGCAGCGATCGAAGCGTCTCGCTGAGGTGCGCATCGACTTCGCCGGCGAGCGAGACCAGCTCGGTATTCCCGGTGACGCCCAGCATCGCTCCGGCATCGATCGCCTTGACGTAGGTCTTCCCTTCTTTTTGCATGACCACGACGTTGCACGGCAACAGCAACCCGAGGTCGGGCTCGCGCTGTAGGGCCTGGTGCGCGAAGGTCGGGTTACAGGCCCCGAGGATGACGTAGGGTTCTATTTCGGCGCCGATTTTTTTCTTGAGCGTCGCCGCTACATCGATCTCGGTTAAAACGCCGAAGCCGCGCTGCGCCAGCGCGGCTTTCGTGCGATCGATGATTTCGTCGAATTTACCTTCGACGACGGTTTCGTGTCCGTATTTCACGCGTGTATAGCCTCACTTTAGTTGCAACCCCAGCGGTTTTATGACCGTCGCCAGGTAGCGATGGTATGCATCCATCGCCGCTGCAAAGCGTACATCCAGATGCCTGCTGTATGCAAGCAACGACGCCGTCGGCGGCGAGTTTGCACCGAGGAAGAAGCCGCCGGGCACCGCTTCGCGCAAGGCACCGGGACGTTGAATGGAATCTTCATCGTTTTGGTAGTTTGCGGTAAAAGTCGCAAAGATTGCATCGTGCTGTTTCATCGCAGCAGATAGAGCGGCCAAGCGCGGAGCGTTATCGGCCGAGCGGGCGGAAGCATAGGCCTTGTTCAACGCAATCTTCTGGGCGTCGAGCGCATTGAGCACCGCATTGATCTTCCCGGACATATCCAGGAAATGCTTCCCGATCCGATACCCGGCGCGCATCTGTGCCAGCGTGTACGGATTTTGCGGATCGGGCTTCACCTGGAACGGCTGCGTGTAGGTATGGCCGTCGAGGACGATCCGCGCCGTGTAGCGGCCCGGGAGCGCCGTCAGCCCTTCCTTCGGCCCGCGATATTGTTTCCGTGCCGCGCCCATCCAGCGCGTTACCCCGTTTTCATGGAAATCCCACACGACGCGGTTGATCCCAGCCTTATTTGGAACGAGCGAGATCTTCTTCTTGCCGATCTTGATGGTTCCCGAAATCGTTCGCACCACACGACCACGGGCATCGAGCACCTGGACGATCGGCGCTTTTTTCTGTGGGGATTTCTGATAAAAATCAAAGATCGCTCCGTACGGCGGATTTTTCGCCGCATAGCGCGTGTACAGATTTTCATCGTTGCTATGCATGATGTATTCGTATGCCGCGCGCACCGGGAACAGCATCGCCCCGCGCGCCTGTGCGGTCGAGAGATTTTGCAGCGCGGCAATGTCGTCGAGAATCCAGATCGCACGGCCATGCGTACCGATCACGAGATCGTCGAAGGTCGGTTGAATGCGGATATCGCGGACCGAGACGGCGGGAATATTCAGCGAGAACGGCGACCACGAATTTCCGCCATTAAAGCTGATGAAGAGCCCCTCCTCATTTCCGGCAAAGACCAGATCCTTATTGTGAATATCGGGGCGAATCGTCCGCGTATAGATGTCGCTGGGCAATCCCTTGACGATCTTCGTCCACGTTTTGCCGTAGTCGTGCGTCACGTAGAGGTACGGCGCATAGTCGCCCATGCGATGATCGTCGAACGAAGCGTACGCCGTCGCAGGATCGAGCGGTGATGGAGCCACCGTCTCTACGCGCGCGAATTCCGGCGCGCCTTTCGGCGTAACGTCGCTCCAATGTTTGCCGCCGTCGCGCGTGAGTTGCACCAAACCATCATCGGTTCCGACCCAGATCTCGCCGCTTGCAATCGGAGAGCCTTCGATATCGAGAATCGTGTCGCTATACTCGGCACCGGAGACATCGTGCGCCAGCGGGCCGCCAGCCGGCATCTGATGCGCCTTTATATTCCGTGTGAGATCCGGGCTAATCGGATGCCACGTTTGGCCAAGGTCGGTGCTCTGGAATACGACGTTGCCGCCGTACCAGAGAATGTGGCCGTTCCAGGGGGCGAATGCAATCGGCGAATCCCAATTGAAGCGATACGGACGCTTATTGAGATCGAAGATCGAGAGGCCCGGCTCGAAGTAGGGATTGATGAAGCGATAGAGGCGCGCGTGCCGGTTGAAGACATTGACGTAACCGTCCTCGAGATCGGCGACGATAAAATTCGAATCGCTCGGATCGGGCACCGCCCACATGCCGTCGCCGCCGACCACTTGGAACCAGCGGCGATTTTTAATTCCCTGCGGATCGCGCGAATTCGACGGCCCGCACCAGCCGCTGTTGTCCTGCCAGCCGCCGCAGACGAGATAGGGATTGCCGTTGGAGAGCCCGACGTGATAGACCTGGCCTATCGGCAGGTTGCGGGCGAACGACCACGCTTTACCGCCGTCGAGCGTTAACGCATAGCCGCCGTCCTCGCCGACGATGATACGGTTTCCATTATTCGGAGCGATCCAAATAGCATGGTAGTCGACGTGAACGCCTTTTGCGATGCGTTTGAATTTTGCGCCGCCGTCGGTGCTGACCGAAAGCATCTCCGAAACGCCGTACACGCGATTTGCATTTTTCGGGTCAACGGCGATATGCGTGAAATAGAATGGCCGTTGATCGACCAACGTATTGTCGGTCATCATCTTCCAATGCGCCCCGGCATCATCGCTGCGCCAGAGGATCCCGCCCTTCGCCTCGATCAATGCATAGACACGTGACGGATCGCTCGGCGCAATCGCGAGGCCGATTCGCCCTTCATACCCCGACGGAAGGCCGTTACCGACGAGCTTCGTCCAACTCTTCCCTCCATCGGTCGATTTGTAAATTCCATCGTTCGGGCCGCCCGAATGGAACGTCCACGGCTTCCGACGGAATTGCCACATCCCGGCGTAGACGATGTTTGGATCGGCGGGGTCCATCGCAATGTCGCTCGCTCCACTGCTGGGGGCAATGTACAGCGACTTCGTCCAGGTTTTCCCACCATCGAACGTGACATAGACGCCGCGATGCACGGAATCGGCATACGGATCGCCGGATGCACCGACGACGACGTGTTGCGGATTCTTCGGATCGACGGCGATGCGGGAGATTTGACGCGTGAGGGCGAGCCCAACGCGAGCCCACGTTTTACCGCCGTTCGTGCTTTTATATAACCCGGTGCCGAACGAGACGTCGTTGCGCGGATTGCTCTCGCCGGTACCGACCCAGAGCACGTTCTGGTTGGCGGGGTCGATAGCGACCGCGCCGATCGAACCCGTCGGCTCTTTAGTGAATATCGGTTTCCAGGTTGCGCCGCCGTTGGAACTCTTCCAAACGCCGCCGCCTGCGGTGCCGATCACGTAAAGATCGGCGTTCTGGGCCGTCCCCGCTACCGAAGAGACGCGGCCGCCGGCGATCGCCGGACCGATCTCGCGCCATTTCATTCGCGCGTACGGGGCGGTCGCCGCCGCCGCCGGAAGAATACTTCCGGCGACGAGCAGCGCACCCAACGCTAGAAACCGAGTTTTCACTTTCTCTTCTCCACTTCTACAGTCGTTAGTGAACGGTGCCGATGCCCGCTATCGGTTTCAACCCGGCTGCCTTCATTTTTGCTTGCAACGCGGGAATCGTACCGACGAAGGCGTTGTATTGCCCGAGCGCTCGGGCGTATTTCCCGTCGAGGCGATGCGCGAACGCAAGCGTCGGCGGCGTGATGAGTCCCTGAGCGGCGAAATAGAGCTGCTCGAAATCCTCGCGCAGCGCACCCGGACGCTCGATAGAGTCTTCGTCGTTCTGGTAGTTTGCCGTCAAGATATCGAACATACCGCGGCGGCTCCCGGAGAGCTCGGCGATTGCGGGAAGAACGGCGGTGGCCTTCTTCGCGGTTGCAGCCTTTTGTGCCGCCGCGAGTTGCTTCTTCAATGCGTCGAGATTATTGAGCATGGTATCGATCTTGCCGAACATCGCCTCGTACTTCATCGCAAAGGCAAAGGTACGGTTGTAATCGGCCTGCGTGAACTTCGACCGCGGATCGGGTTTGACGACAAATCGACGCGTGTACGTCTTGCCGTCGAACGTGAGTTTCGCGGTATAGGTACCCGGCGGCACCGTCGGCCCTTCCGGGAAACCTTGGTACGATTTCTTCGCGGCGCCCTTCCAGAGCGCGACACCGTTGGTGCCCCAATCCCAGACATAGCGGTTGAGGCCGACGGCGTTGGGTAAGCGCGGCTCGGCTTTACCGGCAACTTTATGGGTGCCCGAGATCGAACGCATTAACTGCCCACGCTCGTTGAATATCTGCAACGATGGCGGCGTCTTTGCGTTCGCGGCTTTTTGATAGTAGTCGAAGATCACGCCGTACGGCGGGTTATTGCCGACGAAATCGGTGTAGGTGCCTTCGTCGTTTTCGTGCAGCGTGTACTGGTAGGAGACGCGCACCGGGAAGAACCGGCCGCCGGCAGCTTCCGCGCGAGCGAGCTGCTGGATCGGCGTCATGTCGTCCATGATGTAGAGCGAGCGCCCGTGCGTCGCGACGACGAGGTCGTCAAACGTCGGTTGCATGCGAATATCGCGGACCGAAGCCGTCGGCATGCCGTTCTTGAAGCTCTGCCAGCTTTTCCCGTCGTTGAACGAGATGAAGATTCCCGTTTCGTTTCCGAGGTAAAGGATCGACGAGTTTTTGATGTCGGGGCGAATCGTCCGAACGAAGATATTCTTCGGGAGATTGCTCGCGATCGAGCTCCAGGTCTTTCCGTAGTTATGGGTTACGAAAACGTAGGGCTTGTAGTCACCGGAACGATGGCGGTCGATGGAGACATAGGCCGTTGCCGCATCGAACGGCGAGGGCGCTACGGTCTCGACGCGACCGTAGGGCGGAACCCCGGGGATCAGCATCTTCTTCCAATGTTTTCCGCCGTCGACGGTGAGGCCGATGACGCCGTCATCGGCGCCGGTCCAGATCTCGCCCTTACGCACCGGCGAGCCTTCGATATCGAGCAGCGTGTCGCTGTACTCCGCACCCGAGACGTCGTGCGTGATTGGGCCGCCCGATGGAATTTGGTGCGACTTCATATTTAACGTGAGATCGGGGCTAATCACTTTGAAGCTCTTGCCGCGATCGGTGCTCTGAAAGACGACGTTGCCGCCGACCCAGCCGATATGCGGGTTCCACGGCGCGAAAGCGATCGGGGAATCCCAGTTGAAGCGATATTTGCTCGTGCGCAGGTCGTATTGCTCTTTGACTCCCTGGAGATAAGGTTGCGCAGACCACTCGTCTTGCGTTCGCTTATTCCAAACGACGACCGAACCGTTCTCTGAATCGCTCCAGATATAATTCGGATCGGAGGGATCGGGGACCGACCATTCGCCGTCGCCGCCGACGCTGACTTTCCAGTATTTGTTGAGCAGACCGCTTGGATCGAGTGAGTTCTCCGGCGCACAGAATGCGTTATTATCTTGTAAGCCGGCACAGACTTCGTACGGATTCTCGTTGGAGAGTCCGACGTGATAGATCTGCGCGATCGGCAGATTTTTCGAGAAGAACCAGTTCGCTCCGCCGTCGACGGTAAGCGCGTAGCCGCCGTCTTCGCCGAGTATGATGCGCGAGGGATCGTTCGGAGCGATCCAGATCGCATGGTAATCGACATGCACCGCACGCGCGATCGGATGGAACGTCTTGCCGGCGTCGGTGGAGACCGAGGTCATTTCCGAGACGGCATAGACTTTCTTCGGATTCTTCGGATCGACGGCGATGTGCGTGAAATAGAACGGACGTTGGTCGACCAGCGTATTGTCGCTGACCATCTTCCAACTCTTCCCGGCATCCTCGCTGCGCCAAAGGATTCCATTCGCCGCTTCGATCAGCGCATAGACGTAATTCGGATCGCTCTGCGAAACGGCGAGCCCGATGCGGCCGGTGATGCCGGTCGGCAAACCATTGCCGACGAGTTTCGTCCAGGTCTTGCCGCCGTCGGTCGATTTATAGAGCCCGTCGTTCGGGCCGCCGCTGCGGAAGGTCCACGGTTTCCGGCGAAACTCCCACATGCCGGCATAAATAACGTTCGGATCGCTCGGCACCATCGCCAGATCGCTCGCGCCGCTATCGGGCGCAAGATAGAGCGTCTTCTTCCAGGTCTTACCGCCGTCGAACGTGACGTAGACGCCGCGATGAACGCTGTTGCGGTAGGGGTCGCCGAAAGCGGCGACGACGACGTGGTTGCCGTCCTTGGGATCGACGACGATGCGGGAGATCGAACGGACGCCCTTGAGGCCGACCCGTTTCCAGGTGATGCCGCCGTTGGTCGACTTATACAGACCGTCGCCGTAACTGACGTCGTTACGCGGGTTGCTCTCGCCGGTTCCGACCCAGACGATATTATTGTTGCTCGGGTCGATCGTGACCGCGCCGATCGCGGCGACCTTTTGATTCGCGAACACCGGGGTCCAAGTGAAGCCGCCGTTGATCGTTTTCCAGACTCCGCCGCCGGCGGAGCCGACAAAATACAGCTTGACGTTCGTCGCCGAGCCGGCGACCGAGGTCACGCGTCCGCCACCGGCGGCCGGGCCGATCTCCCGCCAATGCATCTGCTTGTACGGCGGCGGCGGGGTCGGCGTGGGCGTCGGCTTCGGCGAGGCCTTCACCGCGCTCTTGGCGGGAGGGGAGCTCGTGGCGCCTGCGGCGCGCGCGAATGACGGTAGGCTAAGTGCAAAAAGTGCTACGGCGGCGAGCGCCCAGCGTACGGATGTGCGGGACAACGAGAACCTCCTCGAAAAGAGCGTCATGATTCTTGCCCCGGAAGTCCTAGAAGGAAGGCCGCGCTCCTGCGAGCGCGGCCTCAAATGTTCCTCAAAACTCGGCGCTGCGCGGGAGTTTTAGGCAGACATTCGCGTGATCAGCACGTCGACGTCATCGCGCCCCGCCTTGCGCACGAACGTAATGTGTACGCGCTGCGCGCCCCAAGCAAAGCGGAAGGTGTAATCGAAGGTCTCGATGCCGCCGCTCGACTTCTCGGCAAGCGTGGTGAAGCGCCCCTGGAACTCCGGGTTCGCCGTGCAAGGCGCGACCTCGGTAAAGAAGTTTCGACCTACCTGCGAGCGCTGGTCGAGACGAGCCATCTCGGCCTCGGTGCGGTTGTAACGAAGAATCTTGCCGTCGAGCCCTAAGGTAATAACGCCGACGGGCAACCCGTCGATCTCCTGTACGCTCATTGCTTCGACGCGTTCGATCAGATCTCGATCGTGCATGAATGCTCCTCTTTCAACGATATATTCTACGTGCGGAAATCCCGTCGGTGGGAACCTCGCAGCATAACTCCTCGGGCAAATGCGGGGTTGCTCCCCATCTGTAAGGAGCTCGCAAAGGCGCGGTGCGCTTAGCGCATCGCCAAGCGCACGAGCACCTGCCCGGCAAAGGCGGCCACGACGCCGAGCGCGACGCTCGCGACAACGTAGAGCGTCGCCATTCCGAGCGTTCGATCCCCGACTAAGGTGACGGTGTCGAGTGCGAAGGTTGAGAACGTCGTATAACCGCCGAGCACGCCGACGGCGAGAAAGAGGCGCAGGAGGGGAGCGAGCCCCACCGATGAGGTGGCGGCGAGCTCCGCGACGACCCCGATCAGCAAACTGCCGGTGATGTTAATGAGGAGCGTGCCGAACGGAAAGCCGGGCCCGAAGCGGGCGACGACGATGAAGTTCACCGCATACCGCAACGCCGAGCCGACTCCGCCGCCGAGAGCGACGGCGAGGAGCGCCTTCAAGCTCATCCCTGCTCCCCCGTCGCAGCGAGCTGCAGGATCTCGATCCCCTCGAGGGTGACGATTCCGCCGCTGAGGACCTCACGAAGGATCGGCAGGAGTGCGGCGATCTTCTCCGGGCTCTCGATCGCCTCGACGACGATCGGGAGATCGGTGGAAAGATCGAAGACGCGCGCCGACCGAAGCGTGCCGCTAGCGCCGAAGCCTTCGATTCCTTTAAAGACGGTCGCTCCGCTCGCTCCCGCCGCCCGCAGGCGCTCGACGAGCGCAGCGTACGCGGGCCGATCGCCAAAACGATCTCCCTCGTTCAGATAGACGCGTAAGAGTTGCATGCGTGTCATCACGATTGGCGGGCTCCTTCTGATGAACTCGATAGCTCGTCAGGAGTCATTGGCCCGCGGCGGGCGCTTCGCGTCGTGCCGACGCCGGGTGAACCCCTCCACCCTTTCCCACGCAGTGCGATAGACGCACGAGGCGATCCTGCCGCTACGGGGTGCCGGTGCGTTCGTAGTGTGGCACGTTGACGTGGATCGCGTACCACTGGGAATAACCGATTGCACCGATGAGCAGAACGAAAAAGAGGATCAATCCTACCCCCCAGGCGCGTTTACCGGTCGGGCTCATCTGCGAAAAGCGGCTCATAGGGCTCTCTTCGGCAAGGCGCGAACCCTCGGCCTCCATGCGGAGATATCGAACCCTGCTCCCCGCGGCATTTGCTGTGGGCCTGCTCGTCCTCGCGCCGCTACGCCTTCTTGCGGCTCCCCGCCCTCAGCCGATCCCGGCGACCATCGGCAACGCCCGCGCCTACGCGCGCTTTCTGCAGAAGGTCAATCCGCAGATGCCGCGCTGGCAGCGCGAGCAACTCGCGCTGCACGCGTTGCGGAGCGCCTGGCACTATCACATCGATGCGAATTTACTCGTCGCCTTGGTGACGGTGGAATCGAGTTGGCACACCCACGCGCGCTCGTGGGCGGGCGCCGTCGGGCTAGGACAACTCATGCCGGGAACCGCAGCCCGCATGGGCGTCGATCCCCACGATCCGCTGCAGAATCTCTCGGGCGCCGCGCGCTATCTCAGCGAACAGGTGCAGCGTTTCGCAAAAACACACCACCCGTACCGTAACGCCATCGCCGCCTATAACGCCGGGCCGAAGGCGGTCGTAGAATACGGCGGCATTCCGCCGTATTACGAAACGCAACATTACGTGGTGAAGGTCACGCGCGTCTGGCGACGCATCGCGCGAAGCGTCCACGCAACGCGCGGGCTCTCGCTCCGCCACGCGACTCCCGACGAACGTTACTGGATCTCCTCAACGGATCGTATCGGCTCGCCGTAGCCTCGGCGATTCGGCTACTCGGCGTGACAACAATCTGCTGCTCGGCGTGTCGGCGCCTCGATACGCCGTCTTCGACGGCTACTCGGCGTGACAACAATCTGCTGCTCGGCGTGTCGGCGCCTCGATACGCCGTCTTCGACAGCTACTCGGCG
>JBMFXH010000023.1:0-4087 GCA_049964475.1 Vulcanimicrobiaceae bacterium
GGGGGCACCTTTACATTAAGAAAACTTTTCACGCATGGCTACCTCTCGGCTCGCTGCGGGGCTTCGTCCGTCGATCATCGTCGTCGTATCGTGCCCACAATAGAGATCGACCGGGAGCAGGAGGGCGCCCTTTTTCTGCGACCCCGACGCCGTAAGGAATCGTCGCCCCGGCGGTCGCTTGGCAAGGAGCGAGGGGGGCTTGGGCGAATCGAGCGCTCTTAGCCCTGGGTTCGGCGATTTGCCGTTCCCCGTTGGCCGGACATCCCCGGCCACACTCAAGATCGAGGGATTGCGCTTTCTATGAATGTCCGTTTTCGGCGTGCGCCCCGCGCACTCTGGAGAGCCGCTAGCGCGCTGGTCGCGCTCGCGGCGATCGTTGCGATGCTCGCACCGCCGAACGCTTCCTCCGCCGTCACGCCGAAAATCGTTTCGGTCGACGTCACGGGGAATCTCCACGTCCCAACCTCGGAGATTATGGCGGTCGTGCAAGCGCGCCCCGGCGAGACCTACGATCCCAAGATCGTGCAGGGCGATCTCGCGCGCATCAACGCGCTGGGATACTTCTCGGCGATCGCGCCGCCGCTCATTCGGCTGCGCCCCGGCGGCGTTGCGATTACCTATCGCGTCGTCGAGAATCCGGTCATCTCGAAGATATCGTTCGTCGGTAACAAGAACGTGCCGACCGACACGCTACTGGCGCTGATGGATAGCGCACCGGGGCAGGTCTTCAACGGCAACACGTTGCGCTCCGACTTGCTCAAGATCAACAGCTATTACGAGCGCATCGGCTACGGCGGCCAGTTACCGACGCATATCAAAGACGTCAACCTCGATCCGAAGACCGGCGCGCTCACGCTGACGGTTCAGGAAGGCTTGACGATTCGCAAAGTGATTATCGGCGGAGACCCGGTGATTCCGCCGCCGCTGATCCTTTCGAAGCTCAGCGTTAAGCCGGGCGTCGTCTATTCCGACGCGCTGCGCGAAAAAGATTATAAAGCGATCTCCGCGCTCTATAAGAAATACTCGCTCTTCGTCGGGAACTTCGTCGGCGGCATCGAGCCGTCGTCGATCGACCTGAAGAACGACACAGCCGACGTGAAGTACGACGTGTACGTCGCGCGCGTCGCTGCGGTCGAGATCACCGGGAACACCAAGACGAAGGATGCCGTCATCCGTCGGCAGTTGCGCCTGCGCCCCGGCATGCTGCTCACGCGAGCGGCGATTAAATACGATCTTCAGCGCTTGCAAAACACGCAGTTCTTCTCCAACGTCACCCCCGACGTCAAGCCCGGCCCCGACCCGAAGCACCCCGAGGATGTTACCGTCGTTTGGAAGGTCACCGAACAGAAGACCGCACAAGCGCAGATCGGTTTCGGTTACTCCGGCGGCATCAACGGCCAGGGGCTCTACGGCGATCTCGGCTATCAGGATAACAACCTGCACGGTACCGGCAACGGCGTCGGCGTTCAATTCCAGCGCAGCATTCGCACCTCGTCGGTCCAGGCGTCGGTAACGATTCCCTACGTCGGCAACACCACGAAGTCGCAGAAATACAGTCTCTCGGGATCGCTCTTTAGCAACTCCTCCACCTATTACTATCCGGTCTATGCCGTCTCGCAGAGCTCGTTCTCGGCGATCTCGCCGACGGTCGGCGCAACCCCGCAGCCGATTCCGGTGACGCTCTATCCCTCGCTCGGCGTCTCGTCGATCTCCGGCGTTGCCGCGACGAACACCAACAGCGCGCTCGGCGGTGCCTTGCAAGTCGGGCGTCGTCTCAACGACTTCACGCAGATCACCGCAGGCGTCGGCGCGCAGACGATTCGGTACAGCACGACGGTCGGCTCGCCGTATTACTTCCAGTCGAACGTGCAACCCAACGTCTTCGTCGGCGCGACCCCGAGCCCGTTGAGCAACCTCAACCTCAACACCACCAATACCCTCGGCGTCTCGGCATCCTCGATCGCCAACGTCAACACCGGCGCGCCGTATCGTCTCGATACGCTCTCGCTCGGCGCATCGACACTCACGCTCGACGATTACATCGAACCGCGCCGCGGCGTCAATGCGAACTTCACCGAGACGTTCTCCTCCCCGTCGATCGGATCGAGCTTTACCTTCACGCAGAGCGTCCTCGATATCGCGAAATTCATCCCGGTTCGTCGCACGGCGACGATCGGCTTGCATTTCCTCGGCGAACTCTCGACCGGAGCGATTCCGCCGAGCAACCTCTTTAGCTTCACCGACCAGACGTTGCGCGGATACAATCAGATCTTTTACGGTACCGACGCCGCGCTCTTCCAAGCCGAGTTTCGGCAGCCGTTAAGTATCGATCGCAACCTCATTCTGGCGGCGTTCGTCGACCAGGGCGCGTTCCGCATTCGCGGCGCGTCGCCGATCCTCGACCCGTACACCAATCGGATTACGAGTTATCCCGGAGATTGGACGCTTCGTTCCGACTATGGGCTCGGCGTCCGCTTCAACGTTCCGCAACTCGGCAACCGCGTCGTACGCATCGACTTTGCGAAGGGCGTCAACGGTTTCCACACCAGCTTCGGCCTCGGCGAAGCTTTCTAGCACCGCTCGTCTTTAGGACTTCGAGAAGGACATCATGAAACACCGCATACTCGCAATCGTCGCACTTCTTTGCGCGGTCGGCGTCTTCATCGCCCCCTCGGCGATCGCCGACGACCTGACCGATGTCGGGACGATCGCTCAATCGGCTATCGCTTCGCTGCCGGCGTTCGTTAGCGCGAACCGGCAGCTCTCCGGTATCGCCTCGCAGATGCAGCAACAGGAAGCGGCGCAACTGAAGAACGCAAAGAACGACGCGCAACGCCAACAAATTCAGCTCGAATTCTCGCAGCGCTTCAACGACAAGCAGAACGAGATTCTCGGGCCGTTGCTCCAGCGCGTGCAGCTCGCACTCGCAGCGGTCAGCGCGAAGCGCAAGCTCTCGGTCGTCGTCGATCGGCACATCGTCGTTTACGGCGGCCAAGACATTACGACCGACGTCCTCAACTTGGTGACCGGGACGCAGGCGATCCCTCCGGTAACCGCCACCCCGCCGCCCTCGCCGATCGGCTACGTGGATCAGAGCGTGCTCGATAATGGCTTGCCGAAAGTCAAAGCGGCGAATGACGCATTCGCGAAGTACGCCCAGCAAGAGCGCGCCATTTATGCCGCGAAAATGCAGAAGGCGACCACCACTGCCGAGAAGCAGCAGATCTCCGTAGAATTCAACAAAGTGCTCGCCGACGAACAGAACACGCTGCTCAAACCGCTGGTCACCAAGGTGCGCGCGATTACCGCCACGATTGCCGAGAAGAAACATCTGCTCGTCGTCGTCGACAAGGGCGATATCGTTTTCGGCGGCACGGACATCACGCAAGATGTGAGGAATGGCCTCAATCACTAGGCTTCTTGCGGGCGTGCTTCTGGTCGGCGTGGTTGCCTGCAGCCACGTCGATGTTTCTTCGCCCAACATTCGTGGCATCGCCTACGTCAATACCAACAAAGCGACGAAGGCGCATCCGCTCTATTCGCAACTCCAAGATCTCGATGCGGCGATCGCCGCGATCGATCTTTCCGCTGCCGTGCCGATGGTGCCGAAATCTCCCGACGAGATGAAAGCCGACGTCGCGAGTATTAAAGCGCAGCTCGCGCAGGCGGAGCAGCAGAGCTCGCAAGCCGTCGCGGCGCTCCAGAGCCGTCTGGCGAAGGAAGAACGCACCGAGGTCGCCGCGGCACTTCGCTCGGCGGGGCTCAACGCCGCCGCGCAGGCCTACGAATCGGCTCCGCTGATCTCTTCGGCGGCGCAGGCACAAGCGATTGAAAAATCGGCCGCGAGCGATCTGCAGAGCTATCAGAAATCGGTCGTCGAGCAAGGGCAGGCGACGATGGGCGCGCTGGAAAAGCGCCTGCACGAACAGGCACAGGGGCGCTTTCAGACGCGGGCCGCACAGTACGCTCGCGAGGAGTCCGATCTCTCGCTTCGGCTTTCGCAACAGGATGCAAACCAACGCCTCGCCCTGCAGACGAAGCTCAACAATCTCGCTCTCGACGACGCGCAGCGGAAATCCATTACGGC
>JBMFXH010000023.1:4097-17909 GCA_049964475.1 Vulcanimicrobiaceae bacterium
TCGCAGGTCGATACGATGCGCGCGCGTCATGAAAAAGAGCTCCAGGCCTATCAGAACGAGTTGCAAGCCGGAATCATGAAGCAGATTCGCGCGCATGCAACGACGCTTCAGGCACAGACGCAGACGCAACTCCAGGCGCGTCAGCAGCAAGTATCGCAGCAGTTGGCGGCGCTCTCGGGCCCGCGTTTGCCGGCGAATTTACCGCCGGCGACCAAGGCGCAGCTCGAACAGATCGCCTCGAACCTGCAGCAGCGCTATCAAACCGACCTCACGAAGATCTCCGACCAGTTCAACCAAACGCGCAGCGACCTCGAAGCGCAGTACGAAGCGCTCAACGGCGTCGATGTCGGCGCCGTCGGCGCCGCGAAACAGGAGCGGGACAAGCTCGCCAAAGAGCGCGGCGACCTCTATAAAAAGATCGAAGATCAGATCGCGGCCGCGGCGCGACGTATCGCCAAACGTGACGGTTTTTCCGTCGTCCTTCTCGACCCCATCGCCCATCCGGGTGGCTACGACCTCACCGGAGATGTTATCTCCTCTCTCAAGAGCACAGGAACGTGAAGAAGAGCATTATCGCACTCGCCGGACTCATCAGCATCGTCGGATGCGCTTCCTCGAGCCCCATCGGGCTCGTCGATATCAATCGCATCACCACGAACTGGACCGAGTTCCAGACCGATCAGAACCACCTGTATGCCGACGAACAACGCATCGCTTCGAGTAAAGCGAGCGATGCGCAGAAGGCCAGCCAGGTCGCCGCGCTGCAGAAGAAGTACGGCGCGTTGACGGTGCAACTCACCGATCAGATTCGTGCCGCTGCGGCGAAAGTTGCGGCGAAAAAGAACCTGAAACTCGTGCTGACGCGTGAAGGCGTCGGCTACGGCGGAACCGATATCACCGCCGACGTGGAAAAAGTTCTCGGCATTACCGATACGGCTTCGCCGAAACCCTCAGGGTCGTAACCGCAGTGCTCGGGAAGCTCGGCGAGATCGCCCGGCGCCTGGGCGGTACGGTTATCGGTGACGCCGAGGTAGAGATCCTCACCGTCAGCGCCGTCGATGAAGCGGGCCCTGGGGCCCTCACGTTCGCCGTCGATGCGCGTTATCTGCAGGCCGCGTTACGCAGTCATGCCTCTGCGGTGCTCGCCGATGCGCGCGCACTTCCCGACCCCGCGCCGACCGGCAAGCCGCTCGTCGTCGTCGAGGATGCGCGCATCGCGCTCGTCGGCCTGCTCGCAGCGCTGCGCGCGCCGCGCCCGGTTGGCCCCTATCGCGACCCCTCCGCCTCGATCGATCCGAGCGCAGTCGTTGCCGACAACGCCTATATCGGGTCGCACGTCACCATCGGCCCCGGCAGCGAGATCGCTGCCGATTGCGCGCTCGAAGCGGGTGTGTACGTCGGTGCCGAGGTGAAGATCGGCGTCGGTAGTTGGCTGCATCCGCACGCGCGCGTCCTCGACCGCTGCGTGTTGGGAGCCGGCGTGGTGCTCTACCCCGGCGCGACGATCGGCAGCGAGGGCTTCGGCTGGGCATTCGTCGACGGCCGCCTCGAACGCATCCCGCAAGTCGGCAACGTCGAGCTCGGCGATCGCGTCGAGATCGGTGCGAATAGTTGCGTCGATCGCGCGCAGACCGGCAGCACGCGCGTCGGCGAGGGGACGAAGATCGATAATCTCGTGCAGATCGGGCACAACTGCCGGCTCGGCAAGCATAATGCGTTCGCCGCACTGAGCGGGCTCGCCGGCTCCACGGTGGTCGGCGATTATGTGCGCGTCGGCGGGCAGGTTGGTTTCAAAGGACACATCACGGTCGGTTCGCGCGTGACCATCGGCGGACAGAGCCAGATCTGGAGCGACGTTCCCGACGATGCGTTCGTCTCCGGTGCTCCCGCGCGCGACCATCGCGATCGTTTGCGCCTGGAGGTTGCGATTAAGAACCTGCCCAAGCTGATCGCTCGTGTCGACGCACTCGAACGTGCCGCGCGCGAACGCGACGGGCAATAGGCGGGCGCCGTGAATCAGCAGACGCTTGCGGCGCCGTTTCGCTTTTCGGGCGTCGCGCTCCACACGGGCGCGCAGGTCGACGTCGAGGTCGCGCCTGCAGCTGTAGGCGCGGGAATTACGTTCGTGCGCGACGGCGTCGAGATCCCCGCTCTCGCCGAGAACGTCGTCGAAACCTCGCGCGCGACCGTGCTCGGCGTCGGCGGAACGACCGTTTCGACGGTCGAGCATTTGCTCTCGGCGCTCTTTGGAATGCAGATCGACAACGCGCGTATCGCGATCTCCGGGCCGGAGGTTCCGGTCGTCGACGGAAGCGCGCAATGGTTCGTCGGCCAGGTCGAACGCGTCGGCGTTCGCGATCTCGGCGTGCGGCGGGCGCGCGTGACGCTCGATGCACCGCTCGTCGAGCGCGACGGCGACCGTCTGATCATCGCTCTTCCCGCCGAGCGCTTTTCGTTGCGATGCATCGTCGATTTCCCCCACCCGGTCGGCTCGGAGTACCTGGCGCTGACGATCGATGAAGCGACCTACGCGCGCGAGGTCGCCGGCGCGCGCACGTTCGGGTACCTTCACGAGGTCGAAGCGCTCCGCGCGCGCGGGCTCGCCCAGGGCGGCTCGCTGGAGAATGCGGTCGTTTTCGGCCCCGACGGACCGTTGCAAACGCTGCGCTGGTCCAACGAAGTCGTCCGCCATAAAATGCTCGATCTCATCGGCGATCTCGCGCTCGTCGGCGCGTGGCCGCAATGCGAGATCGTTGCCGTCAAGAGCGGGCATGCATTGCACGCTCGTATGTCGTCGCGTTTGCGCGAACGATTGCTTTCCAAGCCGCTCTCGGAGGTCTCTTCATCGTGAAAAACGAGATGGACATTCGGCAGATTCTCGAGATCCTGCCGCACCGCTTTCCGCTGCTTCTGATCGATCGCATTCTCGAACTCGAGCCGATGGTGCGCGCTCGGGGCTACAAGAACGTCACCTATAACGAGCCCGTCTTCACCGGGCATTTCCCGAGCAATCCGTTGTTGCCCGGCGTGTACATGCTCGAAGCGATGGCGCAGCTGGGTGGTTGCGTGGTGATGGAGCCCGGCGAATTCGCTCGCAAGACGCCCTACCTTGCCGGAATCGATCATGCGAAATTCCGTCGCCCGGTTATTCCCGGAGATCGCTTGATGATGGAGGTGCGTTTGACGCGCCATCGCCGCAATATCGGTTGGGTGGAGGCCGAAGCGAGCGTCGACGGCGAGTACGTGTGCTCGGCGGAGTTGATGTTCTCGATCGCCCCCGATCCCCGCGTGTACGGTGCGGAAGCCTCGGTCCTGACGGCGTAAGGAACGATGATTCACCCAACCGCTATCGTTCATCCCGAAGCGCGCGTCGGCCGAAGCGCGGAGGTCGGCCCATATTGCGTGGTCGGAAAGCACGTGACCATCGGCGAGCGCACGCTGCTGCAAGCACACGTCGTCATCAACGGTTGGACGACGATCGGCGACGATTGTACGATCTACCCTTTCACGACGATCGGTGCCGCTTCGCAGGATCGGAAATACCACGGCGAGCGTGCCTATACGCGCATCGGGCATCGTACGACGATTCGCGAATACGTCAGCATCCAACGGGCGACCGGAAGCGAGGAGGTGACGGCGGTCGGCGACGACTGTCTGTTGCTCGCCTACGTCCACATCGCCCATAATTGCATCGTCGGAAATCACGTCACGATGAGCAACCTCGCGCAGCTCGCGGGGCATGTGGTCGTGCGCGATCACGTCACGATCGGCGGCATGGCGGGCGTTCACCAATTTACGCGCATCGGCGATTACGCGATGCTCGGCGGCGCGAGCAAAGTCACCAAAGACGTCCCGCCCTTTTTGTTAGTCGAAGGGAACCCCGCCGAGGTGTACGGGCTCAATAGCGTCGGGTTGCGCCGCGCACAGTTTTCGGTGGAGGACCGCAACGAACTGCGCGCCTTCCACGACTTGCTCTATAAAGCGAACCTCAACGTTTCGCAAGCCGTCGAGAAGATGAAAGAACGCGTGTCGACCGATGCGGGGCGCACCTTCGTTGCGTTCTTGGAGGAGCCGCCAAACGATTCGAGCCGCGGCATCCTCAAGTAAGAGCGACCGGTGAGCGCACCGCGACGGATTTTTTTCTCGACCGGCGAGCCGTCGGGGGAGTTGGCCGCGCTTGCATTGGGCGAGGCGATGCGTGCGCGGGATGCGGAGCTGCGGTTTTCGGGCATAGGCGCCGACGGCATGCGTGCGGCGGGTTGGGAGCTCTACGCCGACCACACCGGCTGGGCGAGCCTCGGGCCGCTCGCGGCGATTCCGCGCATCCCGAAGTTGTTGCGCGAGATGTGGAAGTGCGCGCGCGATCTCGCCGCCGCGCCGCCGGATCTGGTCGTGCTCGTCGATTTCGGCGCGTTCAACGTTCGCTTGGCGAAAGAGTTGCGCGATAAATATCGCTACGTCGGGCCGATCCTCTATCTTTTTCCGCCGGGTGCGTGGCTCGACGATCCCGGCCCCGCGCGCGCGGTCGCCGCGCGCGCCTTTCCACTGACGGGCTTCGCGCATCAAGCGGAGTTTTATCGCTCGCTGCATCTCCCGATCGCGTTCTTCGGCCATCCGCTCGCGCCGCGCATCGCATCGCGGCCGGAGCGCGGCGCTCCGCCGAGCGACGGCGGAACGCTCGCGTTGCTGCCGGGGAGCCGCGCCGACGAAATAGCGCGCCTCGCGCCGCGTTTGCGTGAGGCGCTCGCCTTGGTGCGGCGCACGCGCCCGCGCCTACGCGCGCGCGTCGGTGCCGCCGGCACTGCGGCGCGCAAACACGTCGAGCGCGCTTTTCACGGGGTCGCCGAGCTCGAAATCTGCGATGGATTGCAAGCGGCAATTCGCGACGCCGACGCAGCGTGGGTTGCATCGGGCACCGCCGTTCTCGAGACGACCCTGAGCAACGTACCGACGATCGCGCTCTACGCGATAACGCCGTTGCTTGCAAAGCACGCGCGAAGCCTGATGCGTCGTCCGTATATCACCTTGCCGAATCTCATCCTCGACCGCGAAGCGATTCCGGAGCTGCTGCAAGAGCGTGCGACCCCACCCGAACTCGCAGCGGCGATGGAGCACATTCTGCGCGCCCCCGAGGCGTGGTACCGTTCGGTCGACGGGCTTCGCGATGCACTCGGCCCCGCCGACGCACTCGATCGCTGCGCGGGCTATGCGCTCGAGGTCGCGCGGAGGCGTTGATGCGCATCTATCACACCTCCGATATGCACGACCGGCACGGCTTCGCCCCGCGGCTCGCGGAACTGCGCGAAAGCGCGCCGGGGCTGCTGCTCGATTGCGGCGATTCGTTGCGCGGTAGCCAGACGATCTACCATCGTAACGAACCGATTATCGCCGAGATCGATGCGGCGCGATACGATCTACAAGCGATGGGGAATCGCGAGTTTCACTATCTTTTCGGAGCGGTGCGGGCACGCGCCGCGATGATGAAGCACCCGTTGCTGTGCAGCAATCTCGTCGATACGAAAGGGCGCGATCTTCCCTTCCGTACCGAGATGGTGCTGCCGTTGGAACGCCCGACGCATTTTCTCGGCTTGCTCGTCACGCAGTATCCGGCCGGGAGCCCGTGGGAACGCCTTTTCGGCTGGCGTTTTCTCGACCCGATCGAGGTGGTGCGTGGTTACGCCGAACGGATGCCCGCCGGCGAACCGCTCTTCGTGCTCTCGCACCTCGGGCTTGCGATGGATCGCCGATTGGCCGCCGCGGTGGGGCGGATCGATCTCATTCTCGGCGGGCATAGCCACGACACGTTGTTCGCTCCGGAGTACGTCGGCGAGGTGCCGATCGTCCATGCAGGGCCGTACGCCCGCTACGTGTCGCGAACCGAGCTCGACTTCGATGCCGCCTCGCAGCGATGGCGCGTACGCGATTTCGAATTGCTGCCGTTGGTAGCAGGTTAGGCGAGCCTGCGTACGATGCGAATATTATTGGTGAGCAACGGGAACGGTGAAGTCGCGATCGCGCAGCGTCTCGCCGTTGCCCTGCACGAACGCATCCCCGGCCTGACGCTCGAGCATCTCCCGCTCGTCGGCGACCCGCAATCGACCGCGCAGGCGCGCGTCGTGGGGCCGCGTACGGCGTTGCCGAGCGGCGGCCTCATCGCGATGTTCAACCTGCGCAACATCTACAACGATCTCGCGGGCGGCCTGCTCGGCCTCACGATCCGTCAATGGCGATTTTTGCGCGCCGCACGCGGCACCTACGATCTCGCGATCGCCGTCGGCGATACTTTCGCGCTCTTTATGGCGTTGCAGATGCGTACGCGGACGATGTTCGTCGGCACGGCAAAGAGCGTGAGCGTCGCGCGTTATGGACCGATGGAGCTGCGCGTTATGCGGTCGGCGGAGTACGTGTTCGTTCGCGACCGAGCGACCGCGGCGGATTGTCGCGCACGCGGACTCGCGGCGGTCGACGCCGCCAACGCGATCGTCGATCTCCACGATCGCGATACCATCGTCGATCTCCATCTCGCTGCCGACGAAGAGTTGGTGTTGCTGCTTCCGGGCAGTCGCGAAGGTGCGTACGAAGAAGCGAGCGCGCTCGCCGCAGCGTTCGCCGTCGCACGCGCGCGCGGCGCGCGGATCGTCGGCGCGCTCTCGGTCGCGCCGCGCCTCGACGCAGCGCGATTTATTGCGCGTCTCGCCGCCGACGGATGGCGCTATTCCGAGGATGCGAGCGCTGCAACGCCGTTCTTCGAACGCGACGGCGCGCGGATACTGCTCTGGCGCGGCGGCATCGGTGGTTTGCTTGCGCACGCCGCGCTCGTTCTCGGCCAGGCCGGCACCGCAAATGAAGCTGCAGCGGCGGCGGGCATTGCCGTTGCGGCGATCGATGACGGGCGCACGCGTGCGGATCGTTGGTATCGCATGCGGCAACGCGCGCTGCTCGGCGACGCGATGCTGATGTTGCCGAGCGATACCGCAGCCGCGGGGGAACGACTCGCCACGCTGCTCGCCGATCGCGAGCGGCGCAAAGCGATGGGCGAGATCGGGCGCGAGCGCATGGGCGAGCCCGGCGCGGCGCGACGGATCGCCGAAAGGGCGGCACGATGTCTCGGGCTGCAGTAAAACGCACGATCGCCGTTGCGGCGGCGGCGGCATTTGCGTGTCTCCCGCTCTTCCCGTCCTTTATTCTGCTGACGCCGGCGAGCGTGCCGGGAATCTCGTTGGTGCCGCCGGCACTTGCGCCGGTGTTGTTGGCGGCGATGGGGCTGCTCTGCGTCGTCGGCGCAACGCTGATGCTCTTCGCAGAGCGGGTCGAGCAGCCGATGCTGGTGCCGCTGGCGATCTGGCTCGGCGCGGCGTTGCTCGCCGCGCTACTGGGTTTTGCTCCGCTCTACGGTTTTATTTTCCTCGGTATTTTTTTGCTGGGAATCGTTTGGCACATCGGCATCAACATGAGTTACGGCGAACCGGGGAACCCGAGCATCATGTTCGGCGCGCTCTTGGGTTCGGCGACGCTTGCTTTTCTCGTCGCGATTGCAGCGGTGCTGCTCCACCGCCCGGCGGCGATCTATGCCGCCCAACACGGGCGTGCGGTGGGGAGCTTCATTCTTCCGGGCGAACTCGCCGGATACGTGTTGATCGTCGTGCCGCTCGCCCTCGCCATCGCCTCGCTCGCGCGTCGGCGCTGGCTCCGTGCGCTCGCGCTCTGCACCGCGCTCTCCGGCACGATCGCGTTGGTTCTGAGCTTTTCGCGTACCGGCTGGGTGGCGGCCGGCTGCGCGGGCATCGCGTATCTGCTGCTCGTCGTGCGCGACCGGCGCAAACAGCTCGCATTCGGCCTCGGCATTGCGGCGTTGACGGCGGTTGCCGTCGCCATCGCGTTTAACGCCCACCACGACCCCAGCGAGAATTTCACCCGTCTCTCGATCTGGCGAACGGCGTTGGGAATCGTGCGTCGCTTTCCGCTCACCGGAAGCGGACCGTTTACCTTCGGCATGCTCTACGCGCATCTTCGGCTCCCCGACGGCGATGCGGTTGCCTACCACGCGCACGATCTCTATCTCACGCTGCTCGCCGAGACCGGCATCGTCGGGTTGCTGGCGATGCTTGCGGCGTGGCTGCGTTTCGGACGCGAATGGGCGCAGCGCTTTGCCGCAGCGGAGCCGCACGCGCGCATCCTCTCCGGCGCAATCGTCGCCGGGCTCGTCGGCACGCTGATCCAGGGGCTCATCGACACGTCGACGCTGGTGCTTTTCGGTCTCTGGCTGCCGACGATGGCGCTGGCACTGGCGAGCGCTCGTTACGGTTTGGGGGAGAGGATATGAAGCGGCGATCGCTGTTGCTCGCGGTGCTTGCACTCGCGGCCTGCTCGTCACCGCAGCCGCCGCGCAGCGCTCCCAGCACGAGCCCGAGCCCGTCGCTGGGCTTGCCCTCGCTCACCGTGCGAGCGGTCGGCAGCGCGAAGCGGCCGATCCGTATCGTGCAGACGCGCCGGAACAACACGCGTGAATACGAATTGCTCGCGCGGACGATTCACAGTTTGGGCGCAGCGAGCGATGCGCGCGTGGGCCTCACCGATGTCCGCGTCACCTTTACGGCTCGCGACGGCTCGACGCTAGTTGCCCGGTCGCCGCGCGCGATCGTCGACGAGCGCGACGGATCGATCGAGATGACCGGCGGTGTCCGCGCCGAGAATAAGGCGGGCGCGCGCCTGACCTGTCAGACCTTGACCTACCGCCGCGGCGCGCAATCGCTGCACGGGAGCGGTGCCGTTCATCTCTATGGCGAACGCGGCATGGACGCGGTCGGCCGGACCGTCGATGCCGATATCGCGCTCTCCAAGGTGAGAATACAATGAACGACCGAAAGATCGAATTACGCGGCCTTGTGAAACGCTACGGCGATCGCACGGTTGTCGATAACGTGAGTGCCGATGTCGGCACCGGCGAAGTCGTCGGCCTGCTCGGCCCCAACGGCGCGGGCAAGACGACGACGTTCTATATGGTCGTCGGTCTCGTCAAGCCCGATAGTGGAAGCGTCGTGCTCGAAAACGAGGACGGGGCGATCGATCTCACGCACGCACCGATGTACCAGCGCGCGCGAAACGGCATCGGCTACCTCGCGCAAGAGAACTCGATTTTTCGCAAACTCTCGGTCGGCGACAACATTCGGCTGATCTGGCAGCAGCGCGGCGTGAGTTACGAGGAGCGCGAACGGCGACTGATGCCGTTGCTCGAAGAGTTCGGATTGCAGCGCTTCGTCGACGCTCGTGGCGAATCGCTCTCCGGCGGCGAGCGTCGCCGCGTCGAGATCGCGCGCGCGCTCGCGACCGACCCGGCATTTCTTCTGCTCGACGAGCCCTTTACCGGCATCGATCCGATCGCCGTCGCCGATATCCAGGTGATGATCCGCCAACTGCGCGACCGCGGCCTCGGCATTCTCATCACCGACCATCAGGTGCGCGAGACGCTCGCTATCGTCGACCGCGCGTACATTCTCAACAACGGTAAGATCGAAGTTGAAGGGAGCGCGCAAGACGTGCTCGATTCGCCGGTCGCGCGCAAATTCTATCTCGGCGAGAGTTTTCGCCTGTGATTCGGACGATCGCCTGCCGCACGATTCTCGACCGCTACGTTCTGCTCGAACTCGCGGGACCGTTCGGTTTTGGGCTCTCGGCCTTCACGCTGATCTTTGCGGCAACGCAGATTCTCGCACTCGGTCGGCTGGTCAGCAACGATCACGCGCCGCTCGGGGCGGCGATCGAAATTTTCATCTGGCAGCTTCCCGGCATGGTCGTGCTGGTGATACCGATGGCCCTGCTTTTGGGAACGCTGCTTGCGATTCAACGGCTCTCCGCCGACAGCGAGATCACCGCGATGAAAGCCGGCGGCATCTCGTTTGTCCGCATCGTGAGCGCGCTGTTGATCGCCGGGCTCGTTATCTCGCTGGTCGATTACATCATTCAAGAGAACGTGGTGCCGTTCGCCGCATCGCAGGTCAACGCCATCGAAGATAGCGCGATCAGCCATACCAGTGCGTTCAACCAAGATCTCACCGTCTCGGCGCCGCTCCCCGGCGGCGGGCGCCAGGTAACGATCGCGACCGGGTACGAGCCGCATTCGCAAGCGCTGCTCAACGTGACGCTCGTGCAATACGACGCCTCGAATACACCGGTGCAGATCGTCTTCGCCAAGCGCGCCGATTTTCAGGCGAACAGCTGGCTGCTCAACGACGTCAGCGCCTATCGGTTCGATGCGAACGGCGTGACGATCTCCGAGCCGCATGTCGCGCAGCAAGAGATCGCGATCGGGGAGCAGCCAGCCGATATCGTCGAGCGCTTGACCCATAACGATCCCGACGCCATGAGCCGGCGACAGATCGCCGATCTCATTCGGACCGGGCAGCTCTCCGGCAACGGGTTGCGGAAGTATCTGGTTGCGTTCCACGAAAAATTAGCGCGCCCGTTCGCGTGTTTCGTCTTCGTGCTGATGGCGATTCCGTTCGGTATCCGCGCGTTGCGCGGCGGCGGCGGCGGGGCGAGCCTCGGCTTCGGGCTTGCAGTCGCCATTGCGTTCATCTACTACGTCGTGCTCACGGTCTTCTCGTATCTCGCGGAGAATTTTATCGCGATCGCGCCGCTGCTGGTCTGGATGCCCAACGCGATCTTTACCGGGATCGGTTTGTGGCGTCTCTTGCGGATGGCGGCGGTATGAAGCGATGAATTTTCTCGACGATCTGCGCGGCGCCTTACTGATCTTCGGCATCGTTTTGCTCGCCGGCGGTATCTCGTACGTCGGCGATCGCGTCGGACACCAGGTCGGGCGCAAGCGCCTCACGCTCTTTAATATCCGGCCGCGCTACACATCGACGATCGTCGCGGTCGCCACCGGCATGCTTATCGCCCTTGCGGTCGTCACCGTCGCGCTGCTCGCCTCGCGCGACGTGCAGACCGCGTTCTTCAAACTGGCCTCGGTGAACCGCGAGATCTCGACCCTGCAACAACGCGAGCGCGAGCTCGGCAAGAAAGTGAACACCGGGCGGTTGGTGGTCGGCGTCGATAGCCTGATGACCGATTTTTACGCAACGATCCCGCAAGGCTCCGACGTCGCGCGCCGCAAAGAGATCATGCGCGCGTTCTTCGACGACACGGTGAAATTCGTCAACCAAACCTACGTGCCGTTCGGCCTGAAGCCGGCGCGCGTTCCGAAGGGAACCTACGAGCGTCTGAACGCAACGGCGAGCAGCCCGCAGCTCGGGTTTTTGAACGATCGTGCGAACGTGCTGTTGATCGCCGTCGCGCACCGCAACCTCTTCGTGAACGATCGCATCGATCTGAGCCTCGATTCGGTTCCCGATACGCTCATCTACCCGGCGAAAACGCAGATCGTTGAATTCAAGATCGATGCCGGGCGTAACGTGAACGTGAATTTAAGTATTCGCCAACTCAGCAACGCCGTCGCACAGGTGTTGCAGAACCGCGGCCTCTCCTCGGCCCTGGTCGCGAACATCACGCCGGTGAGCGTTTATCCCTCGCTTTCGCGCATGCAAGAGATGCTCAAGAGCGGGAAAGGGAGTTATCTGCTCGTTGCGTGGGCGGCGACCGATATCTATCCGCATACCTACTTACAAGAGGGACGGATTCCCATCGTCGTGACGCTGTTGCAGCCGGGCCGGAGTTCGATTCCATGACGGTGCTCGGGATCGATCCGGGCTCGCGCAAAGTCGGCGTGGCGGTTCTTACTGCCGACGGCGAGGTACCGTTTCGCGCGATCCTCCAACCCGAGACGCTCGTCGAGAATCTCCGCCCGCTGATCGAACGCTATCGCATCGATGCGATCGCCGTCGGCGGTGGGACGCGCGGCAGCGAGATTCTCCACCAGCTCGCCGACTTCGGGCTTCCCTGCGAGCGCGTCGATGAAACGAGTACGACGCTCAACGCCCGGAAGCTCTATTTCGAGGCGAATCCGCCGCGCGGATGGCGCCGCCTCGTGCCGCGCGGCATGCTGACGCCGCCGCGGCCGATCGACGATTTCGCCGCCGAACTGATCGCGCGCCGCTACCAGGCCGCTCGCTAGGCCGCGAAATGCCGGGCCGGAGGCAACTTTCCGGTGCCCTGCGACCGTTAAAGATGTAGGGTGAAGCTCGGACGACCGATAATAAAAGTCCACGGGCTATTTCCGCCCGCACTATCGGAGGCTTGGTAGAAGTGAAGGGCCTACAAGGGATCTTCGCGGGAGTGCTCGCAGGGGTGCTCTGCTTTGCTTCTGCCTCCGCCCAGGGGCTGCAGCTCGGGGCCGAGGTCTTCCACCTCGCCGGAGCCGCTTCGAGCCGGAGCGTTCCGGGCGCCCTGCGGGGGTTGAGCCTGCTGCCCACGCTCCCGGGAACCGCCGCCGATGCCCCCGGCGCGCCCTCGGTCGTCCCCGATCTGCTGACCGCACTCTCGTTTGCGGTGGAGGCGCCGACGATTCCCGATGGCGTGCAGTTCGGTGCCGCCGTGGCGCCGGTCCGACTCGTAAGCGTCGGAACCGCGCGCTTCCGCACTCCGCAGCCCGAGACGGTTGGCGAGAGCTTCGACCAGGCGTCGCCGCAGCCGCTCCGCTTCGATTTCGGCGATCCCTCGCAGCAACCGGCGTTCCAAGAACCCGCTGCGCGCACGAACATCTTCGGCCGGCTCCTCGGCGCGATCCGCGGCGCGAAGACGACCGTCGAGTTACAGACGACGCAGCAGTCGCACGGCGGTCTCGTGATGCCGCTTCCGCCCGCGAACGACCAAGTGCTCGGCGGAAAAACGAACATCTCATTTCGCACCGCGGGACGCACGGTCACGCTCGGTCTTTCGAGCCGTTTCGAACACCTCTCGCGCGGATTGATCTCCTCGGAGAATCCCACGCCGACGCTCGACCCGGTGCTCGGTTTCGATGCGGCGAGCCGGCTCGCGTTGCCGCCCGCAGCATTTAACGACCTCACGCACTCGAGTATCGGTGCGAGTCTCGCCGTTCCGGTTAACTCGCACGTGACCGTGGGCTTGGGCTATCGCAGTGGAACGCTCGTCGGAACCTATGGGTCGCTCTCACCGACGACGCTCTCGGGCACCGATAGCCGCTACTTCGGGAAATTAACGTACACGCTGCCGCACGCTCCGGCGACGCTGACGTTCCAGGCGCGGCAATACCGTTTCAACGACAATCTGCAATTGACGCCGAACGAGACGCAACTACGCGCCGGCGTCGATCTCACGATTAAATTCTGATCCCGCGAACGCTGCTCGCCGTCGCCGTCGTCGCGGCGGCGCTGCTGGGAATCGTGCAACTCGGCTCGGACGCCCTCTTCGCGCGCGCCGCCGTACCGATATCGTTGCCGCGCGCCGTGCCGCAGCACTGGGGCATCGCGATCTATCGCGCGATCGATCGCATCGCCCCCGCGCCGTTCGTCGCGCGCGAGCTCGGGCGTGAGGCACTGCGCCGCGGCGACACGACGAGCGCGGAGAAGTACGCGGTAAGGCTGCCGGCGGGCGGGGCGCGCGATGCGTTATTCGCCTCGATCGAACGCGCGCGCGGCGCAGAGGCGCTCGCGATCGAATACGAACTCGCCGGGCTCGATCTGCCGCGCTTGCGCGCACGCATCGATGCGCTCGAGGCGCAGCATCCGCGCGCTGCCTACGCGCTCGCCGAGCGACTGCGCGCGCGCCTTGCGACGACGCGGACGCACCCCGATGCGCTGGCAAATATCTCGTGGCGTTGCGGGATGATCGCCACCGACGTCGTCTATCACGGGCACGCTCCGACACGCTGGAACCCGCGCGCACGGCGCGCCC